>JBJMVU010000058.1:0-15499 GCA_045810485.1 Massilia sp. | reverse complement strand
TGGCCAGCGCCGTGCCGTACCAGTGGCAGCTGACGCAGCGCCGGTCGCGCAGCCTGCTGCTGACCCTGCGCCAGTACGTCGCCCCCGCGGTGGTGGCGGAACTGCTGCGCAGTGACCTCGAGGATCCGCTGCAGCCGCGCCAGCTCGACGTGACCACGCTGATCGCCGACATGGAAGGCTATACCGCCCAGGTCGAGTCGCTGCCGGTCGAGGAAGCGGCGCGGCTCACGCGCGATTTCCTGGATTGCCTGACCGGCCCGGTGATCGAACGCCAGGGCACCCTCGACAAGTACACCGGCGACGGCCTGGTGGCGTTCTGGGGCGCGCCGCTCCCGGTCGACCAGCACGCCGACCTGGCGCTGGACGCCGCGCGCGAGATCGTCGCGCGGGTGCGCGTCTTCAGCGCGACGCGCGAACGCGCCGGCCGCCCGCCGCTGCGGGTGCGCATCGGCATCGAAAGCGGCCCGGCCATGGCCGGCGACTTCGGCACCAGCTTCCGCAGCATTTATACTGCCGTGGGCGACAGCGTGAACACCGCCTCGCGGCTGGAACAGGCGGCGCGCGACTATCCCCATGACGTCATCATCGGTCCGGGTACGGTCGAACGGGCGCGCCGGCATCGTTTCCTGCCGCTGGGCGAACGCCGCCTGCGCGGCAAGGAACACCTCATTAACGTTTTTACTTTGCAAGACAGCATGCATCAACCGGGCAGTACGCAGCACACGGCGGCCTCCGTCACCACGGGGCCGGCGGCATGACATTCCCACGCAAGACCGCCTGGCCGCCGGCCATGCTGGCGTGCGCGCTCGCGCTCTCTCTGGCGTACGCGCCGGCACGGGCGGCCGACAACGCCGCCGGCGCGGCGGACAGCGGAGACGCCGCTGCCGACACCCCGGAGCAGGCGCTGTACCGCGAGGCGCTCGAGGCCCTGTCCGAAGGCCGCCGCAACGATGCGTCGGCCACGCTGCGCCGCCTCGTCGAGCAATCGCCGCTGCATGCCGGCGCCTTCCTCGAACTGGCCCTGACCCAGTGCGGCCTGGGCAACGCCGACGAGGCCGAGCGCCTGTTCGCGATCATCGAAACCCGCTTCAGCCCCTCGCGCGACCTGCTGACCCTCATCGCGGAAACGCGCGAAGCCGGCTGCAAGCAATGGGCGCCGTCCAGGTCGACCGTCGTGACCCTGGGGCGCGGCTTCGACCACAACGTCAACCAGGGCGCCAGCGTGTCGTCGCTGATCGTCGACCGCGGCGGGCCGGTCGAACTGCCCCTGCTGCCGGAATTCGAGCCGCACGCCGACCAGTACAGCGTGATCGGCGCCGACCACCTGCGCGAGCTGACGCCCAACGGCACCATCGGCTACCTGCAGTACCAGGTGCGGCGCAACGACGCGCTGCGCCAGTACGACAGCGCCGCCCTGTACGCCGGCGTCGAATCGCCGTGGCGCGTCGGCCGCTGGACCGTGCACGCCAGCGGCGCGCTTGGCGCGGTGAGCCTGGGCGGCCGCCTGTACCAGCGCCAGGGCCAGGCGCAGGCGCGGGTGAGTCCGGGCCTGCCGCTGCCGGCCGGCGCCCAGCTCAACCTGATCGCCGGCGCCACCTACAGCGACTACCTGACGCTGACCAACTTCAATTCCCTGATGCTGGAAGGACGGGCCCTGCTGACCTGGCGCCAGGGCCCGCTGGCGGGCAGCGCCAGCTTCGGCCTGATGAGCGACCAGGCGCGCGACCAGCGTCCCGGCGGCAACCGCCACGGCAACTTCACGAGCCTGATGCTCAAGCGCACGCTGTCCGAGAATTTCGCGGCTGAGCTCGGCTACACGCGCCAGACCTGGGACAGCGCGCTGCCCTATGCGCCCGAACTGCTGATCGACGCCGTGCGCGCCCAGCGTACGCAGATGGTGCGCGCGGACCTGTCTTATCAGTTGGGCAAGGGACAAACGCTACACCTGGAAGCGCGCGGCGTCCGAAACAACGAAAACATATCGATCTTTCAGTACAATAACCGGATTTTGCAGCTGAGCTTGCAATGGCAGCTCCCGTGAGCACCCCGCTCCGGCGAACTTAACAGGATCATCGATGACGTCCGCGAGCAAGACCCTGGCAGCTTCCGATGCGTCCGCCAACGACACGGTGGAAGCCAGCCAGATCCAGATCAACCTGCGCAAGATCCCCCTGCTCGCCGACCTGAACGACGACGAGATGCGCCGCGTGAACGCCGAAATCCGCATCCGCCACTTCAACAAGCGCGAGGTCGTGCTGCACAAGGGCGGCAACGGCGACGCGCTGCTGTTCCTGCTGTCCGGCCAGCTGCAGGTGGTCGACATCACGGAAGACGGCCGCGCCATCGGCCTGCGCATGCTGTCCCCGGGTGACTTCTTCGGCGAAATCGCCCTGATCAACGACTCGACCCGCTCGGCCTCGGTGGTGGCGACGTCCGACGTGCTCCTCGCGTTCCTGCCCGCCACGACCGCGATGCACCTGTTCTCGCACTCGCCCAGCGTCGCCCGGCAGATGCTCCGGCACCTGGCGCAAAAGATCCAGCGCGACTCGGAATTCCGCGCGGTTCTCAGCATCAACAATACGGCGCGCCGCATCTACACGTATCTGTCGCTGCTGCAAAAGCCAGGGGGCAACGATCATGCCGTGATCGACAACCTGCCCACGCACCAGGACATCGCGAACATGATCAACACGAGCCGCGAGACCGTCACGCGCGCCCTGCTGAGCCTCGTCCAGCAAGGCATCGTGCAAAAGGAATCGAACCGCCTCGTCATCCTCGATCCGGCCGGCCTGCAGAAACTCGTGCAGGGCGCCTAGGATGGAATTACACACGGATCCACGCACGGGTCCCCGCACCCTCGACCAGGCCACCGCCTCGCACGACAACGGGTTCAATCTCGTCCGGCTCGTCTGCGCGACGCTCGTCGTCGTGTTCCACGCCTTTCCGATGAATTCCGCGCGCCCCGGCGCGTCCGACCCGGTCAGCCCGCTACTGGCGCCGCACACGGACCTCGGCGCGCTGGCCGTCGGCGTCTTTTTCCTGATCAGCGGCATCTTCATCAGCCAGAGCTGGGAGCGCGACCCGCACCTCCCCCGCTACGTGCTGCGCCGCGTGGCGCGCATCGTGCCCGGCCTGTTCGTGTGCCTGCTCCTGATGACGGTGCTGTCGGTCGGCCTGTTCTCGGACACGGGCTGGCGCGGCCTCGCGACGGCGGCCCCGTGGCGCTACATCTTCGGCAACACCGTGCTGCACTGGCTGCGCTACATCATCCCGCCGGAGGAACTGAAATTGCCCGGCGTATTCGGCGGCGAAACGCTGAACGGTCCGCTGTGGACGCTGTACTGGGAAGGCCGCATGTACGTGGTCGTCGCGCTCGTCGGCCTCTCCGCTGCGCTGCCGCTGCGCACGTGGATGCGCGGTGCGGCGCTGTTCCTGCTGGCGGCGGCGAACCTGTTTCCGGACGTGCTGGGCGGCTATATCTGGGAAGTACGGCTGTGGTCGCTGTTCCTGGCGGGAATGGTCGTGCACACGCTGGGACGCGACCTGCGCATCGGCTGGCGCCACGTCGCGTGCGCGCTGGCGCTGGTGGCGCTGGACTGGACGCGCTCGCAGGCCCTGACGCCGAGCCCGCTCACGTGGTTCGGCATCTTCCTCGTGGCCGGCACGGCCGCGCTCGCCGTCGGCACCGCGCGGCCGCCGTTCGCCCGCCACGTGCAGCGCCACGATTACTCGTACGGCATCTACATCTACCACTGGCCGGTGCTGCTGATGCTGCGCACGGCGTTCGCGCCGCTGGGCCATCTGCGGCTGCTGGCGCTGGGTCTCGTCGTGACCGTGATCCTCGCCGTGCTCAGCTGGCACTTCGTGGAAGCCCCGGCGCTGCGCGCCATCCGGCGCCGGTTGCGCCGCGGGAGCCCGTCCGAGGCGGCCCAAGGCCAGCCTGCGGGCATACATCCGCGCTGAATTTCGTTACAACTCTGTTAATTTGTGTGGCGGAACCGTAGAGTATAATCTTGCGCTCACTGGGCCTTGCCACTTTATGAAGAACCACCCGACGTACTCCACCGAGGCGCGGCCTGCCGGGACCGCGCCATGATCTCTCCGCTGATGCTGCGCGGCCTCTGGGCCTACCGCGGCTTCGTGCTGGGCAGCGTCAAGCGCGAATTCCAGTCGAAGTACAGCAATGCGGTGCTGGGGGCGCTGTGGTCCCTGCTGTCGCCGCTCGCGATGATCGTCGTGTACACGGTGATCTTCTCTGAAGTCATGCACAGCAGGCTGCCCGGCGCGGCAGACTCCCGCTACGCCTACAGCATCTGGCTGTGCGCGGGCGTCCTCACATGGGGGCTGTTCGCGGAGATCGTCGCGCGCGCCCAGGGCATGTTCATCGAGCAGGCCAACCTGATCAAGAAGGTCAGCTTTCCCCGCATCTGCCTGCCCCTGATCGTCGTGCTGTCCGCGACGCTCAACTTTGCCATCATCTTCGGGCTGTTCACCGTCTTCCTCGTCGCCTCGGGCTCGTTCCCCGGCTGGATCTATTTGTCCATCCTGCCCGTGCTCGCCGTGCAGGTGCTGCTGGCGATCGGCCTGGGCATGATCGCGGGCGTGCTGAACGTGTTCTTCCGCGACGTGGGCCAGTTCGTCACGATCGCGATGCAGTTCTGGTTCTGGCTCACGCCTATCGTCTATCCGGCCACGATCCTGCCGGCCGACGTACGCCCGCTGCTGGACTTCAATCCGATGGCGCGCGTCATTAACGCCTACCAGGCCGTGCTCGTACAGGGCACGGCGCCCGACTGGCGCGCGCTGTTCCCCGTGTTCGTGCTGGCCGTGGTCCTGTGCCTGTTCGGCCTGCGCCTGTTCCGCCGCCGCGCCGGCGAGATGGTGGATGAACTCTGATGGGCGCGATCGTCGTGACAAGCCTGGGCAAGGCGTATAAGCAGTATCCGACGCGCTGGTCGCGCCTGGCGGAATGGATGCTGCCGGGCCGCCCGCGCCACAAGCTGAAATGGGTGCTGCGCGACGTGAGCTTTTCCGTCGCGCCGGGCGAAGCCGTGGGCCTCATCGGCATCAACGGCGCGGGCAAGAGCACCCTGCTCAAGCTGATCACCGGCACGACGCAGCCGACGACAGGTTCCGTCTTCATGGAAGGCCGCGTGGCCGCGCTGCTGGAACTGGGCATGGGCTTCCATCCCGATTTCACGGGCCGCCAGAACGTCTACATGGCCGGCCAGCTGCTCGGCATGACGGTCGAGGAGATCGCCGCCCTGATGCCGGAGATCGAGGCGTTCGCCGAGATCGGCGACTACATGGACCAGCCCGTGCGCGTGTACTCGAGCGGCATGCAGATGCGCGTCGCGTTCGCCGTCGCCACCGCGCGCCGGCCCGACATCCTCATCGTCGACGAAGCCCTGTCCGTGGGCGACGCCTACTTCCAGCACAAGAGCTTCGACCGTATCCGCCGCTACCGCCAGCAGGGCACGACCCTGCTGCTCGTCTCGCACGACAAGCAGGCGATCCAGTCCGTGTGCGACCGCGCCCTGCTGCTGGACGGCGGCCGCCTGGCGAAGGAAGGCGCGCCCGAGGAAATCATGGATTACTACAACGCCCTGATCGCCGAGCGGGAAAACGCGACCGTGCGCCTGCAGGCGACGGAAACGGGCAAGGTGCAGACCGTGTCCGGCACGGGCGAGGCGACGGTGGCCGACATCGCCCTGCTGGACGAGCAGGGCGAGCGCGTGGAAGTCGTCGACGTCGGCGCGCCCGTCACGCTGCAGGTGACGGTCAAGACCAGCGCCGCGATCCCGCGCATGGTCCTCGGCTACATGATCAAGGACCGCCTGGGGCAGCCGATGTACGGCACCAACACGCATTTGAAAGAGCTGCCGCTGGACGACGTGGCGGCCGGCGAGGAAGTCGTGTACCGCTTCGCCTTCCCGATGAACCTGGGGCCGGGCAGTTATTCGGTGGCGACGGCCATCGTCAGCACCGAGACGCACCTCGTCAACAACTATGAATGGCGCGACCTGGCGCTCGTGTTCACGGTCGTGAACATGCGCCGTCCGTATTTCGAAGGATCGGCCTGGCTCGACCCGGCCGTCGACATCCAACGCACATGAGATTCATCTCCTACGCCCAAAACAACGAGGACGTGCTGCTGTGGCGCGCGCTCGGGCACATCCGGGACGGCTTCTACATCGACGTGGGCGCCAACGACCCGGTCGAGCACTCGGTCACGAAAGCGTTCTACGACGCCGGCTGGCGCGGCATCAACATCGAACCGCTGCCGGCGCACATCGCCGCCTTCGACGAGCAACGCCCCGGCGACATCAACCTGGCCGTCGCCGCCGGCAGCGAAGCCGGTACGCTGACCCTGTACGACGTGCCGGCCGTGCGCGGCTGGGCGTCGCCCGAACGCAGCGTCGCCGACCTGCACCGCGCCGAAGGCCATGCGGTGGCCGAACTCGCCGTGCCCGTGCGCACCCTGGCGGACGTGTGTGAAGAGCACGTGCGCGGCGAGGTCCACTTCCTGAAAATCGACGTCGAAGGCTTCGAGGGCGAAGTCCTGCGCGGCATGGACTTCGAGCGCTGGCGCCCGTGGGTCCTCGTGATCGAGGCGACCCTGCCGAACAGCCGCGAAACGAACCACGCCAGCTGGGAACACCTGGTCACGGACCGGCGCTACCGCTACGCGTGGTTCGACGGTTTGAATCGCTATTACGTGGCCGAGGAGCACGCGGCACTGCTGGCCAGCTTCGGCATCCAGCCGAACGTGTTCGACGACTACATCTCGCACCACCTGGACAAGGCCTGGGCCGCGAACGATGCCGCGCGCGCAGCGCTCGCCGAATCCGAACGTGCGGCCCAGGACGCGTACGTCGTGCGGGCCAACGCGGAGCGCGAAGCCGATGCCGCGCGCACCGAGCTGCACGACATGATCCAGTTCGCCGAGAACCTGGAAATGGAAAAGCAGGGTGCGCTGGCCGAGATCGCGCAACTGCGCCAGGATCTCGCCCAGGCGCACGCCAACGGGCAGCAAGCCACCTTGTGGGCGCGCGACCTCGAGGAGCGCCTGACCGCGACCTACGCGAGCACGTCGTGGAAGGTGACGCGCCCGCTGCGTATGGCAGGCGCCCTCGTGCAGCGCGTGCGCCGGCCCGGCCTCGCGCGCCGCCTGCTGCAGCGCGTGACGAAGAACCAGCGCCTGCGCCGCACCCTGATCCCGATCCTGCTGCGCTATCCGGCGCTGAACCGGCGCGTGTCCGGCGCGCTGCAGGCGGTCAAGGGGAGCCTGCCGCAGCCGGTGGTGAACATCGACGTCCCCGAAGAACTCAGGGGCCTGCCGGTCTCGGTCCGCAACGTGCTGACCGACCTGCAGCGCGCCCGCAAGCACACAGGCGGTTGACCCATGCGCATCGTGATCGACTTCGACGACGGCGACGGCCGCATCGACCCCGCGGCCCTGCTGCTCGCGCAGGAACTGATCCGCACGGCCACTGGCCACGAGATCCTGCCGACCGTATCGAACCGCACGCACGCGGTGGTGGAAACGCTGCGCGCCACGTTGGGCGAACCGCTGCGCGTATTCGACTTCCCGTCGAATCCGCGCTACGCGGCCGCCGTGCGCATCCACGCCTTCGCGGGCCTGGAACCCGACGTCGTGCTGACCCTGGCGCGCGCCGGCCGTGCGCGCGCCATGCCCGGCGCGCCGTTCGCGCACGTCGTGTCCGTGCCCGGCACGGAGAACGCCGCCGCGCTGTGGCCCCGCATCGCCGCCAGCGCCGCCGAAACCGTGGCGGCGCCCGCGCTGCAGGACCGTCCGAAGCTGGCCTACGTCTCGCCGCTGCCGCCCGTGAAATCCGGCATCGCCGACTACAGCGCGGAACTGCTGCCGGAGCTGGCGAAGTATTACGAGATCGACCTCGTCGTCGACCAGGAGCGCGTGGCCGATCCGCGCGTGGCCGGCTTCCCGCAGCGGTCTCCCGACTGGCTGCGCGCCAACGCCCACGCGTTCGACCGCGTGCTCTACCACGTCGGCAATTCGCACGCGCACCAGCACATGTTCGAACTGGTCCGCGACGTGCCGGGCATCGTCGTGCTGCACGACTTCTTTTTCTCGGGCGTGCTGGACAACCTGGAGAACGAAGGCTATCTGCCGCAGGCCTTCATGCACGCGCTGTACGAATCGCACGGCTTCAGCGGCCTGCTCGACCACGCGAAGAACGGCCGCCATGCTGCGATCTGGAAGTACCCCGTCAACAAGGGCGTGCTCGACGCGGCCGCCGGCGTGATCGTGCACTCGGATTTTTCGAAGACGCTGGCCACCGGGTGGTACGGCGCGCAGTCGGCCGCCGGCTGGCGCACGATCCCGCTGCTGCGCGGCCGTCCGGAAGGCAGCGTCAAGCCGGACGCGCGCGCGCAGGCCCGCACGCGCCTGGGACTCGCGGCGGACGATTACGTCGTCTGCACGTTCGGCATGCTGGGCCGCACGAAGCTGAACGACGAACTGCTGGACGCGTTCCTGGCGTCTACGCTCGCGGCGGACCCGCACTGCAAACTGGTGTTCGTCGGCGAGAACGACCCGGGCCTGTACGGCGGCGAGCTGCTGCGCAAGGCGAACGCCGGCGCGGCGCACGACCGCATCCGCATCACGGGCTTCGTCGACGCCGCCACGTACGCGGACTGGCTGGCCGCCGCCGACTGCGCCGTGCAGCTGCGCACGTCCACGCGCGGCGAGACGTCGGCCTCCGTGCTCGACTGCCTGCTGTACGGCCTGCCCACCGTCGTCAACGCGCACGGCTCGACCGCGTCGATCGACGACGAACTGCTCATCAAGCTGCGCGACGACTTCACGGTCGCGGAACTGGCCGACGCGCTCGCGCACCTGCACGGCGACGCCGGCGCACGCTCGGCGCTGGCGCAAAAAGCCCTCGCCCACATGGAAGCGGAGCACGCGCCGGCGCGCGTCGGACGGATGGTTGCCGACGCCATCGAACACTTCACGCACCACGGCAGCCACGCGCAGTACCGCCAGGTCGTGCGCGCCGCCGGCCCCGTGTGCCCGGACAACGAACTGGCGCCGCTCGCCGCGGCCATCGCATTCAACCGCGCGCCGGTCGCGCCGCGCCAGCTGCTCGTGGACGTGTCGGCCCTCGTGCAGTCGGACCTCAAGACGGGCATCCAGCGCGTCGTGCGCAGCGTCCTGCTGGCGATGCTGAACGATCCGCCGCCGGGCTTCCGCATCGAGCCGGTGTTCTCGCACGGCGGCGGCACGTCTTACCGCTACGCGCGCCAGTTCGCGCTGAACCTGACGGGCGCCACCGGCCTCGCGCTGGAAGACGCGCCCGTCGACCTGCGTCCCGGCGACGTGTTCCTCGGCCTCGACCTGTTCACGAACGGCACGTCGCAGAACGAGGCGCTGCTGCGGTCGATGTCGGACCGCGGCCTCGCCATCCACTTCGTCGTGTACGACCTGCTGCCGATGCTGCGTCCGGACGTGTTCCCGTTCGGCACGGAGCAATACTTCGGCGACTTCCTGCGCACCGTGCACGCCGTGTCCGACGGCGTGATCTGCATCTCGCGCGCCGTGGCCGACGAGCTGGCGGGCTGGTACGAAGGGCAAGGCCTGCGCCGCCGGTTGCCGCTGCAGCTGGGCTGGTTCCACCTGGGCGCGGACATCGATGCCAGCGCCCCGAGCACGGGCATGCCGCCCGACGCCCACGTCGTGCTGGACGCCCTCGCCGCGCGCCCCAGCTTCCTGATGGTCGGCACGGTCGAACCGCGCAAGGGCCAGGCCCAGGCGCTGGCCGCGTTCGAGCAGCTATGGGAGCGCGGCGTGGACGTCAACCTCGTCATCGTCGGCAAGGAAGGCTGGATGGTCGAGCAGCTCGCCGCGCGCATGGCCAATCATCCGGAAAAGGGCAAGCGCATGTTCTGGCTGGCCGGGATCTCGGACGAGATGCTGCTGAAGCTCTATGCCGGTTCGGCGGCGCTGCTGGCCGCGTCCGAAGGCGAAGGCTTCGGCCTGCCGCTGATCGAGGCGGCGCAGCACGGCATCCCGATCGTCGCGCGCAGCCTGCCGGTGTTCCGCGAAGTCGCGGGCGACCACGCCTACTACTTCGACGGCCTCGCGCCCGCCGACCTGGCGCGCGCCATCGAGGACTGGCTCGCGCTGCAGCGCGCGGGCAAGGCGCCCCCGTCCACCGGCATGCCGTGGCTGACGTGGGACCGCAGCGCGCGCCAGGTGGTCGACACCGTTGTCAAAGGGCGCTGGTATCGCACGCTGCCCGGCACGGACGCGTAATCCATGCGACGCGCCTGGCGTTTTCCGTTGGCGCTGCTGGCCGCGTTGACCGTCCTGTTCTGCCTGAACCAGCCCATTCTCGGCGGCGACATGCTCGAGTACACGCTCGACACCGTCGCCATCGCGCGCCACGGCACGCCCGACATCCGCCTCGACGACATAGCCGCCGTACGCAAGCTCGTGCCGCAGCTGGGCTGGGCGTTCGATCCGCTCGAACAGGACATGCGCGCGGGCGTGCGGAACGTGTATCCCGCCTTCGCGCGCGGACGCTACGGCGCCGTCTTCCCGATTCACTTCTTCGGCTATCCCGCGCTGGCCGCGTTACCCTTGCGCGTGTTCGAGGCGACCGGCATCCCGCCGCTGAAGGCGTTCCAGGCGGCGAACTACGCGGCCATCTTCGTGCTCGGCCTGGCGCTGCTGCGCTTGTTCCGCTCGGCCGTGAGCGCTGGCCTGGGCGTGCTGCTGTTCCTCGGCTGCGGCGGCATGCTGTACATGAACCAGACGAGCCCCGAATGCGTCGGCGCCGCGTCGCTGCTGGCCGGCCTGCTGTTCTGGCTGGGCGGCGCGCCGCTCGCCGGCGGCGTCATGGCCGGCCTCGCGGCGCAGCAGAATCCGACCATCGTGATGTTCTTCGTCTTCGCGCCGCTGTTGAAACTGTGCGTCGACTGGCGGCGCGAAGCGGATGTCAAATCCAACGTGCGGACCCAGCTCACGCGCGCGAACATTGCCGGCCTCGCCGCGGGTCTCGCCTTGTTTGCGCTGCCGCCGCTGTTCAACCTCGTGCAGTTCGGCGTCCCCAACATCATCGCGCGCAGGTTTTCCGATCCGGGACTCATCAGCGGTACGCGCCTCGTGTCGTTCTTCTTCGACCTGAACCAGGGCGCGATCGTCGCGCTGCCCGGCGTGGCGGCGGCGCTGCTCGTGTGGGGCTGGCGCCGGCGGTCGGCCGCGACGGGGGCCGTGTGCCTGGCCCTCGTGCTGGCGCTGATCGGGCCCGCGCTGGCCGTGCTGAACTGGAATTCCGGCGCGGCCGGCGTGATGCGCTATGCATTCTGGGCCGGGATGCCGCTCGTGCTCGCGCTGCTGCTGCGCGTGCGCACGCACGGGCGCTGGCCGCCCTTGCTGGCGCTGTGGCTCGTGCTGGCGCAGGCCGCGGCCATGGTCCACGCGAGCAGCTATTCGTACGTGGAATTCAGCCCCGCCGCCCGCTTCGTGCTGGCGCACGCGCCCATGCACTACCATCCCGAGCCGGAAATCTTCGCCGAACGCATGGCGGGCAACGACGACTACATCCGCGCGGACAAGGTCTATGTCTACCGCCCGGCCGGACTGCCGCCCAAGGCGCTGTTCAACGTGGAGAATCTCGACGCCGGCGCACAGCTGTGCGGCGCGGGCCGGACGCTGGCGCCGGGCAACCGCATCGTGAAGAGCGCCCAGGGCTGGCGCTACCTCGACGGCGAACCGCGCTGCGCGCCGGCGCGCTGACACCGCGGCGCGCTTGGTGCGCTCTCGAACAGTTCACCTCAGCCGTGCGCCCTAGAATTCATCATCGAGCTCCATCGACGGGAGCGAAAGGATGCGCGATGGTGATGGGACCGGACAAGGAAAAAGCCCTCAGAGAGGGACTGCAGGAGCAAGGCGGCGGCCAAAGCTTCGGCGTGCGCGCGGACGGCGAGATCGAGGGCAATGCCTATGAGCCGATGGGCACCCCCGGCGTCAACCACTGGCAGGCCAGCTACATCAACCGCGACGGGTTGCAGGACCGCGGCAACATCTTCTTCGCCGCCGTCGAGATGACGCGCATGCCGATGGTCATTACCGATCCGCGCCAGCCGGACAACCCGATCGTGTTCTGCAACGGCGCCTTCCTCGACCTCACACAGTACAAGGAAGACGACGTCGTCGGCCGCAACTGCCGCTTCCTGCAAGGGCCGCAGACGGACCGCGGCACGGTGGACGAGGTGCGCAAGGCGGTCGCCGAGCAGCGCGCCGTCGCCGTCGACGTCCTGAACTACAAGGCCGACGGCACGCCGTTCTGGAACGCCCTGTTCATCGGCCCGATCTTCGACCAGGACGGCCAGCTGCTGTATTTCTTCGCGTCGCAGATGGACATCACGGAGCGCCACACGAGCCAGGAATCGCAGCTGCAGGCGCAGAAGATGGAAGCGATCGGCCAGCTGACGGCCGGCATGGCGCACGATTTCAACAACCTGCTGCAGGTCATCAACGGCAACCTGGAAGTCGCGCTGATCAGCCTCGAGAAGCCGGATGCGGCGCGCGCCGCGCTGGAACGGGCGCAGCGCGCGGCCATGCGCGCCGGCCGGCTCACCCAGCAGCTGCTGACGTTCGCGCGCAAGCAGCGGCTGGAACCCAGGCCCGTCAACATCAACAACCTCGTCGTGGAATTTTCCGAGATGCTCGTGCGCACGCTGGGCGACAAGGTCGACCTGCGCCTCGACCTGCGTCCCGGCCTGCCGCAGTGCCACCTCGATCCGACGCACCTGGAGATGGCGCTGCTGAACGTGTTGATCAACGCGCGCGACGCGCTGCCGGACGGCGGCCAGGTGACGGTCGGGACGGCCATCGTGCGCGGCGAGGAGCGCATCCCGTACGTCGTCCTGTGCGTGGTCGACAAGGGCGCCGGCATGCCGCCCGAGGTGCTGCAGCGCGCGACGGAGCCCTTCTTCACGACCAAGGGACCGGGCACGGGACTCGGCCTGGCGATGGTCCACGGCTTCGTGCAGCAGTCGCAAGGCCGCCTGGAAATCGACAGCAAACCGGGCGAAGGCACGACGGTGCGCATGATTTTTCCCGTGGCCGACAACGGCCAGGACGGCGCCGGCGGCACGGGCCCGGACCACGACGCCGCGCCGCCGGACGCCGACGACATGGCGGCCAACCGGCGCAGCGTGCTCGTGGTGGAAGACAACGCCGACGTGCGCGAACTGGCCGAGAGCGTGCTGGGCATGGCCGGTTACGCGGTTCTGGCGGCCGCCAGCGGCGAGCAGGCGCTGGACCTGCTGCGCCAGGGAGCGCGCGTCGATCTGCTGTTCACGGATGTGATCATGCCGGGCGGGATGAACGGGCTGCAGCTCGTCGACGAGGCCCGCCGGCTGCGCCCGCGCCTGCCGGTGCTCGTCACGACGGGCTACATGGACGAGTTGCCGGAACGTGGACGGGCGCAGCGGCTGAATATTCTCGCCAAGCCGTACAAGCATGGCGATTTGCTGGAGCAGGTGGAGGCGGCGCTGGGAAGAGAGGTATAGGGAGCACACCGTCGTCCCCGCGAAGGCGGGGATCCATGCTGAGCATCAGGAATTTGACTTCGAGAAGTACTTCAACGTATTTGATAGACGGACTTCGAAAACTCGGCATGGGTTCCCGCCTTCGCGGGAACGACGAAGGGTTTACTGCTTCGGCAATCCACCCAGCAGCGCCGCCAGCTTGGGCTTCGGCTTGCTCGATGCAACCGTTGCCGCGGCCGTGTCCTTGCGCGGCGCGGCGGCCGGCTCGTACGGCTTGAGGAACCACGGATCGATCTTCTCGCGGCGCGGCGGGCCGAAGCTGCGCGGGCCGCGGTCGGTGCGCTCGGCGCGGTCGGTACGCTCGACGCGCGGGCTGTCCGTTTCGCGGCGGCCGGCACGGCGCTCGCCAGGGCGCTCGCTGCGTTCGGCACCGCGCGACGCGACAAAGCCCGTCAGTTCGCCGCGCGTGATGGTCTGCTTGATCAGCTTCTCGATGTCGACCAGCAGGCGCTCGTCCTTCTCCGAATAGACGGACAGCGCATCGCCCGTGGCGCCGGCGCGGCCCGTGCGGCCGATGCGGTGCACGTAGTCCTCGGCGTTGTACGGCAGGTCGTAGTTGATCACGCACGGCAGGTCGGTGATGTCGAGGCCGCGCGCCGCGACGTCGGTCGCGACGAGCACGTCGACCTCGCCGTTCTTGAAGGCGTCCAGCGCGGCGATGCGTTCCTGCTGCGTCTTGTCGCCGTGGATGGCCGAGGCCTTGATGCCGGCCTGCTCGAGGTAACGCGCCAGGCGCGACGCGCCGATCTTGGTGTTCGAGAACACGAGCACCTGCTTCAGGTCGCGCGACCGGATCAGGTGCTCGACGACGTTGCGCTTCTGCTCTTCGTCGACCTTGTACAGCACCTGGGTGATCGCGGTATTGGTCGCGTTGCTGCGCGCGACTTCGATCAGGAGCGGCTCGTTCAGGAAGCTGGCGGCCAGCTTCTTGATCTCGGGCGAGAACGTCGCCGAGAACATCAGGTTCTGGCGCTTCTTCGGCAGCAGGTTGATGATGCGTTGCAGGTCGGGCAGGAAGCCCATGTCGAGCATGCGGTCGGCTTCGTCCATCACGAGCATCTGGACCTGGGCCAGGCTGATGTTCTTCTGCTCCACGTGGTCGAGCAGGCGGCCCGGCGTGGCGATGACGATCTCGACGCCGCGGCGCAGCATCTCGGTCTGCGGCTTCATGTCCATGCCGCCGAAGACGACGGTGGAGCGCAGCGGCGTGTGCTGGGCATATGCCTTGACGTTCTCGGCGACCTGGATCGCCAGTTCGCGCGTCGGCGTCAGCACGAGGGCGCGCACGGCATGGCGCGCCGGCGACATGCTCGAGTTGGCATGTGGAAGCAGCAGCTGGATGATCGGCAGCGAGAAGCTCGCCGTCTTGCCGGTGCCGGTCTGGGCGGCGCCCATGACGTCGCGGCCCTGCAGGACGATGGGAATCGCCTTGGCCTGGATCGGGGTCGGATGGACATAGCCCTGGCCCGACAGCGCACGCTGGATCTCAGGCGCGAGGCCGAAATCGGCAAAGCGCACGGTCGGCGCGCCGCCATCTTCAATGGTGGTCGGTGTTTCAGACATGTTTTCTTTCGGGCAGTGAATCGTTGCGTTCTACGGCCGGGCTGCTGCCTGGGAGGGCCAACGCGGGAAAACCGGGGTGACGGGACGCGCCTCGCGCGGGCTTGACCGGGAGCGGCGGCTTTAGGCTGACGTAGAGAATCTAAATCGCGCTCAAGGTTACCTCAAATCCTACCCCCTGTATATGAAATCCGCGTTATTGACGGCAAATTGCAATCTTTTCATCGGCGGTTCTTTACTTGCCTTTACCCGGCTTTACATGTCGAAACCGTCTGTTGAGCCGATAATTCACTTAATAAACATTCCATTCAGCAAAGGATTCCACCATGGTGGC
>JBJMVU010000057.1:0-20806 GCA_045810485.1 Massilia sp. | reverse complement strand
GTTGGCCAGCACCTTCCAGGACTTCCAGTTGCCGCTGGTGTACAGCTTCCCGCCGCTCCAGACGCCGGTGCCGCCGCAGCCGCGGGTCTGGCTGACGTTGTACATGTCCAGGCCTTCGCCTTCGTCCTTGTGGTAGTGGTCGTGGCCCTTGTTGTACCAGCGGTCGACGATCGGATAGTCCACGCGCTTGAACCAGATATCGAGGCCGCTCGTCTCCAGCACTTCCTTGCCGCTGCCCGGCGGCGCCGGCGCGGCGAGGGCGGGGCCGTAGGTGCGGTGGCCGACCAGGTCGTTCTCCCACGCGAAGTCGTCAAGGCGTTCCGGCACGTAGCGGGCGAACGCTCTTGGCGCGAACGATGGCGTCAGCGCATCGCTCTTTTCGACGACGAACGTGGCGGTCTTCTCGCCCGGCCTGAAGTCGTGCTGGAACAGCAGTTCGCCGTACGCGGCGCCGATGCCTTTCGGGTCCTTGGCCTGCGGCGCGACGTTCGTCACCTGGTACGGCAGCACGTGGCCGGCGCCATCCTTCACGACGAGGTGCTGGATCAGCGCGCCGGGCAGTGCGGCGTTCACGTCGGGCCAAGGGATGGCGATCGTCTCGGACGGGCGCGCCGCGTCGAGGTCGTGGGTCACGGTGACGGTGAGACGCTCGGCTGCGCTTGCGCCGGCGCTGGCGCACAGCACGAGGCCTGCGGCGCAAAACAGGGTTTTCGCTTGCATGGTCGGGGCTTTCATCGTGGCGGTGTCAGGGGTGTTCGCGGTAGCTGGTCTGTCCGCCGTCCTTCGGCACGTAGTGATACGTGCGGACGCGGTACTGGATGTCGAACGCCTTGTTGTCCAGCAGCCGGATCATCTCGGCGCCGGCCAGCAGCATCGGGCCGTAGCCGTGCATCGCCGCCGTGCTGGTGGGGCGGTTGTAGTAATAGACCTGGTCGCTCGCGAACGTCGTCTGTACGCACGTGCCTTCCACGCGGCCCTGAGCGTCGATGCGGGCGGACAGCGCGTTCCAGCCGGCCTGCGCGATCGGGCCGTACGTCGTCGGGCTGATCCAGCCTTCGTTGACGGCGTGCGCGAGCACGTACACGAACATGGCGCTGGCCGACGTCTCGAGGTAGGAATCGTCGCGATCGACCATCTGGTGCCACAGGCCCGCGCCGGACTGGCGCTCGGCGACGCCGCGCAGCGCCTTTTTCAGTTGCGCCATCACCTTCGGGTAGCCCGGGTGGTCCTTAGGCAGCACGTCGAGGACGTCCGCCATGGCCAGCACCGCCCAGCCGTTCGCGCGCGCCCAATAGAAGCGCGGCGCGTCCGGGTTGTTCGCGTTCCAGCCGTGCGTGTACAGGTTGCGCTGCGGGTCGAACAGGGTGTCCGTCATTTGCAGGATGTTCTTCACGGCGTCGTCGAAATACGCGCGTTCGCCCGTCATGCGGCCCAGTTCCGCCAGCGCCGGGATCCCCATGTACATATCGTCGGCCCACAACGACACGGCCTGCGGGCGCTGGCGCGCGAGCGTGCCGTCCGGCAGGCGGAACTGGCGCTTCGCCACCCAGTCGCCGCAGACGCGGATCTGCGCGGCGAGGTCGGGGCCGATGCCGGCCTGGCGCGCGCGCATCATCGCGGCGCACATGGAGCCCGCGTCGTCGAGCGCGCGCGGGTCGAGGAAGTGGGCGAAGCTGTTGGCGCGTTCGAGGTGGAAGCGCTGTTCCTGCGCGCGGAAATACGGGAGCCGGTCGGCGAAGAACTGCAGGTGGCGCTGCGTGAGGGCGGTATAGCTCTTGTCGCCGGTGGCGGCCGTCGCCTTCAGCAGGCCGGCGTGCACCACGCCCATTTCATAGGCCTGCAGCCCGAAGTCGGCGTCGCCCGTTGCGACGACGGCGTCGGCGACGGGTGTGCGGAAATCGGTGATGGGCGCGCCGCTGCCCTTGTGCACGATGCGCGTGGGCGTCTGGCTGTCGACATAGCCGCGGATGCGCTGCAGCGACGCCGCGATCTCGGCGACGACGGGCTTCTTGTACGGCGCCGGATACGTGCCTTCGGCCGGGTCGTTCGGGTTCTTGTTGTCGGGGTTGCGATAAGGCCCTTCCGCATGCGCGGGGGCGGCAAGGCACGCGAAAGCGGCCAGGATGGCGAGCAATCTGGTTGGCGGCACCGTATAGTCTCCGGTCGTATTTTTATATGATGGACGGTTCCTTGATGGACCAGTCCTTTATTTGGCCAGACCATTCTAGGTTGGTCTGGCCACTTTTGCAAGGTGGACTAGCCGGGGCGTGTTGTTCGGTGGCATACTGGACTTCCGATGAGGAGGCGGAGGCCGGGATGCGCAGGACGATGTGGTGGATGGGTACGGCGCTGTTGCTGGCGGCATGCGCCGGGCAGCCGGTGAAGACGCCCGCGCCGGAGAGCTACACGGCGGAGACGACGTACGCGAAGCTGGCGCCGACCTACCCCTTCATCCGCATCGCCAGCCGCGCGGCGCCGCCGACCGTGCGCGCCGTCACGGACGTCACTTATGTACGCCGTGGGGCGCACGATTTGAAGCTGGACCTGTACCTGCCCGCCGCAGGCGGCACGGCGCCGCGCCCGGCCATCGTGTTCGTGCACGGCGGCGGCTGGCGCGCGGGCGTGCGGGCGAACTTCGCGCCGATGGCGATCCGCATGGCCGAACGGGGTTATGTCGCGGCCACCATCAGCTATCGACTGTCGCTGGAGGCGCCGTATCCGGCGGCGATCATCGATGCGAAGGCGGCCGTGCGCTGGGTGCGCGCGCATGCGGCCGACTACGGCGTCGATCCCGCCCGCATCGCCATCGCGGGCGGATCGGCGGGCGGCCAGATCGCGGCGCTGGCCGGGGTGACGAACGGGGAAGGGCGCTTCGATCCGGACGCCGGGCCCGCCGCGGTGTCCAGCGCCGTGCAGGCGATCGTAAACATCGACGGCCTGTCGGATTTCACGTCGGAAGAAGCGAGGCGATACGAGGACGACCCGGGCAAGCAGCCGTCTTCGGCCGGCGCGTGGTTCGGCGGACGCTATGCCGAGAAGGCGGCGCTGTGGCGCGACGCGTCGCCGCTGTACCACGTGAACCAGGATACGCCGCCGCTGCTGTTCATCGTCAGCGCGCAGCGGCGCTTCAGCCTGGGGCGGGACGAGATGGTGGAAAAACTGCGGGCGCTGGGCGTGCCGAACCGGGTCGTGCCCGTGCCCGACACGCCCCACAGCTTTTGGCTGTTCGATCCGTGGCTGGCGCCGACGGTGGAGGCGACGGATGATTTTTTGCGCGCGTATCTCCGTCGCGCGCATTATTCCCAGGATCGCGAATGACCATGCTGGCCGAACGGCTGCAATCGTCGCTTCCTGCCAGTCGCGACCATTCGTGACTTTTTCGCTTCAGCAGGCTGTTATGCTGAGCTGCACGGCCGAGACCAGCCCAATCCAGACATTTTCTTTTCTTGTGATATATAACTCCGCAGGTGACAAATTGCGAAACATCGGCCGTTCTATCGTCCTCGCCATCCTCATATCAGGCCCGAACGCATTCGCGGCCGAGCCAACGAAAGAGCTGTCCTGGTCCTCAGTTCAACTGGAAGGTGCCCGCTTGCAATTAGTCAGTCCGAAGGACAAGGACCGTTCTCAGGAGCTGTATTTTGTCAAAGGCGGTAACCTGATAATCAGCAGCTGCATCAAAGACACGTGTACGGGTCCGGTGACGACCTGGAAAATCGAAAATAACCGCCTCAAGACGGGCTTTGCGCCAAGCGAAGGAGATGCGTTAATCAAACTAAACGCCACCACGCTCACGCTCCGGGAGGCGTCTGGAAACATCGTTGTGTATGAAATCAAGATCGACTCCAAGCCATAGCGCGCAGTCCGAGCCGCGATCCGTTCTCCTAGACCTACGCAAAGCTAACCATGGTTAACTTTTGCCGCTGGGTTCCTGCTTCACCGGGACCGGTTTCGCCCCGTGTGCACGCACGGGGCCAGAGCTGCTCCCTCCACAGGCAGTTGCGATGGAACTCATCGCCATATTCTTCAGGTTGACCGCCGCGTTGACGTCGCGGTCGTGCCGTCCTCAGCTTTCGAGGCCGCATGCCCGCGCTCGAACTGTCCGGTTTCTCGGCTTTACAAGCCGCTGGCTTGGCGGTCTATTGCGACCCGGGCCGCGTCGGGGCCAGAGTGCCCGCGTAGGCGGCGAGCGCCCCGAAGGTCGCCGGATCGTCCTGCGCGAGCATGGCCAGGCGCTTGGCGTAGAAGGCAGCCTGGTCCGGATAGGCCAGCGCCGCACGCTGGAACTGCGCCCGCGCCTCTTCTGCACTGTTGGCCTCGGCCAGCAGTGCAGCCTGGCGATACGCGACCTCTGCGACGGGATCATGCATCAGGAGGCGCGTATTGAAAGCCAGCTTGTCGCCCAGCGGCGCGTCGTTCGCAACGAACGCGAACGGGGCCATCAGCTCCGTGAGCGGCGCGAAGAATGGATCACGGTGCAGGCGGACGGCCAGTTCCCGATGCGCCGCGTCGAACGGATTACCGGCCTCGGCGCCATAAAACCGGTCCGCCAAGCGGCCGTAATCCGCGCCGATGACGACGAGGCCTGCCAGCGCCGAGCAGGCGGCCGCGCGCAGGCAGGACCGCGAGGCCGGTGCCGTCAGCGTGTACCCGGACCCGTCGAGCGTACCTGCGAAGAACGCCAGCATGCCGAGGAAATAGGCATAGTGCAGCGGCTGCTCGAACATGCTGTGCACTGACAGAATGGCGAGTACTGTCCAGCCCAGCAGATCGGCGCGTGCCGGGCGTTTTGCGAACGCACTGCGCACGAGCCGGGCGAACGGCAGTGCGACAGTACCAAGGCCGGCCAGACCTGTCACTGCGAGCAGTTGCAGCGGCAGGTTGTGCGCATACTGGTCCACCGCGTAGGTGGTCTCGCCAGGCGCGAGCTGCGCGATCAGCGCGTCCGCGAAGCGGTCGATGCCGACGCCCAGCAAGGGGTGGGCCGCGAACATGCGCAGCGCGTGCCCCCAATAGAATAGGCGTGGCGACAGTCCCTCTCCATACGCGACCAGGCGCCCCAGGCGCGGATCGACAAGGTTGTGGTGAGCAGCAAGCGCGAGCAGCGCCACGCTCCCTAGGCCGGCGCAAACGACGAACGCAATGCCGCGCCACGGCAACCGCCGTTGACCGGCGATGCCGATCCAGACGACACCAATGCTGGCGAGGTACAGTACGCTGCTGCGCGACCCGGACAGGACCAGAGCGGCTCCGAGCGCTAGCGCGCATGCGAGGAAAGCGCGGCGCGGCAAGCCGCTCTGCGCGCTGAGGTGGGCCGCGGCGCCGAGCGCCAATGCGATCTGCGTGGCGAAATGGTTTTGCTGGGCTACGTTGCCATACACGCCGTAGGCCGCCGAGAGCGTCGGATACAGCAGGACGGACGCACCGCCCCACCCTGCGCGTTGGGCAAAGCCGACGAGTGCGCTAGCCAGGCCGCCTGCAAGCAGCGCCCAGGCCAGCCTGCGGTACACCGTCTCCGTGCCGAGCGCCTGCACAGTACGCTGGCCGGCGAGCGCCAACGCGGCGGCAAACAGCAGGTAGGCACACCAGATGGCCGCGTTGGCCGGGTGGCCGGTCAGCCCGGCCGGCACCTGCAGCACCACCACGAGCGCAAGGCCAAGCGGCGCCCCGCAGATGGCGGGTATGCGCAATGGCATGCCGGGCAGTCCGGTCAGCGCCGCAAGCAGACAGGCGAATCCGAGTGCAGCGGCGGCCCACTCGGACTCGAAGGAAGGAAGCGGCTGCCGATGGACCGGCAGCAGGAAGGGAAGACTCATCATCAGACTGGCAGCCGTCACCGCCAGCCCGTGCAGGGATCGGGCCCGGACCTTACTCACCTGTCGATTTGCCGAGATTCAGATTGCCATAGCCTCCGATGCCCACTGCTTGTACCGGCACCAGCGACCCGGTAGTGGTGTTGTTACCCAGCTGGCCGGAGGAGTTCGCGCCGATGCCGTACACCGCGCCGTCCGCGCTGAGCAGGGTGATGAACCGGTCGCCCAGGCCTACGGCAACCACGTTGGCGACCGACTTGATCCTCACTGCCGCGTTGGTCGGTGTGCGGTTTCCCAGGCCGAGCTGCCCGGCGCTGTTGTCTCCCCACGCCCAGACGCTACCGTCGGCATACAGCACGGCACTGTTGTAGGTGCCCGTTATCACGGCCTTGACGCCGCTCGCGCCGTTGACCGGCACTGGCAGGCCGACCACCTGACGGGGCGCCAGCGACATACTGGCCGGTATGCCCGATTGGCCATGCAGGTTCAAACCCCACTCCCAGACCGAGCCGTCAACGCGGAGTGCCAGCGCATGCGCCTGTCCGGCGGACACCGCCACCACATTCTTTGCCAGGGTGATTTGCATCGGCGCGTAGAACGAGCCGCCCTGGCGGCCGATGCCCAGCTGCCCGCTCGTGTTGCTGCCCCAGCCCCACAGCGAGCCGTCGTTCTTGATTGCCAGGTTGAAGTCGTCGCCGGCGACGACGGTCCTGATGGCCTGGAGCTCGTAGACTTTCGCGGGCGCTGCGCTCGAGCGGCCGGACATCCGTCCCCAGCCCCAGACGCTGCCGTCCGCCCCGACGGCTGCGGAATGCGTGCCGCCAGCTGCGATGACCTTCACGGCGGACAGGCCCGACACCAGCACCGGCAGCGTCGTATATGAACCCTTGACCACGGTGCCCAGCTGCCCGGACGTGTTCACGCCCCACGCCCGGACGCCACCGTCCCGGGTCAGCGCGAGGCTGTGATAAAGGCCCGCCTGAACCGCGCGTACTCCTGACAGCCCTACCACGGGTCCCGGTACCGCCGTCTGGCGCAGATTGCCGGACCCGAGCTGGCCGTACGAGTTGGCACCCCATGCGTAGACGGTGCCGTTGGTATTGAGTCCCAGCACAAATTCACCGCTGGCAAAAATCCTGTCGGTATCGTGGATGGGACTGGAGAGGGGCACCTTGGCCACGGCGGCCGACATGCGCTCGCCGCTGCCCGTGCCTTAGCCAGCGTCCTGGTCGCCGGCGCCACAGCCGCCGAGGAGGAACGCGGTCAGCGCGAATGCGTACGGCAAACGATGTTGGGGCAGGTGCATTGAATTCTCACGAAAGGACCCGGGCGACCGGTACAGCCGTTAACTATACGTAATATATTGCCAGTTGTAAAAATACTTATGCAGGAACGGGCGGTTGCCAACGGCTTAGTGTCGGGATAGCGCGTCAAAAACGAATGGATGGTCTGTGCAGGCAGGTTAATCACAATCGTTCCACTACTGTCCCAGCACGCGATTTCGAACAGCGCGCCTTCTATCTGTGGCCCCGGTTTGATACCGTCCCGGTACCGGGGATTGTTGTCAACGTATGGGGCCGAAGCAGGCGTCGAACGAAAGCCCTTGGGTACTGCGCTGAACACGGCCCAGATGAACCGGACCTCATGGGCATGCAGCAAGGTCGCGAGCTCGTTGCCAGTGAACCATTGGTCCTCCCAGCAAAACCCCGGTGGTTTCCAGTTCGTTTCGATATCGCTGACGTACCAATCGTAGTCCTGCGGCGCCATGTCGGCGGCCTCAAACACACCGCGCATGTGGGTATACCATCCAACCTGATCAGTCTTTTCAATGATCGCGCAACCTTGACCGGCATCCTGTTCGGTGGGAAGGTATACCGTGGGAATACCTGCCGCGTGCGCTCGGCTGCGGCAGGGACATGACGTGTCAGCGCCGCCCTCGTGAGCATGACCAGAGCATGTCTGTTCGCGGCACTTCGAACGATGTTGTCAGGCGCCCTCCATGTCATCCCGCCGCGAACGGCTGCTCCAGGCTCGCCGCCGGCTGCGTGAACCACTTCGGGCCGGTGGCCGTCATGTAGAAATGGTCTTCCAGGCGGATGCAGAATTCGCCCGGCACGCAGATCATCGGCTCGTTCGAGAAGCACATGCCCGGTTCCAGCGCCCGCGTTTCGCCACCGACGAGGTACGGACCTTCATGGATGTCGAGGCCGATGCCGTGGCCCGTGCGGTGCGGCAGGCCGGGCAGCTTGTAGCCGGGACCGAAACCGTTCGCCTCGAGCGAGCGGCGCGCGGCCCGGTCCACCTCTTCGCACGGCACGCCCGGCTGCGCCGCCTCGAACGCCGCCCGTTGCGCCGCCTTCTCTGCGTTCCACACGAAGCGCTGCCGCTCGGACGGCTCGCCGAACACGTAGGTGCGCGTGATGTCGGAGATGTAGTTGTGGACCTTGCAGCCCGTGTCGATCAGCACCGTGTCGCCCCGTTTCAAGGTCTGGACGTAGCTCACGCCGTGCGGGTAGGCGGTCGCTTCACCGAACAGCACGATGCAGAAATACGAGCCGCTCGCGCCGACCCGGCGGTGCGCGAGGTGGATGAATTCCTCGACTTCCTTGGTCGTGACGCCTTCGTGGAGGATGGACGCCGCCGCCACGTGCACGGCCATGGTCATGTCCATCGCGCGCTGGATCAGCGCGATTTCCGCAGCCGACTTGCGGCTGCGGCAGTGCGAGGTCACCGGATGGGCGTTCCGCAAGGTGTAGCCATCGGTTGCGGCGCGGATCGCGTCGACCAGGAACAGGGGCGTGCTGTCGTCGATGGCGAGCACGCTGCCCGCCGCGATGCCGCGCGCTTCCAGCACGGCGCGCAGGCGCGCGGCGGGGGCTTCGTGCTCGTCCCAGACGGCGATGTCGCCCGCCACGACCATGAAGTCGCGGATCGTGTTTTCCTCGAACGCGGGTGCGATGTAGACGAGGTCCCCGGCCGCCGGCAGGACGGCGCCCACCATGCGCTCGCTGGGGCTCCACCTGGTGCCCGTGAAATAGGTCAGGTTGCTGCCGGCGTTGAGGTAGACGGCCGCGATGCCTTGCGCCGCCATGACCTCCTGCGCGCGGGCGATGCGTGACCGGTGCTCGGCCAACGTGATGGGCACGGCGCCCGCGGTCATGTCGGCCAGGGCGGCTAGCGCCGCCTGTTTGTCGGTGCCACCAATGTTCATGATTTTCCTTGCTTTATTCAAAGTCGGACATCGCCCGCGCGGTCGCGGGCATGATCGGGATCCGGGCATCCTCGTGGGACCACCCGAACAGGAAGACGCACGCCGCGCCGCAGGTCTTGCCCTGGCAGGGGCCCATGCCGACGCGCGTCGCCAGTTTCGCTTCGCGCCAGTCGCGGTGCGGCAGCAGGCTCGCGTTCGTCACGTCCTCGCAGCGGCACACGATCGTATCCAGGCCGCACATCGTCCGCAGCGACGGATCCGGCGCGAAGGTGCGCGCGAGCAGCGCCGCGAACGCGTGCGACGCGCGCAGCGGGGGCAGGTCGCGCCCGGACGGCGCCAGGCCCAGCGCGGCGAGTGCAGCGACGCGGCCCTCGGCGACGGCCTTGTCCACGCCGCCGATGCCGGTGCATTCGCCCGCGGCCCAGACGTCCGCGCGGCTCGTCCGCTGCGCGCCGTCCACCCGGATCGCGCCGTTGAGCACCTCGCAGCGGAGCGCCCGCGCGAGGTCCGTGTTCGGGACGAGGCCGAAGCCTGCCGCCAGGAAGTCGCAGGCATATTCCACGTCCCTGTCCTTGCCGCTGCGGCAGGTCCGGACGACGACGCCGCGCAGGACATCGTCGCCCCGCGCCTCGACGAGCCGCGCGCCCGTCAGGTACGGGATCCCCCGCAGCTCGGCGAACAGCGAGGCCGCCTGCAGGAATTTCTTGCGGTGCCGCGCCAGCAGCCTGGCGCCGAACGCCGACAGCGTCGACCATGGCTGGTGCTCGACGATGGCCGCCACCTGCGCGCCCGCGCGCAGCGCCGTGGACGCCGTCGCCAGCAGCAGCGGACCCGTGCCCGCGATCACCACGCGGCGCCCGCACACCGGCATGCCGCCCTTGATCAGCGCCTGCAGTCCGCCCGCGCCCGTCACGCCGGGCAGCGTCCAGCCGGGGAACGGCAGCGCCAGTTCGCGGCTGCCCGCACAGAGCACGAGGCGTTCGAACGGAACGGCGGCGCCGCGGCCGCCCGTTTCCACGAGCAGCGTGCCGGCGTCCACGCAGCCGATGACTTGCGCGTCCTGCATCAGCGTGAAGTCCGGGTGGCCGCGCAGCGTCTTCCACAGGTCGCGCGCCTGGCCGTCGGTCCAGCGTTCCGGTCCGCCGCGCCAGACCTGGCCGCCCGGCGCATGATTATCGTCGATCAGGCAGATTCTTGCCCCGGCGTCGAGGGCGGCGCGCGCCGCCGAGAGGCCCGCCGGGCCGCTGCCGACGATGTGCAAAGTCTTCACCAGGCGCCTCCCGTCTCGATGGTCATGCCATCGTCGCAGACCGTCCTGCACGCCAGCTGGTTGGCGCAACCGTCGACGGTCACGCGGCATTCCTGGCACTGGCCGATGCCGCAGAACGCGAACCGGCGCTGACCCGTGACGGCGCGGCGCGTGCACAGCGTGCCGGCGGCGACGAGCGCGGCGGCGACGGTGACGCCGCGCGGGACGTCGACCGCGACGCCGTCAATCAGCACACGGTCCAGGGAATCAGGCGGGGACATGGGCGAACCTCGACGGTGAATAAGGAGAGGCATCGATCGCTGGCGGGCGGTCCAGCATCAGGTCCGCCAGCAGCTGCGCGGTGCCGAACGCGGTCGTCACGCCCAGGCCTTCGTGGCCGGCGGCGACCCACACGCGGGGCAGCGTCGGGTGCCGTCCGATGACGGGCCGCCCGTCGACCGTCGCGGGACGCAGGCCGGTCCAGCTGCGGATGATCTTCATGTCCGCGAGGCAGGGCAGCAGCGCGATGGCCGAGCGCAGTACCTGGGCCAGCACGCGCGGATCGACGTCGGTGTGGGCGACGCCGTCCTGGCGGCACGACCCGATCAGCCATTGTCCCGTGATGCGCGGCTGGACGTTGGCGGCGACGGCGAGGGCGGCGTTGCCGGCTTCCGTTTGACCCTCAGTTTGCCCATAGGCCATGCTGACCACCTGGTGCGAAAGCCGTCGCGGGTCGCGGGCCGTGATGGCGAGATGACCCTTGCGCGGGAAGATCGGAATGTCCGGCAGCAGGCGTGTCACGGCCGCGCCGGTCGCGACGACGACGTCGCCGGCGTCCAGGCGCTCGCCGGACGCCATGGTGACGCTGCCGGCGTCGACGCGGGCCACGGCCGTGCCGAACCGCGTCCGCCCGCCCAGCGCCACCAGCGTGTCGGCCAGGTCGCGCGCGACGGCGGGCGGATACACGACGCCGTCGCGCGCCACGCGCACCGCGCCCGCGAGACCCGCGCGCAGTGCCGGTTCCATGCGCGCGAGCGCGTCGCCGGACACTTCGACGGCATCCCACCCGCGCCCGGCCAGGCGCCCGGCGCGCACCCGCGCGTGGGCCATCTGCGCATCGTCCTCGGCGACCCACAAGGTGCCGCAGCGGACGTGTTCCGCGCGACCGGCGCGGGTGGACAGGTAAGCGTCCCAGCGCGCCAGCGAGAGCAGGCACAGGTCGAGTTCATCGTCCGTCTCGTCGAGGGCGACGAGGTGGCCCATGCCGGCCGCCGTGACGCCCCCGCCGGGGACGCTCCCGTCGACGAGCAGCACGTCGCGCCCGAGCGCCTGCAGCTCCGCCGCACACGCGGCGCCGACGATGCCTGCGCCGACCACGATCACGTCCGGCTTCTTCACGCCAGCGCGGGGATGGCGGGGCGGTTGGCGATGGCGGTGCGGATCGTCCGCTCCACCGCTTCCCGGCGCGCGCCCACGAGCGGCAGGCGCGGCGCGCGCACGCGCTCGTTCGAACCGATCGCGATGGCTTCCGCGAGCTTGATGTTCTGGACGAGGTATGTGGAGACGTCCAGGTCCAGCAGGGGCCGGAACCAGCGGTAGATGTGCAGCGCCTCGTCGTGGCGTTTGGCCTGCATGAGGCGCCAGATCGCCACCGTCTCCTGCGGGAACGCGAGGCCCACGCCGGCCACCCAGCCCTGGGCGCCCACCGCCAGCGCTTCGAACGCGAGGTTGTCGACGCCGGTCAGCAGGTCGAAACGGTCGCCGAAGCGGTTCAGGATGTCGATGCTGCGGCGGATGTCGTCCGACGATTCCTTGACGGCGACGAAGCGGGCGTCGTCCGCCAGTTCTTCCATGATCTCGACCGTCACGTCCACGCGGTAGGCGAGGCGGTTCGAATAAATCATGACCGGCAGGTCGCCCGCCGCTGCAATGGCGCGCAGGTTCGCCACCGTCTCGCGCGCATCCGTGTGATAGATCGTGCTCGGGACGACCATCAGGCCGTCGGCGCCCGCCCGCGCGGCCTTGTGCGCCAGCGCGCACGCATCCTTCGTGGCTGCTTCGGCGACGGTCAGCAGCGCGGGCTTCGCGCCGGCCGCCTCCTTGCACAGCCTGAGGACGGCGATGCGTTCGTCGTGCGACAGCATCGGTCCCTCGCCGAGCGAACCGCAGGCGATGAGGCCATCCACGCCGGCGTCCATCTGGATGCCGAAGCAGCGCAGCATTTCGTCATGATCGAGCGAGCCGTCCTCGTTGAACTTGGTGGTGACGGCGGGAAGAACACCTTTCCACATGGGGTTTGTCTCCTTTTGAAAGCATCCATGCTAGGCCTGTTTGCCCGCGGGGTCTTGCGGGAAGCGGGCGCCGCGCAGGCCGAAATCGGCACAATGGCGGGCCGCCGTTTGCCTTGCGCACGTAACGCGCCTATATTGGCGTCCTGGAGGAAACCATGATCGACACCATAGGCATGCAGGCCGTCGAAGCGATCTTCGACGCGCTCGGCGACGTCGCGTTTTTCGTCAAGGACCGGGACGGGCGCTATCTCAGCATCAACCGCACGATGGTCAAGCGTTGCGGAGTTCGGCACAAGAAGGAGGTGCTCGGCAAGACGGCGCTGGAACTGTTCCCGCGCGCGCTGGCCGAGACCTACCTGGCGCAGGACCGGCAAGTCATCGCCAACGGCACGCCGATCGACAAGCAGCTCGAACTGCACATCTACCCCGGCCGCAGCCGCGGGTGGTGCATCACGAAGAAGATGCCGCTGTTCGGCAAGGATGGCGACGTCGTCGGCCTGATCGGCACGTCCCAGGATCTCGGCCTGCTCGACGACCTGCATCCCGCGTACCGCCAGATCGCGCGGATCGCGCAGCACATCAGCGAGAATTATCGGGAGAATATCTCGCTCAAGGCGCTGGCGGAGGACGCGGGCTTGTCGCTGTCGCGGGTGGAGCGGCTGTTCCAGAAGGTGTTCCAGCACTCGCCGCGGCAGCTGCTCGTGCAATGCCGGCTGGCGGCGGCGCGCACGCTGATCGAACAGAATCCGGGCGCGAAGATCGCCGACATCGCGTACGAATGCGGCTATACGGACCACAGCGCGTTCAGCCGGCAATTCAAATCGTATGTGGGGATGAGCCCGACCGCATATGGGCTGAAGACGAATATGGGCTGCAGATGAAAAAAAGCTAGGCCGGGATGCCCCATGCGAATGGGTCGGCGTCGTCGAACAGCAGCGTGGCGTCGGCGCTGACCCAGGCCGTCCCGCGGATCGTCGGCGCGACGGCGTCGCCCGCGCGGCGCCAGCTGCCTTCGAACACGCTGCCGATGATGCTCTCCTGGCGCCACACGGCGCCTTGTTCCAGCTTGCCGTCCGCCGCCAGGCAGGCCAGCTTCGCGCTCGTGCCCGTGCCGCAGGGCGAGCGGTCGTACGCCTTGCCGGGGCACAGCACGAAGTTGCGGCTGTCCGCCGATGCCGACGGGGCGAACAGCTCGACGTGGTCGATCGGCGCGCCGCCGTCTCCGGTGATGCCCTGCGCGGCCAGCGCGGCCATCACGGCTTGCGCGAACGCCGTCAGCGCCGGGATGCTGGTGGAGACGATGTCGAAGGGATGGCGCTCGACGAGGAAGAACCAGTTGCCACCCCAGGCCACGTCGCCCCGCACGGTGCCGTGGCCGGGCACGTCGACGCCGACGTCCTTCCGCGCCCGGTACGACGGCACGTTCCCGATGCTCACGGCACCGTCCGCGTGCAGCTCGGCGGTCACGACGCCCACCGGCGTATCGATGCGGTGGCGACCGGCCGTGATGCGGCCGAGGTAAGCCAGCGACACGACGAGGCCGATCGTGCCGTGCCCGCACATGCCCAGGTACCCCACGTTATTGAAAAAGATGACGCCCGCCACGCAGTCTTCCGCGTGCGGTTCGCACAGCAGCGCGCCCACGAGGACGTCCGAACCGCGCGGTTCGCACACGGCGCCCGTGCGGACGTGGTCATGCTCGTCGCGCATGCGCGCCAGCCGCCCGGACAAGGGGCCGTTGCCCAGGTCCGGGCCGCCGTCGACGATGAGCCGGGTCGGCTCGCCGCCGGTATGAGAGTCGATGATCGAGATCTTTTTCATGTCCGGGAGATTACCCGCCGCTTGCCGGCCGGTCTTGTCGTTTTTGCGCGGGCCCGGCGGGGAAAGCGGCACATCGTCCGGCGGCGCGGTGGGAAAGCGCGCATTTTCGCGTCCGCCGCGCTGCTAGACTGCTGGATCAGCATTCGAGGGGCCGCGATGAGCGCATACCGAGCCAGCAACGTCGTGTCCTTGCACGGCGACCCGATCTACCACCACACGGAAAGCACGCCGTGGGCGCCGCCGCAGGGCGAGATCTGCCTGCAGCAGATTTCCGACCACGTCGACCGGCACCTCGGGCCCGTCGACTGCGTATTCCACGAACTGGTGTCGGACACGGTCCATATCGACGTCCATATCGTCAAGCCGACCGACACGTATCCGTTCATCCGGCTGGTCACGTCCGGCATGAGCGACCTGCCGATGGCGACGCCGCCCGACGTCGACGTTCCCCGGTACGCCGAGCTGATGATCACCCTCCCGCCGGACTGGAAGCTGGACAAGGAATCGTTCGAGGACGAGCGCTGGTACTGGCCCGTGCGGCTGATCAAGACGCTGGCGCGGCTGCCGCACAAATACGGGACGTGGCTCGGTTGGGGGCATACGGTGCCGAACGGCGATCCGGCGGAGCCGTATGCGGAGGACGTCCGGTTCGACGGTTGCATCCTGCTCCCGTCGATCAGCGTGCCTGACGAATTCCACCGGCTGCGCATCGATGCCGACAAGGAGATCGCGTTCTTCGCGATCGTGCCGCTCTACAAGGAGGAACTGGCGCTGAAGCTGCGGTCCGGGGCCGAGAAACTGCTGGAGCGCTTCGACAAGAAGACTATCGGCGACATGATCGATGCGCGCCGCCCGAATGCGGCCAGGAAGCTGTTCGGCTTCTTATGAGCCCGGGCCGGGCCGCGCCCGCTTCGCCAGTTCCCGATCGAGCGCATTCGCGAACCGCTGCCGGTCCGCCTGGCTGAAGGCGGCCGGTCCGCCCGTGTCGACGCCGCTGCCGCGCAATTCGTCCATGAACGCGCGCATGGTGAGCTGTTGCGCGATGGTGTCCTTCGTGTACCAATCGCCGCGCGGATTCAGGGGCAGTCCGCCCTTGTCCAGCACGAGGGCGGCGAGGGGGATGTCGCCCGTCACGACGATGTCGCCGGGCTGCACGCGCGCCACGATTTCCGCGTCGGCCGCGTCCGCGCCCGCCGGCACCTGCAGCGCGCGGATGAAGCGCGAGCCGGGCACGCGCATCAACTGGTTCGCCACCAGCGTGACGTTCAGTTGCACGCGGTCGGCCACGCGGAACAGGATGTCCTTGATGACGGCGGGGCAGGCGTCGGCGTCGACCCAGATGTCCATGATCGTGCCCGTTATCCGCGCGAGAACGTGCGCGTGACGCGGTCGAGGTGCGCGCGCATCGCCTGGCGCGCGCCGGCCACGTCGTGCGAGGCGATGGCGGCCAGGATCGCGCGGTGGTCGAGGAGCGTCAGCTGGCGCAGTTCCTCGGTCTGGAAGTGCTCCGTCAACTTGTGCCACAGGCTGCCGCGCTGCGCCCACAGGTATTCGATCACGCCGACGAGGGCGCTGTTGCCGGCCGCGCGTGCGATCGCGAGGTGGAAATTGCGGTCGGCCGATTCGTTTTCGCCCAGGTTGTCCTGGTTCTGTTCCATCTGTTCGACGGCGACGAGGATCGCGTCCACCGCCGCCGGCGTCGCGTTCTTCGCGGCCAGCGCCGCGACCTCGACCTCGATCATGCGGCGCGCCGCCAGCACTTCGAACGGACCGGGACCGGCCGCCGGCCGCGCCGTCTTGGGCGCCGCCTGTTCGTTGACGTAGACACCGGACCCGCCGCGCACTTCGACCACGCCGCCCAGCTCCAGCGCGATCAGCGCTTCGCGCAGCGACGTGCGCGACACGCCCAGCTTCGTCGCCAGGTCGCGCTCCGCGGGCAGGCGCTCTCCCGGCTTGATGTTCTCTTCGCGGATCAGCGCTTCGATCCGGCTCGACACCACGCGATACAGTCGCGGCTCGGTCGCAATCGCATCGGGTGGCGCGGGCATTTTTCTCATTGTGTCTGTCCAGGAAAAAGTGGAGGCGATTGCCAAGATCGCATCTTAGTTTGGTCGGGATAATGTTGCAAGTGGTCAGACCAAAGTGCTCATTTGGGCTGACTACATCGGCGTTTTTGTCGCACGGCGGTCGTGTGCAGAACTTTATTCGGCCGACGGTGGGTCCTGGGCCGTTCCTGCACTGTGCATACGCATGTACAATTGAAAATATTGCCGAGCTGCTCATGCGCCCGGCGCCACCCACAGCCGATGAACCGACCCATGACGACCGCTTACCCGAGCCTGAGCCACGCCCAGCGCATTCCGCTGGCCGCCGAAATCCATTCGCGTCCCTTCCTTCGGCTGGAAGCGCCCGAAGCCATCACCCACCTGGCCGTGTACCGCGCCAGCGAGTCCGGATCGCGCAGCGAGCACGGTCCCAACCAGCACGCGCTGCTGGCGGCGCTGTGCGCGCATTTCGGCGTCGCGGCGCCGAACGTGACGGCCAACCACTTCTATCACAACTTCGGCCGTTTCCGCCTCAAGTGGGAACGCCACACGGAGTTCGCCACCTACACGTTCACGGAAAAGGTCGCGCCCGGCCTGCCGCTCGCCGAGGCGTTCGCGCGCATGCCGCTCGCGCACCTGCCGCAGGCGTGGATCATCGGCCTGCACGGCCGCCTGATGTCGGCCGCGCACGTGCTGCTGGAACGCGGCGCCGCCGATCCTGCCGCGCTGCAGGACGCCTTTGCGAGCAACACCCTGGTCGGCTCGCGCGTGATGCAGGGCGGCGAAGCCTGGACCGATTTCGCCATCCAGTCCGACGGCTTCTCGCGCTTCGTGCTGCGCGATGTCGACATGCGCGCGCAGCAGGCCGGCCGTCTCGCGCAGCGCGTGCTGGAGATCGACACCTACCGCATGATGGCGCTCCTTGGCCTGCCGGCTGCGCGCACCGTGTCCGCGGCGCTGGACGACATCGAGGCGGAACTCGCCACGCTCGCCGAGCGCATGGTCGCGGGCGAGGCCATCGCGGGCGACCAGGACCTGCTGGCGCAGATCACCAGGCTCGCGGCGCGCCTTGAAAAACTCTCGCTCGACAACGGCTACCGCTTTTCCGCCTCGAAGGCCTATTACCGCCTCGTGAAGGCGCGCATCGAGGAATTGCGCGAGGCCCGCATCGAAGGCGTGCCGACCGTCGAGGAATTCATGGACCGCCGCCTCACGCCCGCGATGAACACGTGCGAATCGACGGCGGCGCGCCAGGAAGCGCTGGCGCGCCGCATCGCCAACGTCACCGACCAGCTCCGCACGCGCGTGACGATCGTCCAGGAAAACCAGCACCGGCAAATCCTGCAATCGATGGACCGCCGCGCCGCGCAGCAGCTGCGCCTGCAGCAGGCCGTCGAGGGCCTGTCGGTGGCGGCGATCTCCTATTACGTGGTCGGCCTGCTCGGGTATGCGGGCAAGGGGCTGAAGAGCCTCGGCATGGCGGTCAATCCGGACCTGCTCACGGGCGCGCTGGTGCCGGTCGTCGCGGGCCTCGTGTGGCTCAGCCTGCGCCGCATGCACAAGCAGATGCACAAGCGTTCGCACGGCTGATCCATGCTCGCCCCCGACCTGACGGCGGCGTTCGGCGCGCTGGCGCTGGCCGTGCTGGCGTTGTGGATTCCGGCGCCGGCCGTGCGCGGGAATCGCGACTGGGCCTGGTGCGGCGCGCTGCTGCTCGCCTGCGCGGCGGGCAAGGCCGCGGGCGTGCTCGATGCGCGCGGACTCGCCGCCACGTTCTTCTATCTCGCGCTGGCGTTCGGCGCGCGCACGGCCGAACGGGCCTGGGTGCGCATCCCGCTGCTCGTGCTGACGGGCGTGTGCGCCTTCCTGTTCGCGCTGCACCGGTTTCCCGGTTTCCACAATCCCGTGCTCGCGGACGGCCTGCGCGTGTCGCCCGGCGCGGCCCCGTTCACGCTGCACGCGAACTTCGACACGGCGGTCGCCGGCATCGTGCTGATGGGCGTGTTCTGCGCGCCGATCCGCGCGCGCGCCGACTGGCTGCCGATGCTGCGCCGGACCGCGCCCGTGCTGCTGGCGACGCTCGCCGTCGTCCTCGGCGCCGGCACCGTGTTCGGCTACGTGCGGCCGGACGTCAAGTGGCCGCCGCTCACGCCCTGGTTCCTCGCGCTCAACCTGCTGTTTACGTGCGTGACGGAAGAGGCGTTCTTCCGCGGCTTCCTCCTCGGCGGCCTGGCGCGCGGCCTGGCGCGCCGGCGCTGGGGCACGGCGGTGGCCGTGATCGTGTCGACCGCGCTGTTCGGCCTCGCGCACGCGCGCGGCGGCCCGGCGCTCGTCGTGCTGGCCGCACTCGCGGGTCTCGGGTACGCCGCAGCGTACCTGCGGTCGGGACGCATCGAGGGCGCGATCCTCACGCACTTCGCGCTCAACGCCGTCCACTTCGTCGCGTTCACGTACCCCTCGCTCGTGGGCTGATCCGCCTCTCAGCTGATCAATGCAACTTCTGTAACACGGTGTGACAGCGTACCGTGTGCGCGGGGCGCCGGGACTATGATCGGGTTTCAATCCCCAGTGTCATCGACCATCATGAGCGCATCGAACATCCTCCGGCCGGCCGTCACCGTCGCACTGGCGCTGGCCGCCGCCACCGCGGCCGCGCAGGCGCAAGACCCGCCCGCGCGCGTGGGCCGCATCGCCTATCTCGCCGGCCCCGTGAGTTTTTCGCCGGCCGGCGGCACCGACTGGGCGCAGGCGCCCCTCAACCGGCCCCTCGTGGCGGGCGACCGTCTGTGGACCGACGCCGGCGGACGCGACGAAGCCCAGCTCGGGTCCGCCATCGCGCGCATGGATTCGGGCACGTTGCTGACGGTGCTCGCGGCCGACGAACGCACGACCCAGCTGCAGGTCTCGCAGGGGCGCATCGACCTGCACGTGCGCCGGCTCGCGCCGGGCGAGACGGTCGAGGTGGACACGCCGAACCTGGCGTTCGTCGCGCGCCAGCCCGGCGACTACCGCCTCGCCGTCGCGCCGGACGGCGGCACGACGGACGTGACGGTGCTGAACGGCGCCGGCGACGTGTACGGCGACGGCGCGTCGCTCGCGCTCGCGCCGGGGCAGGGCTACCGCTTCGGCGGCCAGGACCTGAACAATTACGGGCTGCTCCCGTCCGCGCCGCCGGACGAATTCGACCGCTGGGCGCTGGCGCGCGACCAGCGCGCCGAGCGCGCCATCGCCCGCCGCTATGTGCCGCAGGGCGTCGTCGGCGCCGAGGACCTCGACGACTACGGCAGCTGGCGCACGGTGCCCGAATACGGCGCCGTGTGGGTGCCGGACCGCGCGCCGCGGAACTGGGCGCCGTACCACGCGGGGCACTGGGCGTGGATCGACCCGTGGGGCTGGACGTGGATCGACGACCAGCCCTACGGTTATGCCGTGTCGCACTACGGACGCTGGATCCGCACGCCCGACACGTGGGCCTGGGTGCCTGCGCCCCAGCGCGCGCAGCCGGTGTACGCGCCCGCCCTGGTGGCGTTCGTGGGCGCGGTGCTGGCCTCCGGCGGCCGCTCCGATCCCGGCGTCGGCTGGTTCCCGCTGGCGCCGCACGAGCCGTACCGGCCGTCGTACCGCGCGAGCCCGACGTACATCACGAACGTCAACGTGACCAATACGGTGATCCGCCAGACGACCATCGTCAACAACATCACGAACATCAACTACCGGAACCGCAACGTGCCCGGCGCGATCGTGGCGATGCCCACGCAGCAGTTCGCGCAGGCCGCGCCGACGGGACGCGCGGCCATGCTGCTGCCGCCCGGCATGGCGCGCGCGGCGCCCATGCTCGCGGCGCCGCAGGCGCGGCCGCTGCCGCAGGGCCGACTCGGCACGCCGCCGGCCGGCCGCCTGCCGCCGGCGCCCGTGCTGCAGCGCGTGGCGGTGGCGCGGGCGTTGCCTGCGCACGGTCTTGCACGCGCGCCCGGCCTGGCTGCGGCGCGGCCGGATGCGCGCGTGGCCGTTCACGGGCCGGTGCCGCTGCGCGTACTGCGGCCCGCCATTGGCAAGCCGGTGACACCACAGCCGGCGGGCGGGCCGGTGCCCGGTCGCGATCCGGATGCTCACCAAGCGGCGCAGGGCGGCCGTCCCGAGATGCCGCGCGGCGGCCACGGGCCGCAGCCGGCAGGTGTGATGCCGCTCGCGGTGCAGCCGGGACCGGGCGGCGCGCCGCTGCCGGTGGGCGGACAGCCCGGTCGACCCGAGATGCCGCGCGGCGGCCATGGACCGCAGCCGGCGGGCGCGATGCCGCTGGCCGCGCGGCCGGGACCGGGCGGCGCGCCGCTGCCGGCGGGCGGACAGCCCGGTCGACCCGAGATGCCGCGCGGCGG
>JBJMVU010000056.1:0-3639 GCA_045810485.1 Massilia sp. | reverse complement strand
GTTCGACAAGATCAACTTCCTGATGGACGCCACCGTCGGCTTCATCAACATCAACCAGAACAAGATCATCAAGATCTTCTCGGTGGCTTCGGTCGCGTTCCTGCCGCCGACGCTGATCGCCAGCATCTACGGCATGAACTTCGAATTCCTGCCGGAACTGCACTGGCACTTCGGCTATGGCTGGTCGCTGGGGCTGATGGTCGTCAGCGCGATTGCGCCGTTCCTGTACTTCCGCCACCGCGGCTGGCTGAAGTAGGCACCTCGAAAAACCTTTGGCGACGTGTCCTCAGAGCGCGACGTCGTCCGCCTTCAGATACCACTTCAGCGCGCGCACGACCATCGCGTGGTCGTCCACGCCCGCGAGCCCGGACACGGTGATCGTGCCGACCTGGCCGGTCCCCTTGACGACGATGGGGAACGAGCCGCCGTGCGCCGCGTAGTCCTTCGAGTCGAACGTGGGCAGGTTGTCGAAGTCGCGGCCGGCGTTGACGGCTTCCGTGTGCACGAAGAACGACGCGTGGCCCGTGCGGTTCACGAGGTTGCTCTTGCGGCGGATCCAGTCGACGTTGTTCGGGCTCGTGCCCGCCATCGCATAAAAGAACAGCGGATTGCGGTTGATCGTGATGTCGATCGTGACGGCGACCTTGTCCGCTTTCGCCTGCTCGACGATTTTATTGCCGATCGCGAGCGCCGCGTCGTTGTCGAAGGACGTGAACTGCAGCGCCTGCTCCTGGCGGCGGATGGTGTCGAGCGCTACGATTTTCTTTTCCATGCTGGTTCCTGGGGTGGTCGTTGCGGCGCCGGCAGAGCCGGCCGCGGCGAAGATCGCGCCTGCCGCGATCAATACGGCGCAGGAGCAGGGAATAATGCGGCGGATGATACGCACAGCCATGACGTTGCCTCTCTCCGGTTTTATTATCCGGCAAGTATAACCGGAGAGGGCGCCGTTATTGCTTCAGATTCAGGAACAGGTTCGCGGCGAACGCGAGGATGGCCAGCGCGGCGATGATTTCCGCGATCACCAAGGCAGGCGCGAAGGCCATGTGGCCCAGCAGCAGCATGGAGAGTGCGCCCATCATCACGGGTAATGCCAGGTTCAGCAGCCAGAAATGCAGGCGCGCGAGGCGGCTTTCGCCCGCCTTCGGGAACACGCTGTAGATCAGGCCGGCGAGGGCCATGGTCGTCCAGCCCAGCAGGTTGATGTGGGCGTGCACGGGGCGCAAGGTGAAGTTCTGGCTGGCGCCCATGGCGATGCCCAGCGAAATGCCGAAGATGAGGTAGAGGACGGCCAGCTTGATCCAGATGATGCCGGCGCCGGAGAACTGCGGCTGCGGCAGGGAATTGACGGTCGTGGTTTGCATGGTGCGGCTCCTGACGGTAGGTACGATGAGGAACGCATCGTATCGCCGCCGGCCGCGCCGGTGCAGCCCCACGCGTGGGGGACGATCGACCCGTCACATCGTCGCGAACATGGCCACGACGGCCACCAGCATGACCGCCACGCCGATCCAGCCGATGACGGTATGGCGCATCGACAGCGTGTACTGGCCCATGATCTTGCGGTTATGCGCGAGCAGCATCATGACGGCCATGATCGGTACGGCGATCACGCCATTGATCTGCGCGGACAGCACCAGCGCCGCGATCGGGTCGACCGGCGCGAAGTCGAGCGCCACGCCCCCCAGCGTGGCCAGCGCGATGATGCCGTAGAACTCGCGCGCCTCGACGACCTTCAGGTCCATGCCGTTGCGCCAGCGAAAGCTCTCGGTGACCGCGTACGCGGCCGACCCGGCCAGCACGGGCACGGCCAGCATGCCCGTGCCGATGATGCCCAGCGCGAACGCGAGGAACGCGAACTCGCCCGCCACCGGCCGCAACGCCTCGGCCGCCTGCGCGGACGACTGGATGTCCGTGATCCCGTGCGCGCCCAGGGTGACGGCCGTCGTCAGCATGATGAAGAAGGCGACGAGGTTGGAAAAGCCCATGCCGATCAGCGTGTCGGCCTTGATGCGCCTGAGCTGCGCGGCCGCGTCGCGCGGACGCGTGCGCAGGGCGCGCGTGTGGTGGTCGTTGCGGATCTCCTCGACTTCCTGCGACGCCTGCCAGAAGAAGAGGTAAGGGCTGATCGTCGTGCCGAACACGGCGACGATCAGCGCGACGGCATCCTTCGTGAACGTGAAATGGGGCCAGACGGTGCGCGCAACGACTTCCGTCCACGGCATGTGCACGGCGAACGCGGTCGCGACATAGGCCAGCAGGCCCAGGGTCAGCCATTTCAGGTAGCGCACGTACGTGGCGTACGGCAGGAACACCTGCAGCAGGAGGCACAGCAGGCCGAAGCCGAGCGCATACAGGTGGCTGGAGCCGGCGCCCGTCACGAGGCGCATCGCCTCGCCCATCGCGGCGATGTCGGCCGCGATGTTGATCACGTTCGCGCTCAGCAGGAGGATGACGATCGCGTACAGCAGCCACGGCGAGTACGCGCGCCGGATGTTGGCCGCCAGCCCGCGCCCCGTCACCCGGCCGATGCGCGCCGACACGAGCTGGATGCCGACCATGAACGGATAGGTCAGCACCAGTGTCCACAGCGTGTTGAAGCCGAACTGCGCGCCCGCCTGCGAATACGTCGCGATGCCGGACGGGTCGTCGTCGGCCGCGCCGGTGATCAGGCCCGGGCCGAGCGATTTCAGCGTGGCGTTGTCGGTGAGGCGGCGGAACAGCTTGAGCGGCATGTCGGGCCCGGCGCGGTCACGCCAGGCGGGCAAACACGCGGCGGGCCGCCTCGACCGTCTCCGCGATCACGGCATCGTCGTGGGTGGCCGAGACAAAACCCGCCTCGAACATGGCCGGCGCGAAGTACACGCCTTCGTCCAGCATGCCGTGGAAGAAGCGGTTGAAGCGCTCCTTGTCGCCGGCCATCATCTGGGCGTAGCCGGACGGGATCGTGTCGGCGAAATACAGGCCGAACATGCCGCCGACGCTGTCCGCGCAGAAGGCGATACCGGCTTCCTTCGCGGCGACCGTCAGGCCGTCGACCAGTTTCTGCGTCTGGGCCGTCAGGTGCTCGTAGAAGCCCGGCTGCTGGATCAGTTTCAAGGTCGTCATGCCGGCGGCGACGGCGACCGGGTTGCCGGACAGCGTGCCGGCCTGGTAGACGGGGCCGATCGGCGCCATCTTCTGCATCAGGTCGGCGCGGCCGCCGAACGCGGCGACCGGCATGCCCCCGCCGATGACTTTACCGAGCGCGGTCAGGTCGGGCGTGATGCCGTACAGCGCCTGCGCGCCGCCGATGCCCACGCGGAAGCCCGACATCACTTCGTCGAAGATCAGCACGGCGCCGTACTCGGTGCACAGTTCGCGCATGCTGTGCAGGAATTCCGGCGTCGCGCGGATCAGGTTCATGTTGCCGGCCACGGCTTCCACGATCACGCAGGCGATGGTGTCGCCCATCGACTGGAACGCGTCTTCCAGCTGCGGGATGTTGTTGTAGTCGAGGACGATGGTGTGCTTGACGAAGTCTTCCGGCACGCCGGCCGACGTCGGGTTGCCGAACGTGAGCAGGCCCGAACCGGCCTTCACGAGCAGCGAATCGGCGTGGCCGTGGTAGCAGCCTTCGAACTTGACGATCTTGTCGCGGCC
>JBJMVU010000055.1:0-5171 GCA_045810485.1 Massilia sp. | reverse complement strand
CATCGCGGCCAACAGCCCGAGCGGGGTGATCGCCACCATCGAAGTGCCGTATCAACTTGCGCCGAAGTAAGCATTTCGGGTATTGCTTGTACCGACAATTCGTTGAATAATCGACACTCCTTCACATCCTAGCCCCGACCATGCCTACCGCTATCATTGCCGACGACGAAAGACTGATGCGCGACCTGCTGCGCACCCGATTGTCCCAGGTGTGGCCGGACCTGGAAATCGTCGGCGAGGCGAAGAACGGCGACGAAGCCGTGCAGCTCGTCGACGAACTGAAGCCCGACCTGACCTTCCTCGACATCCGCATGCCGGGCAAGACGGGCATGGAAGCGGCGCGCGACATCGGCGACGCCAGCCAGGTCGTGTTCGTCACCGCGTACGACCAGTACGCCGTGGAAGCGTTCGAACGGGGCGCCATCGACTACGTGCTGAAACCGCCCGAGCCCGAGCGCCTGAAAATCACCGTCGAGCGCCTGAAGGAACGCCTGGCGACGCCCACCAAGGCGGCCACCGCGTCCGTCAACGTCAGCGATACGGTGACGGCGATGCTGTCCCAGCTGGCCGAAAAGATCGGCGCGCCGAAGCCGAAATACCTGCAATGGATCCAGGCCAGCATCGGCCAGGACCTGCGCATGATCCCGGTCGAGGAAATCCTGTTCTTCCGTTCCGACGAAAAATACACCTGCGTCCAGACCGAGAAATTCGAGGCGCTGATCCGCAAGCCGGTGCGCGACCTGGCGGAAGAACTCGATCCGGCGCTGTTCTGGCAGATCCACCGCGCCACGCTCGTGAACGTCAACGCCATCGAAGGCGTGACGCGCGACATTCGCGGCCGCCACTTGGTGCTGATCAAGGGCCGCTCGGAAAAGCTGGAAGTCAGCCGCAGCTTCCTCCACCTCTTCAAGCAGATGTAAGTCAAGCCAGCAGTTTGCACGGCGGGTAAGGTAGATGACGGACCCGCACAGCGGGTTGTTTTCTATCAAGCAAGTTGAACGAAACGCCCCCGCCGCCCCCGCGTTTCCGGCAGGTTCGCAGGCTGGCTTCTGGCCGGGCTCGCAGCCGGTTACTGGCTGGGCCGGCGCTTCCGAGAGGAGCCCGAGACCGTGCAGGCCAGCCGCCAGATCGTCAACCACGTCAGCGAAGCCATCATTTCCGCCGACCAGTCGAACACCATCGTCATGGCCAATCCGGCCGCGGCCGCCCTGTTCGGCACGAGCGTCGAGCAGATGCTGGGCAGCCCGTTGGGGCGCTATATCGAGACCCCTGCCAGCAATTCCGGCGAGCCCGTCGATTATTTCCACCCGGGCAGCGGCCGCGCCGGCCGCCGCGCCACCGACTACACGGTCACGGGCCTGCGCGGCGACGGCGAACGCTTCCCCATCGAGGGGTCCGTCTCGCGCGCCAATGCCGGCGCGCCGTTCTACACGGTCGTCATGCGCGACGTCAGCGACCGCCGCCGCGTGCAGGACAAACTCACGCGCTCGCACGACCAGCTGCGCCAGCTGTCCGCCGCCCTGCAGACCATTCGCGAGGAAGAGCGCACCCATATCGCACGCGAACTGCACGACGACCTCGGCCAGCTGCTCGCGTCGCTGCGCATGGACCTCACGCTGCTGCAGCAAGCCGACGGCACGCCCAGCGAGAGCCTGCGCCTGATGCGCGGCATGGAAGACAACCTGCTCACCGCCATCACGTCGCTGCGCCGCATCGCCACGAACCTGCGCCCGCGCGCGCTCGACGAAGGCGGCCTGTATTTCGCGCTGCAGGGCCTGCGCGACGATTTCATCGAACGCTACGCCATCCCCACCACGCTGCTCGCCGACGAAGCCGAGCTGCGCCTGGACGACACGGCCAGCACGGCCATCTTCCGCATCGTGCAGGAAGCGCTGACGAACATCGCCCGCCATGCGCAGGCCACGCGCGTCATGATGAATTTGTTCCGGCTGAACAGCGACCTGCTGATCACGATCCGCGACGATGGGCGCGGCATCCGGCCGGAAGACATGGAAAAGGCGGAATCCCTGGGCCTGATCGGCATGCGCGAACGGGTCTGGGCCATGAACGGCGACATCACGATCGGGGCCGACGAACCGCAAGGCACCCGCATCGACATCGTGCTGTCGCTGCACGACCACCTGGTGTAATCCTGCCGTCACATATTGATGACAACGCCAATGTGGTGATCGCACAACATTTCGCTGTGTCATCAAACCGACATATCGCTTCGATAAGATGCCTGCCAATCAAGCAATAGACCAAATGACATTGTTTGAGTCGTCCGACATCTTATTGGAGAATCCTGAATGCAAGTCAAACGCCTGGCCGCCGCCTCAGTCGCCACCCTTTTAGCCGCCGCGCCGCTGTTCGCCAACGCCCAGAGTAACGTGACCCTGTATGGTGTCGTCGACGCCGCCGTTGAATCCGCCGACGCGGGTGGTCCGGAAGGCCGCCACACCAACGTCCAGTCGGGCGACCAGTCGGGCAGCCGCTTCGGCTTCCGCGGCTCGGAAGACCTGGGCAATGGCCTGAAGGCCATCTTCAACCTGGAAGCGGGTCTCGCCGTCGACACCGGCGCGCAGGATGCCGCCGGCCTGTTCCAGCGCCGCGCCGTCGTCGGCCTGGAAGGCGCATTCGGTACCCTGACGCTGGGCCGCGAATACTCGCCGATCGCCACGGTCGCCGGCGCCACCGACGAATTCGGCCAGGGCTTCTACGGCAGCAACCTGTCGGCCTTCGGCTCGGGCCGTGTGACCCGCCGCCTGGCCAACTCGGTCAACTACAAGAGCGCGTCGTTCAGCGGCTTCGACCTGCTGGCCACGTACTCGGCCGGCGAAAAGACGACCGGTCCGTCGGGCGACCTGAAGGGTATCGGCGCCGAATACAAGATGGGTGGCCTGTACCTGGGCGCCGCCTACCATACGCTCAAGCGCGTCTCGACGGGCAACGACAAGGAATACGGTGCGGGCGCGGCCTACACGTTCGCCGACGTCGGCGGTCTGGAGATCAAGGCCAACTACCTGTCGGCCGATCCGGACGGCGCGAACAACAAGTTCAAGCAGTACAACCTGGGCGCCGGCTACCCGTTCGGCCCGAGCAAGGTCTACGTCAACCTGCAGCAGAACAAGCTGGAAAACGGCGCCAAGGGCAACGCCTGGGCACTCGCCTACAGCTACTCGCTGTCGAAGCGCACGAACCTGTACGCATCGTACGCCAACCTGAACAACAACGGCCTGGCCACGTTCGGCCTGAACTCGGGCTCGAACAACCTGACCCCGGCCGCGACGTCGCTGGGTGCGGATCCGTCGGTGTTCACCGTCGGCATGCGTCACACGTTCTAAGCACGTTGCCATTCGCGTGGGCTCGGCGAGCCCACCCTACGTCAGCTACGGTAGCGTTAATTCGTAGGGTGGGCACCCTGTGCCCACGCGTCACTTGAGCCGGCAGGTCAGCAGCCAGTAATAGGTCAGCCGCTCGATCCGGATCTCGCGCACGTCGCCGCCGAGCCGCTTGCGCAGCGCGCTGTCGGCCGGATAATTCTTCGGCAACTCGAAGCGCTCGCCGTCCGGCGTCGCGACGATTTCATAGGTGTTGCCCTGGGCGTCCGTGCGCGCGATCGTCGTGCTGCTGCCCTCCACGTACGCGTCGTCCAGCAGGATCAAGGTGACGTCATGGCCAAGCCGCGCACGCAGCTGGGCCAGCAGCGCGTCCTGCTCGTCGCGCTTCAGGTGCGACCACCAGAAGCCGATGAACACGCAGGAAAACGTGCCGAGATCGTCGGGCAGGTCCAGGCCGTCCACGCGCCGGAACGCAACCTTGCCCTCCGGGAAGCGGCGCGTTTCAGCGCGGGCGATCATCTCGTCGAGGATGTCGGTGGCCAGCACCTTGTCCGCATTGGCCGCGATCACTTCCGTCCAGTAGCCGGTGCCGCAGGCCAGTTCCAGCACGGCCTGCCCGCGCACCAGTTGCGCGATGCGATCGCGCACCTTCGCCAGGTCGTTGGCGCGTTCCGCCCGGGACAGCGCGGCATCGGCCGCCTGCGTGCTGCTCGCGTAGTAGCGCGCAACGGGATCATTCTGTCGATTCATAGTTTTAAAGCTCGTAATTTTCACTGGTGCCCCGCATGGCGGACTCGACAATCTTGCGGTTGAGCGCGGGGGTCAGCAGCTCGATGAAGGTATAGATATAGCTGCGCAGATAGGCGCCCTGCTTCACCGCGACGCGCGACACGTTCATGCCGAACAAATGGCCGACGGGAATCGCGCGCAGGTTGCGGTCGCGCTCGTTGTCGAACGCCATGCCGGCGATGATGCCGATGCCCATGCCCAGTTCCACATAGGTCTTGATGACGTCGGCATCGATCGCTTCCAGCAGGACGTCCGGTTTGAGGTTGCGCAATTCGAAAGCGTGGTCGATCTTGCTGCGGCCGGCAAACGCGGCGTCGTACGTGATCAGCGGGTAGCCCGCGATCTCTTCCAGCGAAATCGCCTTCGACTTGGTCAGCGGGTGCTCGTGCGGCACGACGAGGACATGTTCCCATTGATAACACGGCAACGTGATCAGGCCGTCGACGGCCGCGATCGATTCCGTCGCGATGGCGAGGTCGGCCTGGTCGTTCTTGACCATGTCGGCGATCTGGCGCGGGTTGCCTTGCAATAAAGACAACCTGACTTTCGGAAAGCGTTGCATGAATGCCTGCACGACCTTGGGCAGCATGTAGCGCGCCTGCGTGTGCGTGGTGGCAATGGTGAAGCTGCCGCTGTCCTGGGCCGCGTATTCCTTGCCGATACGCTTGAGGCTGTCGATCTCCTGCATGATCAGCTCGACCGACTGCAGGACGAGGCGGCCCGGCTCCGTCAACCCGCGGATGCGCTTGCCGTGGCGGGTGAAAATGTCGACCCCGAGCTCTTCCTCCAGCTCGATGATGGCTTTCGACACCCCGGGTTGCGACGTGAACAGCGCCTTCGCGGCGTCGGTCAGGTTGTAGTTCTGGCGGACCGCTTCGCGCACGAAGCGTAGTTGGTGTAGGTTCATTGCCCTTATCTTGTCAATCTGATGCCGCATTTTACAAGGATGCTTATACCGCAGGCTCATATAAGCAAATAAATTCTCCGTCGTTTGGAATATAGCTGGATTTTATTAATATTCGGGATAGTTTGGGTCAGGAT
>JBJMVU010000054.1:0-18350 GCA_045810485.1 Massilia sp. | reverse complement strand
CGCGCTCGCTTGGCGACGTCGATGGCAAGTGACGCACGCGCGCAGATGCCATGTCGTGGCGACGACGCTCGCCAAGGTACCGGTACCATCATGGGAGCCTACGCCTCCTGCAGCACAAAATTGCGCGTCACCGGCTGCGCCGCCGCCGGCGGCATCGCCTTCGAGATCAGCCAGCCCTGGATCTCGTCGCAATCGAGCGCGCGCAGCATGTCGACCTGCTCCATCGTCTCCACGCCTTCCGCGACGACCCGCATCGCGAGTGCGCGCGCCATGGTGACGATCGCGCGGACGATCACGATCCCGCCCTCGGTCTTGCCGAGCTGGACGATGAACGCGCGGTCGATCTTGAGACCGTCGAAATTCAGCTTGTACAGCTGCGACAGCGATGAATAACCGGTACCGAAATCGTCCAGCAGCACTTTGATCCCGGTCTGGCGGATCGCCTGGATCGCGCTCAGGACCGACGCCGTCTCGTTCATCACGGACGATTCGGTCAGCTCGACCTCGAGGAGGCGCGGGTCGACCGCGTGGAGCTCAAGCGCCCGCCGCAGCGTCTGCGCGACGTCCGTATCGTTGAACTGGCGCGGCGAGATATTGATCGAGACGGGTACCAGTTTGTCGCCGGTCTTCGCCCAGAGGGCCAGTTGGGCACAGACCTTGTCGATCACGAGGTCGCCGAGCTTGAGCACCAGGCCCGTTTCCTCGACGAGGGGGACGAATTCGGCGGGCGAGACGATGCCCCGCGTCGGGTGCACCCAGCGCACGAGCGCTTCCAGGCTCGTGATCGAGCCGTCCGCCAGGTTCACGCGCGGTTCGTAGTACATGACGAACTGGTCGTCCGCCAGCGCGTGGCGCAGCTCGCGGATGCGTTCCAGGCGCGCCTTCAGCTGGTCGTGGAACTTGCCGTCGAAGAAGCGGTAGCTGCCCCGCTCGTTCGTCTTCGCCGAGTACATGGCGACATCGGCGTTCTGCAGCAATGCGCGCGGTTCCCTGCCGTCGGCGGGGAACAGGCTGATGCCGATCGAGGCGCCGACCACGTACTCGCCGTACGACAGCCGGATGCTGCGGCGGAAGGCGCGCTGGATGCGCTCGCTCGCCCGGGCCGCGTCGAGGGCGTCGGTGATGTTGTCGAGCACGATCACGAACTCGTCGCCGCCGAAGCGGGTCACGCAGTCGTGCGGCCGGACCGCTTCCTTGAGGCGGTGCGCGGCCGTGCACAGCAGCTCGTCGCCGGCGGCATGGCCCCACGTGTCGTTGATCGCCTTGAAACCGTCCAGGTCGATGAACAACAGGGCGAACATCGTGCCATCCTTCCCGGCGCGGGCGATGGCGTCGCGCAGGTGGCCTTCGACCCAGTAGCGGTTGGGCAGGCGCGTGAGCGGGTCTTCGTTGCTGCGCCGGAGCAGCTCGGCTTCGTGGGCGCGTTCCTCGGTGACGTCGCGCGCCGAGACGGCGAGGTTGTCGCCGTAGCGGAACATTTTCAGGGTCACCCACTTGGCCGGGAAACTCTCGTGCGGGCGGCCCAGCGTCACTTCGTTGTAGCCGCTTTCCAGCGCGCGCCGCAGGCTGTCCATGCGCGTCGCCAGGGTGTCGCCTTCGTACAGTTCGGTCACCTTCTTGCCGATCAGGTCGCGGCGGTCGCGCGCCACCAGTTCCGCGGCGCGCCGGTTGCAGTCGATGACCTCGAAGTCGGTGACCGCGCCCCACTCGTCCCATTGCGGACGCAGCATGTAGAAGCCTTCGTTGCTGGCCTCGGTGGCCATCCGGTACGTGTCGCGGATGACGCGCAGGTCGCGATCGCGGCGCGCGAGGCGCAGCGAATTGCTCATCGCGAGCACCGTGAACAGCAGCACCGTCGCCGTGCCCGCCCACGCGCTGCCGGTCCACGCACCGCGCATCGCGGTCCACGGCGCGAGGGCCGCTTCGTAGTCGAGTCCCACCACCGCGTTCACGCCGCGCCGGTCGACATGTTCCCAGCCGACGTAGCGCGGCCGGCCGTCGCCGAACCACGCCGGCCCGTCCGCCAGTACGCTGCCGGACGACAGCCGCAGCGGCGGCGCGTGGACGAACGCCGGCGTCCGGACGGCGCCCGCCGGCCCTTCCGACCGCAGCGCGCGCGTGCGCCCGTCGTCGCCGACGATGGCCAGCAGGCCGTCCTGGCGAAAGACCGTGTCCGCATCGCCCATCGTGAAGTAGGCGGGATCGACCGCGACGACGACCGCGGCCGCGAACCTGCCGTCGCGGTCCGACAGCGCCCACGCGAACAGCAGGCGGTGCCTGCGGCCGCCGCGGCCCTCGACCGGCGCCTCGTCCGCATAGAAATTGACCGGCATGCCGCTGCGGACCCTGGGCAGGATGTAGGCGATGGCGCCCGCGGACATCGTCGTCGGCGCGGTGGACGTGAGCACCCGGCCCTCGCCATCGACGATCGTCACGAGCAGGCGCGACGCATCGAGGAAGAGGCCGTGCTCGTCCGCGTAACCCAGGTGCACGTTGCCCTGCCTGGCTTCCCAGTCGTATTTCACGAACCGGACCGTCTGTTCGATCGTGTCGATGGCGCGCTGGATCTGCCCGGCGTAGCCGTTGGCGAGCGTGCGCGCGTTTTGCAGCGTCTTGAGTTCGAACTCGCCGCGCTCGGCCTCCAGGCGCTGGAACAGGACGAACCAGCCGAGTCCTAGCACGACCGCGGCCCCCAGCGGCCAGGCCAGCAGGCGCCACGCGTGCTGCTTCCAGAACGCAGGCGCGCCGGCGCGCGCGTGGCGTGCCGCCGCGACGCGTTCTCGCATGTACGCCAATAGTCTGCGAAACATTGCTCGCCCCTGTCAGACGTTCCTGAATAGGAAAGTACGCCTGTTTCAGAAAAATTCAACGACTTCCGTGCTCGTGGCCCAAAGTTGCTTGCGTTATGGTAATTGCACGTATACAGTGTATACATGACCACCAAGGACCGCATCCTCGCCATCGCCATCAGCGAACTCGAAGCCAGGGGCCTGGACGGCCTGAGCCTGCGCGCCGTCGGCCAGAAGGCCGGCATCACGCCCATGGCCGTGTACCGCCACTTCGCCGACAAGGCCGCCCTGCTGCAGGCCGTCGGCGCCCACGCGCTCGACATGTGGCAACGCCGCGTCCAGGCGCTGACGGGTCTGCCGCTGCTGGCCGGATTCGAGGCCATCGCGACGGCCTTCGTCGATTTCGCGCTGGACGAGCCGGCGCTGTTCGACGCCGCCTTCGTGCTCGAGACGCGCGCCGAACGGATTTATCCGGAAGACTTCGAGGCCGGGCGTTCTCCGGTCATCGGCGGCTTCGCGCTGCGCCTCGCGGAAGGCCAGGCGGCGGGGCTCGTGCGCGCGGGGCCGCCGCTGGAACTGGCGATGGGCGTGTGGGGCGTATTGCAGGGGCTCGTGGACCTGCACCGGTCCGGACGGTTCAACCTGTCGCGCACGGAATTCACGGCGCTGTGCCTGCGCTCCGCGGCGCGCATCTATCTGAAGGGGGACGAACAATGACACCATCGAGCATCCTGGCCGCGCTGCTGTCCGGCGCCCTGCTGGCGGTGAGCCGCGACACGGGGCAGTTCGGCTGGCTCGTGCTCGCGGCGCCCGTGCCGCTGCTCGTGGCCGCGTTGCGCGCAGCGCGGGCGCGGGATGTCGCCGGCCTCGCGTTCGTGGCCGGGTTGATGGCCGAGGCGGGACCGATGTGGTTCTACGGCCGGATCCTGCCCGTCATCTACGGCCTGGCGGTCGCCCAGGCGGTGCTGTTCATGCTCACGGTCCTGTTCATGCGGGCACTGTACCGGCGCTTCCCCGCGGCCGTCGCCGTGCTCGGGTTCGCCGTGATGGCGGCGGCCCAGGAATACCTGCGCAGCCTCGTCTCGCCGAACGGCAGCTTCTTCGCGCTCGGCTATGCGCTGGTCGACGTCCCGCCCCTGCTGCAGACGGCCGCGCTGGCCGGCATCGCCGGGCTGACCTTCCTGGCGGCCGTGATCCCGGCCGGACTCGCCCTGCTGTACGTGCAGCCACGCGACGTGAAGGCGGCGCTGGCGTGGTCGCTGCCGGTGCTCGCGGCGCTGGTGTTCGGGTTCTGGCAGCTGGCGCAACCGCCGGGACCCGCCGTGCGCATCGCCCTGCTGAGCGACGACCGTCACGCCGGCCGCGTGTTCGACCATCCCGATGCGGGCCCCGGGATCGCCGCCGCGTTCGCGCGCCAGGTCGCCGCGGCCGCCGCGCACGGGCCGGCGGCGATCGTCGTGCCGGAAAAGATCCTGGCGGCCGGCGCGGTCCTCGTGCCGCCGGCGGGCAGCGTCGTCGTCGCGGGCCTCGACGGCCCCGCGCCGCAGGGCCGGCGGCTGAACATCGCCGCGCTGTACCGGCCCGATGCACCGGTGGACACCTATCTGAAGAAGCGCATGGTGCCGGGCTTGGAAGCGGAATACACGCCGGGGACGGCCGAACTGGCCACGCGGATCGGCGGTGTCGACGCCGGCATCGCCATCTGCAAGGACATGGATTTCGCCCAGGACCTGCGCCTGTACGGCCGGCGCGGCGTCGGCCTGATGCTGGTGCCCGCCTGGGACTTCGACCGCGACGCGTACCTGCATGGCCGGATGGCGATCGTGCGCGGCGTCGAAAACGGTTTTGCGCTCGCGCGCTCGGCCTCGCAGGGCCTGATGACGCTGAGCGATGCGCATGGCCGCATCGTCGCCGAACGCCGCACGACGCACGCCCCCGGCATGCTCGTGGGCGACCTGCCGACGGGGCGCGGCGGCACGGTCTACACCCGCATCGGCGACGTATTTGCCCAGGTCGTGGTGGTGGCGTGGCTGGGGTTGCTGGCGCTGCTGGCCCGGCGCTGGCGGCGTATTCAGGCCAGCCCGGCACGCCGCATGTAGGCAGCCAGCGCGTCGACGTGGGCGGACGCGGCGATCGCGCCGACGTAGCCATCCGGGCGCACCAGCACGAGTTCGCCGGAGTCCAGCGCATACGCCGCCTGGACGTGCCCATGCACGTCGACCACGTCGCCGCGCGCGCCGAACAGGTGCACGTGCAGGCCCGGGCGCCGCAGCGCGTCCGTGACGCCGGATGCGACATCGCGACCCAGCAAGGTCCAGTGCGGCCCCGCGAACAGCGTGAAGAGCCGCGCCGGCTGCCCGCCCGCGCCCAGCACGACGGCGTCCGGCGCCCGGTCGCCGGCCCGCACGCCGTGCGTCCGCGCCGGCTGCGCCAACGACAACGGCGAATCGGGATACGCCAGGTCGAGTTGCCGCACTTCGCGGCCGCGGCGCATCTCGCCGCCGCGGCGCGCGGCGTCCAGCAACGCCGTGGACAACTGCAGCATCGCGGCGGCGACGGGGCGGCGCTCCGCTTCGTACGTGTCGAGCAGATCGTCCGGCGCGCCCGCGAGCACGGCCGCCAGCTTCCAGCCGAGGTTGTACGCGTCCTGCACGCTGGTGTTCAATCCCTGCCCGCCCGTGGGCGGATGCGTGTGGGCGGCGTCGCCGGCCAGGAACACCCGTCCCGCGCGAAAGCGGTCGGCCAAGCGCGCATTCATCGTGTACGCCGAGGCCCACGACACGCCGGCCACGTGCACGTCGTCGCGGCCGGTCCGGTCCTTGAGCATCGCATCGAGGGCCGGCGCCGACAGGTCGACGTCGCCCTCGGGCGGAATCGGCGCCTGGATCTGGAACAGGTCCGTGCCGGCGAGCGGGCACACCTCGATCCGGCGCGCCATGTCGTCGCTGTTGAAGCGATGCCACGCGGCGCGATCGAGACCGGTCAACGCCACGTCCGCCACCAGGGCCCGCACGTTCATCGTCTTGCCGGGGAAGCCGATGTCGAGCAGGCGACGCACCGTGCTGCGCCCCCCGTCCGTGCCGGCGACGTAGCGCGCACGCAGGCGCGTTTCGCCGCCGGGGCCGTCGAGCGTGACCGCAACGCCGTCCGCGTCCTGCTCCAGGCCCGTCAGCGCCAGGCCGTATTCGACCCGCCCGCCCAGCGCCAGCAGGCGCTCGCGCATGACCTGCTCGGTCAGGTATTGCGGCAACATCAGCGGCGTGCCGTAGGGCTCCGCCGGCGTTGCCGCCTGCCCCGCCGCGAGCGGGGCCTCCACATGGCTGCCATCCGCGGCATGGACCCGCTGCGGCGGATACGGCCCGCCCAGCGCGACGGCGCGGTCGACGATGCCGAGGTCCTCGAACACTTCCAGCGTGCGGGGCTGGATGCCCTTGCCGCGCGAGCCGTGGAATGGCGCGTCCTGCCGCTCGACCAGGCGGAACGGGACGCCCCGCCGCGCCAGGTCGAGGGCCAGGGTCAGGCCGGCGGCACCGGCGCCGCAGATCAGTACATCGGTATCGAAGTCCATATCGCTCTCCAGTGTGGATTATGTGTAAAATGCACATAACTGGAGAGGAGTATATGGCAACAAAAAATAATGTGCAAGATACACATATATCGGCAAAACTGCGTGACTTGCACGGCTCGCTGATCAGCATCGTCAGCGCGATGAACCGGCCGCAGCGCGACGAGGAACTCATCCGGCAAGCCGGCATCCGGCTGGACCGGGCGCTGTTTCCGCTGCTGGTCGGGATCGAACGGCTGGGTCCGATCGGCGTCGTCGAGCTGGCCGAACGGACGGGACGCGACTACACCACCGTCAGCCGCCAGGTGGCCAAGCTGGACAGCCTGGGCCTGGTCGAACGGCGTGCTTCGGATACGGATGCGCGGGTACGCCTCGCCTCGGTCACGCCCAAGGGCAAGGCCATGACGGACGCGCTCGACGCAGCGCGCGACAAGATGGCGCGCGCCCTCTTCGCGTCCTGGGACAAGGACGATTTCGACAACCTGGTGCGGCTGATGCGCCGGCTGGCCGACGCGATCGACGCGCCGCCGTCCCCGCCCGGCGACGCGGGCTGAGCGGCCGGCGCGTCAGCGCGACGCCATCTTCGCCGTCACCACAATCACCTGCGCCAGGTGCGGATCGGTCACGTCGCTCGGCACATAGCTCATCATCATGTCGTCGCGCGTGTCGCCCTTGTTGAATTCCATGATCACATTGCCGTCGCGCGAAACGAACCGGTCGGGCGACTGCGCGATGAGGCGCATCGGATGCTGTTTGTCGATCTGGGCGACGACGCCGTCGCGTGCCGGCTGGACCTTCAGCCGCCAGCCGTTCGACAGTTCGTACGCGCCGCTGACTTTCTCCGCCTGGTAATCCCAGATGCGGAAGGCCGTGCGCGGCTGCGCGGTCACCTCGACGCGCGAGATCGGCGTGTCGTCGTTGATCGGATAATTCCCCGACTGCGCGCCGGCACCGGGCGCGAACAACAGCAGGGATGTGGAAAGTGCCAAGGAAAGTGGACGCATGATCGCTCCTTCAGAACGTGATGGACAGTGCCGCGGTACGGGTCGTGCCGGCAGCGGAAATTCAGTCTAGGGCGCTCATTGCCGGCCACAAGGGCGGCGAGCGCCGCATCACGAAACAGTCTCGAATCGCAGGAAGTCAGATCGATGCGAAATGACTCGCGTCGACCGGCAACGGGTCGCTTCCCGTATCGCTATGCGCGGCCGCGTGGCCGGATATGCACGCCATTGCGGCGTGCCGAATGACGCTCAGGGTGCCACGTCGCCGTCTACCACGACGCGGTTGCGGCCACCACGTTTTGCCGCATACAAGGCCTTGTCCGCCGCCTCGATCAGTGCGGGAACCTCGTGCTGGCGGTCGCGATCAAAGCTTGCGACACCGATGCTCAAGGTGACCATCGGCCAGTGCGCCGCGGGAGCGTGCAGCAGCGCCAGTCCGGCCACGTGTTCGCGGATCGCGTTCGCGTGCTGCCGGGCCTGCTCGAGCGACGTGTCCGGCAGGATCGCCGCGAATTCCTCGCCACCATAGCGTGCCGCCACGTCGGCCGGGCGCTTGAGTTTGGCTGCCAGGGCCTGGGCCACGGTGGACAGGCAGGTGTCGCCCTGCTGGTGGCCGAAGTGGTCGTTGTAGGCCTTGAAGGAATCGATGTCGATCAGCAGCAGCGCCAGCTCGCCCTTCATGCGTTGCGCGCGGCGCAGTTCGCGGTCCAGTGCGACGTCGAAGTAGCGGCGGTTGGCGATGCCGGTCAGGCCGTCGACGTACGACCGGGCGCGCAGCGATTCGGCGTGGTCGAGGAGACGCTTTTCGCGTTCCACGGCGCCGCTGACGTCGCGGATCTCGATCATGCAGTAGCGCTGCTCGCCGTCGCGGAACGGCGTCACGGTGACGGCCTGGTCGATGCGCGGCCCGTCGAAGCTGCCGGCCTCGCGCAGCGGGAACGGTGCGCGGCTTTCCGTTTGCGGGATGACCGTGCCCGCGCCATCGGCCGATGGCGCCAATGCGGCCAGCACGGCCGTCTCGACGCGCGAACCGCGCAGTTCGGGGAAGACCTCGAACAGCGAGCGCTCGCGCACGCGCGCGGCGGCGCGGGCGGAACGCGGCACCATCCAGCCGTTCCAGAGCACGATCTTGTGGTGGGCGTCGAGCACGATGATCCCGCTGTTGACGAGATTCAGGGCGCGCAGGGACAGGTCGGTGGCGGTATCGGAGTCGGTCGGGATCACGGCGCGATTTAGTATCTGAAAATCAACTAATCATACCGGAATTCAACCGTCGTGACGGGATGATTGTTGTCAATTTTCACGAAAGCACTTGGCCGTGCGCCGGCGAGCCGCTATAATCCTGCCCGTCGGGTCGTTAGCTCAGTTGGTAGAGCAGCGGACTTTTAATCCGTTGGTCGCAGGTTCGAGCCCCGCACGGCCTACCAGTATTACCCAGAAAGCCCATGAACTTCGGTTCATGGGCTTTTTGCTTTTCCGCAGTTGCGGGCAGCTTGACAACTCCGCTTTACAAAACTTTACGCGCCACACACACATCAGCAAAACGGCAGCCCTAGAGTGGAAAACTCCACTTACAGAAAGGCTCCAGATGAACACGCACAACGACAGCAATCCCGGCACGGTCAGCGCCCGCCAGGCGCGCTTCGGGCGCCGTGGGCTGGCCGTGGCCGCGCTGGCCATGGCGCTCGCCGCGGCCGGTGTCAGCTTAGCCAACGGCGTCCCTTCCCTGCCCGGCCATATCGGCCATCACGGCCACTCCGACCCCATGTCGATGGACCCCGCGGCCATTGACGCCCATATCGACGAGATGGTCAATCGGCTCGCAGCCGATGCGAGCCCGGACCAGAGGATGCGGGTCGCGGCCATCGCCAAGGCTGCCATGACCGACGTGCGGCCGACGCATGTGCAGTTCCGCCAGGCGCACGCGCGTGCGCATGCGCTCCTGACGGCGCCGGTGATCGACCGTGCCGCGCTCGAACAACTGCGCGCCGAACAGATGGGGCGAATGGACCTCATGAGCCGGCGGATGCTGTCCGCCATGGAGGACGCCGCCGACGTCCTGACGCCGGAGCAAAGGGCGAAGTTTGCCGAGCACCTGAGGGCACACATGCAGTAAGGTATGATGCCAGTATGGTCCAGCAAGTCCTGATGATCGAAGACGACGAGCGCCTGGCCGGCATGGTCGCGACCTACCTCGCACCGCACGGTTTCGAGGTGAGGCATGCCGGCGGCGCGCAGGCGGGCATCGCCATGCTGGAGCAGCACGGCGACGTCATCGCGCTGGTCCTGCTCGACCTGATGCTGCCGGATGCGGATGGCCTCGACGTCTGCCGCCGGATCCGGACACTGGGCGCGCCGCTGCGCGCGATCCCGATCGTCATGCTGACGGCGAAAGGCGATCCGTTCGATCGCGTCGTCGGCCTCGAGATAGGGGCCGACGACTACCTGCCCAAGCCATTCGAACCGCGCGAGCTACTGGCGCGGCTGCGTGCGGTGCTGCGCCGCCCGCCGCTGGCGGCCGAACCGGCAGCGCGGGTGCTGCACTTCGGCCGTCTCGCCATCGACCTCGGCGCACGCGCCGTCCGGCTCGACGGCGAGACGCGCGCGCTGACTGCCTACCAGTTCGATCTGCTGGTCGCGCTGGCCGAACGGGCCGGCCGCGTGCTGTCGCGCGAGCAACTCCTCGATGCGGTCAAGGGTGAGGCATTCGATCCGTTCGACCGTTCGATCGACGTCCACATCGGCCGCCTGCGCGCCGCCATCGAGGATGACGTGAAACAGCCGCGCCGCATCATTACCGTCCGCGGCGTCGGCTACGTGTTCGCGAAGGTGCACGATGCTTGACGCCGCACCGGTATCGGCGGTACGCGTGGCGCCCAGGCAGCGCCTGTTCGTGCGTTTTTACGTCGCCTTGCTGGCCAGCCTCCTGGCAGCAGCCCTGCTGTTCGGGCTCGCGCACCTGCGTTTCACACCGACCGGCGCGGGCTTCGCGATCGTCGGACCGCGCCTCCATGCGATGGGCTTCGTCGTGCTGCTCGTCGCAATCGCGCTGGTCGTCGCGGCGGGGGCATACCCGGTCGTGCGCCGGCTGACGGGCCGCCTCGAACGGCTGCAGCGCAGCGTGGAAGCATGGGGAGGCGGGCAACTGGCGACGCGCGTAGCGGTGGAAGGCGAGGACGAAGTGGCGCGACTGGCCGCCAGCTTCAACGGCGCGGCGGCGCGCATCGAAGCGCTGGTCGGCGCGCAGAAAACGCTACTGGCCAATGCCTCGCATGAACTGCGCTCTCCTCTCGCGCGCATCCGCATGGCGGCCGAACTCATGGCGGAACAGGCGGCGCCCGCCATCGGCGCCGAGTTGCGGCGCAACGTCGCGGAACTCGATCAACTGATCGACGAAGTGCTGCTCGCCAGCCGTCTCGACACCGTCGGCGCCATGATGCCACCGCCCGAACAGGTCGACCTGACCGGCATTCTGGCCGAGGAATGCGCACGCGTGGGCGCGGTGCTGCACGCGCACGCGCACGACGTGATGGGCGAGCCCAGGCTCCTGCGCCGCATGGTGCGCAACCTTCTCGAAAACGCGGTACGTTACGGCGCCGGCTCGGCGGTCGACGTACGGCTCGCCGCAGCCGGCGGGGTGCTCCGTCTCGACGTGTGCGACAGCGGCCCCGGCATTCCCGAGGCCGAGCGCGAGCGCGTCTTCGAGCCCTTCTACCGGATTGCCGGCGCGAGCGAAACGACCGGCGGCGTCGGCCTCGGCCTGTCCCTGGTGCGCCAGATTGCGCGCCATCACGGCGGCGACGCGCATTGTCTGCCGAACGACGGAGGTGGTTGCCGCTTCCGCGTGACGTTGCCGTAGGCGCGCTTGGCGCCGCGCTGCCGCTGGAACAAACCCGCTGGCGCGACCGCCAGACCTTACCCATTTAGTTTTGACCGACAATTAATTGGTCCTAGTCAACAATTGCGTTCGAGCACGTCCTTACACTAGGCGGCTCGGGCGCATTGCAACGCGACACAGCATGCCCGTAACAATTACCTGGCGTACGTCCGCGCCGCCAGGCATGCTGCTTCCGTCGAGGACTTTTATGTTGTCGAATAAAGTAACGCCCCTGTCCCGCCACCTGTCGCGCGCACTCGGCCTGCTCGCCGCCGGATTCCAGGCCGGGGCGCTGGCGCAGCAGGGGCCCGACCTGAATGCCCTGCCGCTCGAACAATTGCTCAATCTCGAGGTCGTCACGGCGTCCAGGATTCCGCAAAAGATCAGCGAGGCGCCCTCGTCCGTCACCGTGATCACGGCCGAGGACATCCGCCTGCGCGGCTACCGCACGCTCACGGATGTCCTGCAAAGCGTGCCCGGCATGACGGTGTCCTATGACCGCAACTACAACTACGCGAACATCCGCGGCCTGGGCAATCCGGGCGACCTGAATACGCGGCTGCTGGTCCTCATCGACGGCCGGCGCCTGAACGACGTCGTCTACGACCAGGGCGCCATCGGCACCGAATTCCCCATCGACCTGGGCCTCATCGACCGGGTCGAATTCGTGCCCGGTCCGGGCTCCGCCATCTACGGCAGCAGCGCGTTCTTCGGCGTGGTGAACGTGATCACGAAAAGCGGCGCGGCCATCGCCGGGACGACCGCCGGCGTGGGCCGGTTCACCGGCAGGGGCCGCGAGGCGCGTATCGCGCACGGCAGCGGGACGCCCGGCGGCACGGAGCTGCTGCTGGGCGCGTCGGTGTACAACAGCGCGGGGCGCGACCTGTACTTCCCCGAATTCGACGACGCGGCCGGCAACCACGGCGTCGCCACCGGGATCGACTACGACCGTTATCACCGCGTCTTCGCGAAGCTGAGCACGGGCGGCGTCGTGGCCGAAGCCTATTTCGGCAGCCGCACGAAAGGGATCCCGACGGCGTCGTACGGCCAGCAGTTCAACGATCCGCGCAGCTGGTCGCTCGACGAATACACGGGCGCCGCCCTGTCCTGGCGCAGCAAAGTCTCGGACACGCTCGACGTGTTCTCCGGCGTGAGCGTCGCACGCTACCGCTACCGGACCGTCAACGCGACCGAGCCGGCAAGCGTGGGGCCGACGTACAGCGTCGACACCGCCGAAAGCCTCAGCAGCGGCGCGGAGGTGCGCGCGATCAGCAGCGCCGTGCGTGGCCACAAGCTCATCGCCGGCGCGGAAACCACGCGCGACAGCAAGCGCCAGATGTCGAACTACGACGTGGCCCCGTACAACCTCAACCTCGACGTCGCCCATCCCAAGCGGCAGGCGGCCGTCTACCTGCAGGACGAGATGCGGCTCGGTGAGAAGCTCATCCTGAACACGGGCGTACGCCACGACTACGATTCCGAAGGCGGCGCCACGACGAATCCGCGCGTGGCGCTGCTCTACAAGACGGCGCGCCAGGTGACGCTCAAGGCCCTGTACAGCACGGCCTTCCGCTCCGCCAATGCCTACGAACGCTATTACACGTTCGACTTCAAGGCCAATCCGGCGCTGCGCTCGGAGCATATCAAGACCTATGAACTGATCGCGGAATACTTCCCGACCGACCGCTTCCGCGCCACAGCCTCCGTCTTCCAGTACCGCATGCGCGACATGCTGGCGCTGGCCACCGATCCGAACAACGGCTTCCTCGTCTTCTCGAACATCGACGCGGCCCGCGCCACGGGCGTCGAACTGGAAGCGGAATGGCTGCGCGAGGACGGCAGCGCACTGAAGGGCAGCGCAAGCGTGCAGTCGGCGCGCAACGACGCCGATGGCGCGTGGCTGCCCAATTCGCCGCGCCGCCTGTTCAAACTGAACTACGCGCTGCCGCCGCTCGGCGACCACCTGCGCGCGCACGCCGAGTACCGCTTCACGAGCCGGCGCCGCACGGTCCGGGGCGGCGAGGTGGGGGCTTTCGGTGTCGTCGACCTGAACGTCGTGGGCACCGTGCCCGGCACGCACATGGAACTGTCCGCCGGCGTGCTCAATGTCTTCGCCAAGCGCTACGCGGATTCCGCCAGCGAGGAACACTACGACAACAGCGTGCCGCCGCGCCACCTCGACGCCATCGGGCAGGACGGGCGCAGCCTGCGCGTCACCGCGGCCGTCAGGTTCTGACGATGACGCGGCCCAGCATCGCGCGCCTCCTGCTCCTGTGCTGCCTGCTCGTGCCGGCGGCCGCCGCCCAGGCCCAGGCCGCCGATGAATACGCGGCCAAGGCGGCGTTCATCTACAACATCGCGCAGTTCAGCACCCTGCCGAACATGAACGGCGTCGTGCGCCTGTGCGTGCTGGGGCGCGATCCGTTCGGCAGCGCGCTCGCCACGCTGGAGGGCAAGCCGCTCGGGAACGCGCGCCTGTCCGTCCTCTATCCGCGCTCGGGACCGGAGGCGCTGATGCAATGCCACATCCTGTACATCAGCGCGTCGGAGACCGACGACATGACGGCGCTCGCCGACAGCGCCCGAGCGGCCGGCGTGCTGACGATCGCCGATACGCGGGGCGCCGCGCGCAAGGGCGTGATGCTCGAACTGGTGCTGGACGAGCGGCGCATCGCCTTCGAATTCAACGGCGCGGCTGCGCGCGGCGCCGGCGTCGTGCTCAGCTCCAAGGTGCTGCGGCTGGCGCGCGCCATCTACTAGACCCGGACGGCCAGCATGGAACAACTCATCGAATGGATCAACCGGCAGGCACTGAGCACCAAGCTCAAATGGACCTACCTCGTGACCGCCGGCGGCGTGATGCTCCTGTCGACGCTGTTCCTGATCGGCATCCAGCTGTACTTCTTCACGGCCGCGCTGGTCCGGCAGACGCAGTCGCAGGCGACGATGGCGGGCGAGAACCTGACGGCGGCCATGGCCTTCGCCGACGCCGAGGCGGCCGGCGACATCCTGTCCGCCCTGCGCGTGGCGCCGGACGTGCAGTCGGCCGTCGCCTATGACGCGAAAGGCAAGGCGTTCGTCAGCTTCGCGCGCGACGCCGACACCCTGCCCGCCGCGCACGACGCGCATGCGCGCGAGACTGAGGTGGACGTGCGCGGCGTCAGCGTCACGCGCCGGATCCAGGTCGGCAGCCGCCTGCTCGGCACCGTGGTCGTGCGCAGCAGCGTGACGAGCGTGTACCGCCAGCTCGCGCTGTATCTTGCCCTGGCGCTGCCGATGACGCTGGTCCTGCTCAGCCTCTCGTACTTCGCGCTGTCGCGCCTGCAGCGCTACTTCACCGCCCCGATCCGCGCGCTGTCGGCGGTGAGCGAGCAGATCTCGCGCAAGGGCGATTATTCGCTGCGCGCCGAGGTGTCGCAGGCGGCCGACATCGGCCTGCTGGCGCGCACGTTCAACGGCATGCTCGACCGCATCCAGAAGCGCGAACGGGAACTGGAAGCGGAGATCAATGAACGCAAGCGCATCGAAGTGAAGCTCGACCGGCTGGCGCACTACGATCCCGTCACGCAGCTCAACAACCGCCATTTCTTCAACGAGCGGCTCGAAGCCGTCATCGCGCGCGCCCGCAAGTTCGACGAGCGCACGATCCTCATGTTCATCGACCTGGACAACTTCAAGACCGTCAACGACACGCTCGGCCACGACATCGGCGACGAGCTGCTGCGCCTCGTGTCGCGCCGGCTGTCGGAGACGCTGCGCTTCGGCGACGTCCTGTCGCGCATCGGCGGCGACGAATTCGGCATCATCCTCGAGAACGTGAACCAGGCCGGCGTGGCGCCGCTGATCGCGGACAAGTGTCTCGCCAAGCTGGCCGACCCGATCCACATCCACGGCCACGACATCCACATCGGCGCATCGATCGGCATCAGCGTCTATCCGGACGACGCGACCGACATGCACGCGCTGCTGAAGTACGCCGACACCGCGATGTACTACGCCAAGAACGGCGGCAAGAACGCGTGGCGCACGTTCACGCCCAGCATGCGCGACGACGCCCATAAACGCTTCAAGCTGGACAACAACCTGCGGCGCGCGCTGGAACGCGACGAGTTCGTGCTGCACTACCAGCCGCAGGTCGACCTCAGGACGGGCGACGTCGTCGGTGTCGAAGCGCTGATCCGCTGGATCCATCCGCAACTGGGCCTGGTCAGCCCTAACGACTTCATTCCCGTCGCCGAGGACACGGGCCTCATCGTGCCGATCGGCGAATGGGTGCTGCGCGAAGCGTGCCGCGACCTGAAGCGCTGGCACGCGCAAGGCTATCCGCTGCGCGTGGCCGTCAACCTGTCGGGCCGCCAGCTCAAGGAAGGCGGCCTGGTAGGCAAGGTGCTGGCGACCCTGCGCGAGGCCGACGTCGATCCGTGCTGGCTCGAACTGGAACTGACGGAGAGCATGCTGATGGACGCCTCCACCGACATCGTCGACCGCCTGCACGCGCTGACCGACGCCGGCATCCAGCTCGCGATCGACGACTTCGGCACGGGCTATTCGTCGATGAGCTACCTGAAGACCTTCCCCGTGCGCGCGCTGAAGGTGGACCGCAGCTTCGTGCGCGGCCTGCCGCAGGATCCGGAAGACGCGGCCATCACGCGCGCGATCATCGCGATGGCCCGCAGCCTCAAGATGGAGATCGTGGCCGAGGGCATCGAGACGCAGGAACAGCACGACTTCCTGCGCGCGCACGGCTGCGACAAGTCGCAGGGCTATTTGTACGGCCGCCCGTGCGTGGCCGCGCAGATCGGACCGATGCTGGCGCGCCCGCGCACGCCCGTCCGCACCGTCGACGAAGCCGTCAACTGAACCGTCACCACTCGACCACGACGGAGGTCATGGCCGGCAGCGCCAGCGGCGCGCGCAGGTCGACGCTGGCGCCGGTCAGCACGTTGCGGCCCTCGCGCGCATCCTTCACCATGCCGGCGAAGCGCGCCAGGTCCAGCTGCGTGGCCTGCGCATTCTTGTTCAGCACGACCATCACCGTCTGCTTGCCGTCGTGGCGGAAGTAGACGTAGTGGCCGTCGTTCGGAATGTAGTGGGTCAGCTTGCCGGTCTTGACGGCGGAACTGGTCTTGCGCCAGTTGAACAGCGTGCGCACGAGGCGCTGCATGTCGCGCTGGGCATCCGTCAGGCCCGTGCCCGTGAACGCGTTCACGGTGTCGCCCGCCCAGCCGCCCGGCATGTCCGCGCGCAGCACGCCGTCGGTGCGCTCCTTCGGCCCCTGGATCAGCATCTCGGTCCCGTAGAACATCTGCGGGATGCCGCGCGTCGTCGCCATCAGGATCAGGTCCGTCTTCAGCAGGTCGACGTTGCCGTCCACCTGCGCCAGCGCGCGCGGGCGGTCGTGGTTGTCCGGGAAGACCATCAGCTTCAATGGATCCGCATACAGGTAGTCGGCCGCGATGGTCTCGTAGATCCTGATGAGGCCCTGGCCGCTGTCTTCCGGCGCCGTCAGCGCTTTCGGCGCCGCGTCGACGAGCGGGAAGTCCATCACGGCCGGCAGCCCGGAACGATAGCCGTCGCGGTTGACGACGCCCTTCTGCCAGTACGCGACCATGTGCGGGCGGTCGTCCATCTCCTCGCCGACGACGTTCAGGCTGGGGTATTCCGCGAACACGGCGCGGTTCCAGTCGTTCAGGAAGGCCGGATCGGCATACGAATACGTGTCCTCGCGGATGCCGGACAGGTTCGCGTACTCGATCCACCACAGCGTGTTCTGGATCAGGTAGCGGGCCACCAGTTGGTTTTTCTGGTTCACGTCCGGCATCGCCGCGTCGAACCAGCCGTCGACGAAGCGCGCCTTGTCTTCCGGCGCCGCGTGGATGTCCTGCGCCACCGTGTGCTGGTTGTTGGTCTTGACGAAGTTGGCGCCATGGTTGATCCAGTCGGACGACGGCATGTCGCGCATCCACCAGTGCCCCGTGCCGATGTGGTTCACGACAACGTCGTGGATCACGCCGAGGCCGCGCGCATTGGCCGCGGCCACGTAGTTGCGGTAATCCTCGTTGCTGCCGAAGCGCGGGTCGACCTTGTAGTAATCGGTCAGCGCATAGCCGTGGTACGAGTACGCCTCCTGGTTGTTTTCCAACAGCGGTGTGGGCCAGACCATCGTGAACCCGAGGCCGCGAATGTAATCGAGCTGCGCCTGCATCCCGGCCAGGTCGCCGCCGTGGCGTTTATTCGGATCGCGCCGGTCGCTCTTCTCGCGCATGCCCGCATCGTCGTTGGCCGGATTCCCGTTCGCAAAGCGGTCGGGCACGATCAGGTAGACGGCGTCGCCGGCATCGAAGCCGCGCCGCTGCGCCGAATCCTTGCGGCGTGCTTCCAGCCGATATGGAACGGTCGTCACCACGTCCTTGCCTCGTTTGAACCGCAGCCTGATGTCGCCCGGCCTGGTGGTCGCGCCGATCTTCAGGTTCACGAACAGGAAGTTCGGATTGTCCGTGCGCTCCACGCCGGCGATGCGTACGCCGGGATAGGAAAGCGCCGGCTCCAGTTCGGCGATCTTCTCCCCGTGCACCATCACCTGCAGGTCGGACCACTTCATGCCGACCCACCAGTTCATCGGTTCCACGTGCTGGATGGCGTACGGCGCGGCGTTGGCCCACAGGGTGGGCAGTATGGCCGAGATGGCAAGAACGAGCTTCTTCATGTTGTCTCCATAGTAATTTGTAGTAAAGTAACATCTAAAAGCCATAAATTCAAACCATAACGGGTATTCGCTGTAGTTTTACTTCGCTACGCGATCCATGCGGAAATACAGTAAGCTGTTGGCGCCATGCCACAAACCATCCTCACCCCCGTCCACCACGAACTGATCATCAAGAAAAGCCGCTTCATCGCCTGTGTCCAGCCGATGCCCGACCGGGCCGGTGCGCAAAAGATCGTGGCGGGACTCAAGGCTGCGCATCCGGGCGCGGCGCACGTATGCTGGGCGTTGCTGGCGGGCGGGCAATCGGCGGCCGTGGACGACGGCGAGCCGAGCGGCACCGCCGGCCGGCCGATGCTGGACGTGCTGCGCCACCAAGACCTAGAAGGCGTGCTGGCGACCGTCGTGCGCTATT
>JBJMVU010000053.1:0-7362 GCA_045810485.1 Massilia sp. | reverse complement strand
TCGTGCCGCAGTCCTTGCGCAACGTTATCGAACGCATGAAGGTGGAGCAGGGCCTGTACATCGCCCAGGTCCGCGCGCAGATCACGCTCAACTCGATCGGCGACGCCGTCATCTCCACCGACATGCATGGTTGCGTCGATTACCTGAACATCGCTGCGGAACGGATGACCTCCTGGTCGCGCGAGGAAGCGCGCGGGCGGCCCATCGCCGAAGTGCTCGAGATCGTCGACAGCGTCACCGGACGACCGATCGAGAATCCGCTCGACTATATCCTGCGCGGCGACGCCGCCGCCGCCCTGGGGGGCGAGTGCGTGCTCATCAACCGTCAGGGCGCGCACATCCCGATCGAAGACTCGGCCGCGCCGATCCATGACTGGGACCAGCGGCTCGTCGGCGCCGTGATGGCGTTCCGGGATATCTCCCGCAGTGTGGCGCAGACATCGGAAATGCGGCATCTGGCACAACACGACTTCCTGACCAACCTGCCCAGCCGCGTGCTGTTGAACGACCGCGTCGCCCTGGCGATGTCCCTCGCCAGGCGCAGCAAGATGTATCCGGTCCTGTTGTTTCTCGATCTCGACAAATTCAAGCACATCAATGATTCGCTGGGGCACAGCGTCGGCGACCAACTGCTGCAGGCGGTGGCGGTACGCCTGCTGGGCTGCGTGCGCACGTCCGATACGGTCAGCCGCTATGGCGGGGACGAGTTCGTGATCCTTCTGGCCGACGAGCGCCGTCCGCAGGACGCCGCACTGACGGCGGAGAAGATCCTGCATGCGCTCTCTACGCCGTTTTTCATCGCCGAACAGGAACTGTACACGTCGACCAGCATCGGGATCGGCGTCTTCCCGTTCGACGGCACGGATGCCGCCACGCTCATCAAGAATGCCGATACGGCGATGTATCACGCGAAGGAGCGCGGGCGCAATAATTTCCAGTTCTTCCATCAGGCCATGAACCAGCGCGCCGTGGAGCGGCAACTGATCGAAAGTAATCTGCGGCGCGCGCTGGAGCACGGCGAGTTCAGGCTGCATTACCAGCCGAAGATCGACTTGCAGACCTATGGCATCACCGGCGTCGAAGCGCTGCTGCGCTGGGACCATCCGGAATGGGGCCTGGTGCACCCGGACCGGTTCATCGCCATCGCCGAGGAATGCGGCCTGATCGTGCCGATCGGACGCTGGGTGCTGCGCGAGGCCTGCCTGCAGGCCAGGCGTTGGCTCGATGCGGGTATCGGGACGGTGTCGATCGCGGTCTACGTATCGGCAGTCGAATTCCGGCAGCGCGAATTTTTCGATCAGGCGCTGGCCATCTTCCAGGAAACCGGGGTCGATCCGGGGCAGGTGCAGCTCGAGCTGACCGAAACGGTATTGATGCGCGACGTCGCCACGAGCGCGGACCTGCTGGCGAGGTTCAAGTCGATCGGCGTCAAGATCGCCGTGGATGACTTCGGCACCGGCTATTCCAGCCTGAGCTACCTGAGCCAGTTTCCGATCGACGTCCTCAAGATCGACCAGTCGTTCGTGAAGGCGATCGACGGCACGGCGGGGAAGAACGGGGCAATCGTCGGCGCGGTGATCGGCATGGGCAAGAATCTGCACCAGCGCGTCATTGCCGAAGGCGTCGAGGAAGAGGGACAGCTGGCTTTTCTCAAGGCACATGAATGCAATGAAGGACAAGGTTACCTGTTCAGCCGGCCGGTCGACGCGGCCTCGATGCAAACCCTGTTCAACACTGGCGTCGCATGAATGACGCGGCGCCGCCAGGCGGTCGCGGCCGTCCGGACGACAGCCGCGCCAGCGCGTGTCCTACGCCACGCCGGCGCCACGCGCCGATAATGGGTTCAGGCGGCCAGACAGGGAGTGATCGTGACGTCGATTTTCGCAGGACGGGCGCCGGACGAGGATGTCGCGGCGTGGCCGGCGACCTACGGCCGGGTGATCGACCAGATCGGCTGCCCGGCATATTGCTGTTCGCCCGCGGGCGCGGTCGTCCATTGCAACCGCTCCGCGCAGCGCCTGTGGGGTGGCGGATGGGCCCCGGACGAGGCGGGGCGCTGGGACGGCTTCGCCGCGCTGTACCGGCTCGACGGTTCCCCCGTCGAGAAATCGTCCTCGCCCCCCGCGCTCGCGGCCGCCAGCGGCGTCGCGGTGCCTCCGGCCGAGTTCGTTACTGAGACGCGCGACGGGCAGAGGCGCTGCCTCGTGATCCATGCGCACCCGGTCCTGCGCAGCGACGGCGCCCTCGCCGGGGTGCTGTGCTCGCTGACCGACGTCAGCGAACGGCACCGGCTCGGCCTGGAAGTCCAGTCCGCACGCGACGACCGCGAAGCATTCCTGCGCGTGCTGGCCCATGAATTGCGCAACCCGCTGGCGTCGGTCATGACGGCCGCGATGCTGCTCCGGCAGCCGGGCGCGCACGAGACCATCCGGATGGCCCGCGTGATCGAGCGCCAGACGCGCCAGCTCGCGCGCTTCATCGCCGACCTGCTCGACGGCGCGCGCATCGAGCACGCGTGCGACATTGCCGTCGCGATGCGGGCCAGCAGCATCGCCACCGTACTCGAACTGGCACGCGACGTGGCCGACGGCATCCTGCGTGCGCGCGGCCAGACGCTGTACGTGGACGCGGGCGCGCCGGACGCCGCCCTGTGGTGCGATCCCGAGCGCGTGGCGCAGGCGCTGGGCAATGCCCTGCTCAACGCCAGCGAATTCTCGGACGATGGCGCCGAGATCCGCGTCTCCATCGCGATCGACGGCGCGCTGCTGGAGGTGCAGGTGACGGATCGCGGCATCGGCGTCGAGGCGGCCCAGCTGACCGCCATGTTCGAACCGTTCCGCAAGTGCGCCGCCCATCCCGCCCGCGCGCCGTCGGGTGCCGGACTCGGACTGGCGATCGCGCGCAGCGTGTGCCGGGCGCATGGCGGCATGGTGTCCGCCCACAGCGCCGGGCCGGGGCGGGGAACCCGCTTGCGGTTCATCCTGCCGGTGGTGGGCGATGCCGCGCCGGCCGTGCGAACAATGGCATAGCCGATTCCCCGTCGTGTGTGATTGTGTGTGCAAATTCGGCAAGAAAAGATTGCTAACATAGCGTCCGCCGCGTTTGCCCGCATCGCCGAAAGAACCGCTTGCCCATTGCTTCCCTGCCGCCCGAACCGCCAGCCGGCGCCATCGCCTGGTTGTGGCGTGACGCGTCCGTCCCGGGGTTCTCGTGCACGGCCGTCGCCGTGGTCGACCGCCACATCTGGCTCGCGGGCGACAAGGTGCTCGTGCGGCCGGGGGCGCGTCCGCGGCTGCTCCCGCGCGAGACGCGCGTGATCCCGGTCGTGCACGTCGAGATCGACCCGCTGCATCCGCCGGCCGGTTTGCAGGCCGCGCAAAGCACCGTGCTGGCCGCCATGCACAGCGCCGCGCGCGCGTCGACGTCGGGCTGGGTGCAGCTCGACCTGGAGGCGCGGCCGTCGCAGCGCGCCGACTACCGCGACGTCGTGCACCGCATCCGCGCCGCGCTGCCGGGCGACATGCGCCTGAGCGTCACGGCCCTCGGCTCGAGACACATCCGGCCGATCCGGAGCTGCCCTGGCTGTTGCACGTGGTCGTGATGTCGACGCGCGGCGGCTGCCTCGACAAGGACGCGCCGGCCCTGTCGCGCAAGGCGCACGCACTGCTGCACAAGCGTTGGCCGCGCAGCGAATGGGCGGGCGCAACGCCGTATTTTTATTGAGCGAAGCGCGCTTCAGGACAGCCAGGGTGCGAGCAGGTCCTGCACCCAGTCCATGAACGCGAGCGTGCGCGCCGGCACGTGCCGGCGCGACGGATAGACGATGGCGACCGGCATCGGGGCCGGGCGCAGGTCGGGCAGCACCTCGACCAGCACGCCGCTCTGCAACTGGTCGCGCACGCCGGCTTCCGGCACCTGGATCATGCCGAGTCCCGCGCGGCAGGCGGCCCCATATGCCGCGGTGCCGTTCACCGTCAGCACGGCGCCGACCGGCGCGGTCCGCGTCGCTTGTCCATCGAACCATTCCCAACCCGGCACGCTGCCGCCCAGCAGCGTGTCGTAGTGGATGATCCGATGCCGCGCCAGGTCGTCCAGACCCGTGGGCATGCCGTGGCGTTCGATGTAGGCGGGGCTCGCGCAGTTGACCATGCGGTAGTTGCCGAGCGGGCGCGCGACGAGGCTCGAATCGGAGAGCGTCCCCGAGCGCAGCACGCAGTCGTAGCCTTCGCGGATCACGTCGACACGGCGGTCCGCGGTGCCCAGGTCGATCACGAGGCCGGGATGGCGCGCGAGGAACCCGTCGAGGTGCGGCAGCACGAACTGCGTGGCCAGGCCGACCGACATGTCCACGCGCAGGCGGCCGGTCAGGCCTCCCGCGCCGCGGCGGAACATGGTGCGCAGGTCGTCGTAGTCGTCCAGCATGTCGCGGCTGCGCGCATGGAAGGCCGCGCCTTCCTGCGTCAGCTGGACGCGGCGCGTCGTCCGCTGCAGCAGCCGCGTGCCCAGCGCCTGTTCCAGCTGGCGCACGGCGGCGGAGACCGTCGCGTTCGGCAGGCCGAGTTGGCGCGCGGCGCCGCTGAAGCTCTCCAGTTCGGCGACCTTGAGAAAGATGCGGATCGTGTCGAGTTCGTCCATGGCTGCGATTCTTCGTGATTTCTGCAAAGTGCATGCAGGATTGCCGAGTTTATCGTCGAAATCCTGAAAAATATACTGGGCACTTTCACAAGGAGCCCATCATGACCCATCGCATCGCACTCATCACCGGCGGCAGCCGCGGCCTCGGACGCAGCATGGCCCTGCACCTGGCGCGCGCCGGCACCGACATCCTCCTCACTTACCGCGACAACGACGCAGCGGCGCGCGACGTCGTCGCCCAGGTGGAAGCGCTCGGCGCGCGCGCCGCCGCGCTGCGCCTCGACGTGGCGGACAGCGGCACCTTCAAGGTGTTCGCGGATGATGTGCGCGCCCGGCTGGCCGGCTGGGGCCGCGCGCGCTTCGACATCCTGATCAACAATGCCGGCACGAGCCTGCACGTCCCGCTGATGGACGTCACCGAGGCGCAGTTCGACGACATCATCGCCGTGCATCTGAAGGCGGTCGTGTTCCTCAGCCAGGCGCTCGTGCCGTTGCTGAACGACGGCGGCCGCATCCTGAACATGTCCAGCGGCCTGGCCCGCTTCGCCTATCCGGGATCGGGCGTGTATGGCGCGGCCAAGGGCGCCGTCGAAGTCCTGACGCGCTACCAGGCGCGCGAGCTGGCGGAGCGCCGCATCACCGTGAACGTGCTCGCGCCGGGCGCCATCGCGACCGATTTCAGTGGCGGCATGGTGCGCGACAACCCGGAGGTCAACCGCCGCGTCGCCGAGATGACCGCGCTGGGCCGCGTCGGCGCGCCGGACGACATCGGCGCGGCCGCCACCGCCCTGCTGGCCGAAAACAATGGCTGGGTCACCGGCCAGCGCATCGAGGCGTCGGGCGGCATGATGCTCTGACGCGCGCGGACGGCGTGCGCCGCGGATGTGCTAGGCTTGCCCCATTTGACGACGAGCGAGGCGGGGATGAAGCAAGGCGACATGACACGGCGGCGGATGCTGGCAACGATGGCGGTGGCGGCCGCGGGCGGCCTGCTGGCCTCCTGCGCGACCGTGATCGGGCCGCGCCGCGTCGAACTGTCGCAATCGCGCCTGCAGGCCGGCCTGGAGCGCCGCTTCCCGCTGCGCAACCGCATGCTCGAGCTGTTCGACGTGCAATTGACCCGGCCGCGACTCGCCATCATGCCGGACACCGACCGCGTGGGCCTCACGCTGGACGTGTCCGTGTCCCCGCCGTTCCTGCGCCAAACGTGGAACGGCACGCTCGCCATGTCCGGCCACCTGGTGCTGGACAGCATGCGCAATGCCGTCGTCCTGTCCGCCAGCCACGTCGACAGCTTCGACATCGACGGCATGGACGGCAACCGCGTGCGCGATCTGGGCCGCGCCGCCGACGTGCTCGTGAATCAACTGATGCGCGATATGCCGGTCTACAGCTTCCACCCCGAAGACCTGCGCTACGCCGGCGTCCAGTTCATTCCGACCCGTCTCGAGACGGCGACCAACGCCCTGTTCGTCACGCTGGAACCGGCGCGCTGACGGCATCCGGCGCGCTCGTCGCAAATCTGACACGGGCTGCTCGCACGATTGAATGGCCCGGCGCGCCCATTGCCAATACTGCTATTATTTCCGGCAGTTGGATGGTCCGGCATCGGTGACGATGACGTCGGGGTAGCGTGACTGTTGTTTCTTGAAAACTAGTGATGCCTTGGCGTTGCAGAGGTAGCCCAATCGGCGCACACTGGTTTGAAAAACCACGTATCGCAGAAGCGGGCACAAGCGCGCTTGCGCTTTCTCATGCACACGGTGTTCCACTAAAGTAATCTCTGCGTTACTGACGTGCTGCCGGTAAGGGGGGTAACCTTGGAAACGATACAGGAAAGTGTTCACGACAAGAGCGTGCCTGTCGAGCCGGTAGTTACGCCAATGAGTGCGCCCATGGGTGCGACGCCGGTGCCCGCCCGCCTGAGCCTGCCGCCCAAGGGCGCATGCTGGTATTGCGACAAACCGCTCGACAGCGTTCGCCGCTTCTGCGGCAAATCCTGCGCCGATTCGTTCGACGAAGAAGCGGAATACAACCGCTGAACCGCAGGCTGCGCGTCGGTTACTCGCCGGCTCGCTCGCGCAGCAGCGCCAGGGCGCCGTCGAAGTCGAACCCTTCGACCAGGTCCGCCAACTGGCGATAACCTTCTTCCCCGAGTTGTGCGGCCAGTGCGCCGGCGCCTTCGCGCACGAGGTCGACCGCGTCGCCATTGCCTTCGTCGAGCAGCGTCATCAGGCGGTCGAGGACGTCGTGATCCATCCCGGCCGGTTGCTGCGCCGGCGCCGCGGGACGGCGTTCGGGCAAGGTGAGTGCCAGCGCGTCCAGTTCGCGCAACACCCGTTCCAGTTCATCCTGCAGGCCCACGAGACTGCCGTGGACGTCGCCGGCGCCCGTGCGCAACAGGCCCTCCACGACGTCGGCCTGGCGCCGCAGCGGCACCGCCTCGATCATGCCGGCGGCTCCTTTCAGCGTGTGGACGAGGCGCAGCGCCAGCGCGGTGTCGCCCTGGTCGTGCGCGGTGCGGATGCCGGCCGCGGCCTGGCGGTATTCGTTGCGGAAGCGCGCGAGGACACGCCCGAACAATGCCCCGTCGCCCATCAGGCGCGCGACGCCGCCCGCGTGGTTCACGGCGGGGGCATCGTTTGCATCGGGCGGGAAGCGGTGATCGGGACTGTCCATGCGAACCTTATTTCGTCGTGAATGACCAGTTGCGGCTGACCGGGACGC
>JBJMVU010000052.1:0-25453 GCA_045810485.1 Massilia sp. | reverse complement strand
GCGGCAGCGCGAGCAGGTAGTTGTGGCGGGTCGGGACATCACTGATGTCGAGGGGTACGTGGAAGCTGACCTTCGGGTGCGTCCTGCCCTCGGCGAGGAAGCGGTCGACGATGCCGCGCTGGTCGAGCACTTCGAGCGTGCGCGCGTGCAGGCCGCCCGCCCGTCCGCCCACGCGCGCCTGCGCGGGCTTGCGCTCGACGATGGCGGCGTCCACGCCAGCGAGCGCCAGTTCGGCGGCCAGCATCAGGCCCGTGGGGCCGGCGCCGGCGATGATGACGTCATGGTCGATTGTGTACATCCATATCTCCATGAACGGTGGTGGCGAGATCGAGAAGGATGTCCGCGAGCGCGGCGGGCGCCAGCCGCGGCACGTCGTGCGCACAATCCAGCCGGTAGGTGCGCCAGCCGGGATCGGCGCGCAGGCGCTCGTGCGTCGCGACGAACGGACTGGCTTCCCAGCCGGTCGCGGCGACGTGGACTTTCGTGCCGACCGCGCGCCACGCGCCGGTCAGCCGGATGGCCTGGATAAACGTCGCGAGAGGATGCGGCCGGCAGCGCGCATCGAGATGGGACGGCGCCGCGCACGACAGGCCGTTGGCCGCCGCGCCGGCAATGAACACGTCGCGGTAGCGCTGGCTCGTGAGCGACCAGACGGAGTCGCCGTCATCCGGCACATAGGCGTCCACGAACGCGAGCGCCGCCACCCGGGATGGCGCCCGGTCCGCCGCGCCCGCGATCACCATGCCGGCGTACGAATGGCCGACGAGAACGACAGGCGTGCCGGCCGCGTCGATCGCGGCGACGGCGTCGGCGATGTGGCGCTCCAGGTTCACGCCTGCCGCATCAACGCCATCCATGCCGGCAAGCGTCAGTGCCGCGACCCCGTGCCCGGCCTCCGTCAAGGGACGCGCCACCGCGTCGAACGCCCAGCCGCCGTGCCAGCCGCCTGGCACAAGAACAAATCTCGCCATCGGTGTACTCCTCCGGTTCGCGCCTGCGCGCCGGCCGACAGGATACACCTAAAAAAAACGGCGCGCCGCCCGAAGGCAACGCGCCGGTGGTAACGACCGGACGGCACCGCCGTGCCGTCCCGTCTCACTCGGAAATCAGAAGTGGTACTCCGCCTTGACCATCGGCGTGCTCGCCGAGGCGCCCGGCACGCGCTTGCTGTCGTTGCCGAACTTGTTATGCCAGTACTGGTACTCGAAACCGGCGCGGAAGGTCTTCGGCTTGGCGCCCAGTAGCGGGCCCAGGTCGTACAGCAGCTGCATGTCGATGTTCGTTTCCGGCGCGGTCTGGTTGCCGAATTCGTCCTTGCCCTTCGAGGCGATCCAGTTCGCGAAGCCTTCCCACGACCAGCCCGAGGCGCCGATCGGGAACGCCCACACGGCGCCCAGCATCGGGTGCGTGTCGTAGCGGTAGCGCGAAACGCTGGTCTGCGTGAACTCGTTGTTCGGCGCGTTGCTCTCCCACAGGCCGTACACGCCCACGTTCAGCAGGCCCGGCACCTTGAAGGCGAGCGTCGGGCCGACGACCAGCATGCGCTTCTTCGAGTTGTAGCCGGCATCGTCCTTCGTGTTGACGTCGAAGCCGAAAGTCAGGCCGACGTCGCTCACGGGGCCGTAGGCGAATTCCTTGCCGCTCACCTTGCCCAGCGAGACCGTGTTGCGGTACAGGAGGTAGAACTCCTGCGCGCCCGACTTTGCGCCCGGGGCCGACGGATCGGTCTTGTTCGACAACAGGACGTCCAGGTTGAAGAAGTTCGTGCCGTAGGCATAACCGCTCACGTGGTTGATGTCGAGGATGTCTTTATGGATTTCGTTGGCGTTGAACGGCTCGCGGAAACGGCCGCCGGTGCGGTAGCCGATCGACGTGTCGCTCCATTCCGCGGCCTGGACGGACGTTGCCGCGCACGCGCACAGCGCCATGGTCAGGACGGTTTTTTTCATGCTTTGCTCCCTTGGACGATAGTCTGGTTGTTGGTGGCGCCCGCGTCTCCATGGCTTTCTGCCGGGATGTCGCGGGTACCGTTGAAGAAGAGGTTCAGCGCGACCGCGGCGACGGCGGTCAGCAGGATGCCCGACTCCAGCAACGGATGCAGGCTGTGGGCCATCTGTTGGGCCCAGCGCGGCGCCACCAGCGGGATCAGCCCGAAGCCGATCGACAGGGCGACAATATACAGGTTGTAGCGGTTGTTCCGGAAGTCGACGCGCGTCAGGATGCGGATGCCTGCTGCGGCAACCATACCGAACATGACAAGACCGGCGCCGCCCAGCACGAACTGGGGGATCGCTTCCACGAGCGCCGCCATTTTCGGCAGCATGCCCAGCACGATCATGATGCAGCCGCCGGCCACGCACACCCAGCGGCTCTTGACGCCCGTGACGGCGACGAGGCCCACGTTCTGCGAAAAGCTCGTGTGCGGGAAGGTGTTCAGCAGGCCGCCGATCAGCGTGCCCAGGCCGTCCGTGCGCAGGCCGGCGGCCATCTGTTTCCGGTCGAGGTCCTTGCCCGTCAGGTCCGACAGCGCGAGGAACATGCCGGCCGACTCGATCATCACGACGATCATGACGACGGAGAACGTGACGATCATGACGAGATCGAACGTGGGCGTGCCGAACGCCAGCGGCGTCACGAGCTGGAACCACGCGGCCTTGCCCACTTTGTCGAAGTTCATGTCGCCGAACGCGAACGCGACGACGCAGCCCGCCACGATGCCCAGCAACACCGAGATATTGGCCAGGAAGCCGCGGCAGTACCGGACGAGGCACAGGACGACGGCCAGCACGAAGGCGGCGATGCCCAGGTGGTCCAGCGCACCGTAGTTCGGGTTCGGCGTCATCGGCACGGGGCCGGCCAGCTTCAGCGCGGGGGCGTCGGCGCCCGGCGGCAGCGCGGCCGCGGCTTGCGCGGCGCCGGCGCGGGCGGCGTCGACCATCGCGGCCAGCTTGACCGTGTCGACGCTCTGCGCCGTGTTGTCCGGACCGCCCATCGCCCAGCCCACGCCGACGCGCATCAAGGTCACGCCGATGATCAGGATGATGGTGCCCGTGACGACGGGCGGGAAGAACCGCAGCAGGCGGCTCATGAGCGGCGCGAGCAGCAGCGCCACGGCGCCGGCGCCGATGCCGGCGCCGAAGATCGCGCGCGCCCCGTCGACGCCGGGGACCGCGTTCGCGATGGCGACCATCGGGCCGACGGCCGCGAAGGTCACGCCCATCATCACGGGCAGGCGGATGCCGAACCACGATGTCAGGCCGAGGGATTGGATGAGTGTCACGATCCCGCAGCAGAACAGGTCTGCCGAGATCAGCATGCTGACCTGTTCGGGCGGGAGTTTCAGTGCGCGTCCCACGATGAGGGGGACGGCGATGGCGCCGGCGTACATGACGAGGACGTGTTGCAACCCGAGCGCACCGAGGCGCGCGAGGGGCAACCGTTCGTCCACCGGATGGCGGGACGGCTGGTTCATGCTTGTCTCCTGAATGTTTTTATGAACTGCGTGTACTGCGTTCGAAACCAAAGAAGCATGCCGCCCGCCACGCGCCGGCTGCCTGGGCCGGGCGCGCGAGCGTGTCCGGCGGCCCGCTGTGGGGGCCGCCGGACAGGGTACAACGGGTCAGTTGGTCGGGGCGCCCTCTTCGTACCAGCGCTTGAGCAGATTGCGCTCATCCGGCGTGATCTGGGTGGCGTTATTCAGGGGCATCAGCTTGAGCACGACGGCCTGCTGGTACATCTGCTGGGCGTGGCGCTTGATCGAGTCGGGCGAATCGAACGAGATGCCCTTGCTGGCCATGGAGGCCGAGTGGCACATCGCGCAGCGCTGGGCGACGACGCCTTTCACCTGGTCGAAGCTGACGTTCTGCGCGGTGGCGCCTGCCGCCGCCGCGCTGTTCGCGACCGTGGTCGGTGCGGCGGACGCGATGACCGGCGCCTCGGCCTCGGGTTTCGGGGTCAGGTAGACGACGAGACCCAGCATGGCGGCCACGCCGAAGCCGGCGAATTCCCACGGGACGCGCTTGCCGTGCACCAGCGCCTTGTGGCGGGCGACGAAGCTCTGGCGGATCAGGGCGCCGGTCAGCATCATGAGGACCAGCACGACCCAGTTGTTCTCGCCCGAGTACAGCCAGCCGTAGTGATTCGACAGCATCGCGAACAGCACCGGCAGCGTGAAATACGTGTTGTGGACGCTGCGCTGCTTGGCGCGCCAGCCGTAGATCGGGTCGACCGGCTGGCCGGCCTTCAGTTGCGCGACGACCTTGCGTTGGCCCGGGATGATCCAGAAGAACACGTTGGCGCTCATCGACGTGGCCAGCATGGCGCCGACCAGCAGGAAGGCGGCGCGGCCGGCGTACAGCTGGCACGCGAGCCAGGCGGCGAAGACGACGAAGGCGAAAATGATGGCGCCGACGATGGCGTCGCCGTTCTTCTTGCGGCCGAACGTGCGGCAGATCGTGTCGTACACGAGCCAGAACGCGACGAGGAAGCCCAGCGCGGTGCCGACGGCGGCGCCCGGCGTCCAGTCGTGCACCTGCTTGTCGACCATGAAGGTGCCGGCATTGAACAGATACAGCACCGTAAACAGGCCGAAACCGGACAGCCACGTGGCGTAGCTCTCCCAATAGAACCAGTGCAGGCCTTCGGGCATGGATTTCGGGGCCACGAGGTATTTCTGCGGATGGTAGAAGCCGCCGCCGTGCACGGCCCACAGCTCGCCGTCGACACCCTTCTCGACGAGATCGGGCGACGTGGGTTTGGTCAGCGAGTTATCGAGGAAGACGAAGTAGAACGATGCGCCGATCCAGGCGATCGCGGTAATGACGTGGGTCCAGCGCAACAGCAGATTCACCCAGTCGAGCAAATAGGATTCCATGAGAGCCTCTTACAAAGGAAGCATGGCGCAAACGGCGCACCAGGCTGTCCCATCACCACAGCGGGCTCTGTGAGGGGCAAATCATCGCAACCACCGGCGCCGGGCTGGGCCCTGCTGCCGATGTGCTCCGCGGCGACACAACAACTGTATACGATCTTTTTGAAAAAGGGTATGACTTTATGAGAAAAACAACGCTCTGTGCTTACGAGCCACGATACGTGGAATACGACCACGGGCTGACGAGCAACGGCACGTGGTAGTGGCCGGCCGCGTCGGCGATGCCGAATTCCAGCGGCACCACGTCGAGGAAGGCCGGTTCCGGCAGGTCCACGCCTTTCTCGCGGAAGTATGCGGCCACGGCGAACGTGAGGCGGTAGCGGCCGACGGCCATCGTCTCCGCGTTCAGCAGCGGACCGCCGTCGTTGCGGCCGTCGTTATTGAGGGTGAGCGTCTTGATCGTGCGCGCGCTGCCGTCGGCATCGATCGCTTCCAGCGTAACGCGCATGCCGGCCGCCGGGCAGCCGTTCATGGTGTCGAGCACGTGGGTGCTGAGGTGTCCCATCTGTTTTCCTTTCTTACGAGTTTGAGAAATTGCATACACTTTGTGTTTTCTTTTTTTTGAAAAGTGTATACACTTCAAGCACGATGTCAATCACTTATTGTCCCGAGCGACCATGAACCGAGCCCGCCAGCCCCTGAAGATCGTCCCCTTGACGCCAGACCATGATACGCCCGCGGGCGCGCCGTCCGGCAGCGCGACGCAGCGCATCGTGGACGCCATCACCACCGCGATCGCCGAGCGCCGCCTGATGCCGGGCACGAAGCTGTCCGAACAGAAGATCGGCGACATCTTCAAGGTGTCCCGTACCGTCGTGCGCCAGGCATTCAACCAGCTGTCGCGCGACCGCCTCGTCGTGCTGGAGCCGGCGCGCGGCGCCTTCGTCGCCACGCCCACCGCCGAGGAAGCGAACGACGTGTTCGAAGTGCGCGCCATCCTCGAGACGGCCGTCACGAAGCAGTTGTGCGCGACGATCACAGACGCCCAGGTCAGGCAGCTGCGCGACCACCTGGAGCTGGAGCGCGCGGCCGTCAACCAGGCCGAGGTCCCGGGCCGCACCCGCCTGCTGGGCGACTTCCACCTCGTGCTGGCGCAGATGCTCGGCAACCAGGTGCTCGTGCAGATGCTCTCCGAACTGCTGACGCGCTCCTCGCTGATCGCGCTGATGCGCCAGTCGTCGCAGTCGGCGGAAGAATCCCTGGACGAGCACGTGGCCATCGTCGACGCCTTCGAAAAGCGCGACGTCAAGGCGGCCGTGCGCCTCGTCTCCAAACATCTGGCCAACGTCCAGCACAACCTGCACCTCGACCCGCAGCGCGTGGACCTGGCCGACATCCTTCATCCCTGATCGAAGACACCATCATGACCCAGCACTATCCACGTGACCTCGCCGGCTACGGCCGCGAGCAGCCGTACGCCGACTGGCCGGGCCGCGCCCGCGTCGCTTTGCAGTTCGTCCTGAACTATGAGGAAGGTGGCGAGAACAGCGTGCTGCACGGCGACGCCGGCAGCGAGCAATTCCTGTCCGAGATGTTCAACCCGGCCGCTTTCCCCTCCCGCCACCTGTCGATGGAAAGCATCTACGAATACGGCTCGCGCGTCGGCGTCTGGCGCATCCTGCGCGAATTCGAGAAGCGCGGCCTGCCGCTGACGATCTTCGGCGTCGGCATGGCCCTCGAACGCAGCCCGGACGTGACGGCCGCGTTCAAGGAGCTGGGCCACGAGATCGCGTGCCACGGCCACCGCTGGATCAGCTACCAGAACGCCGACGAAGCGACCGAACGCGCCGACATGGCGCGCGGCATGGCAGCCATCGAACGCCTGACGGGCGAACGGGCGCTGGGCTGGTACACGGGCCGCGACAGCCCCAACACGCGCCGCCTCGTCGCCGACTACGGCGGCTTCGAATACGACAGCGACTACTACGGCGACGACCTGCCGTTCTGGCTGAAGGTCCGCAAGACCGACGGCACGCAAGCCCCGCAACTGGTCGTGCCGTACACGCTGGACACGAACGACATGCGGTTCGCGCTGCCACAGGGCTTCTCGCACGGCGACCCGTTCCTGTCCTATTTGCGCGACGCCTTCGACGTGCACTACCAGGAGGGCGGCGAACGCCCGTCCATTCTCAGCATCGGCATGCACTGCCGCCTGCTGGGCCGCCCGGGACGCTTCCGTGCGCTGCAGCGCTTCCTGGACTACATCGAACAGCACGACCGCGTGTGGGTCACGCGCCGCATCGACATCGCGCGCCACTGGAAGAGCGTGCATCCCTACAACCCCGACACCGCATTCGCGTGGGAGTAATCACAATGTTAACCCTGGAGACACTCAACGCCGCCGACGAGGCGGGCTTCACTGCCCTGCTGGACGGCGTGTACGAACACTCGCCGTGGATCGCGGCCCGCGCCTGGGCCAGGCGCCCGTTCGCGACGCTGCCGCATTTGAAGCGCGGCCTCGTGGAAGCCGTGCGCGACGCCTCGCGTGAGGAACAACTGGGCCTGATCCGCGCCCACCCGGAGCTCGCGGGCAAGGCGATGGTCAGCAAGACGCTGACGGCCGAATCGACGAATGAACAGAACAAGGCCGGCCTGACGAACTGCACGCCGGAGGAATTCGCGCGGATCCAGCGACTGAACGCGGACTACAACGCGAAGTTCGGCTTCCCATTCATCCTCGCCGTGCGCGGCCCGCGCGGCCTGGGCCTGCAAAAGGCGGAGATCATCGCCACGTTCGCACGCCGCCTGGCCAACGGTCCGGACTTCGAATTCGCCGAAGCGCTGCGCAACATCCACCGCATCGCCGAGATCCGCCTGGACGACAAGTTCGACCAGCACCCCACCCTGGGCAACCTCGTGTGGGACTGGCATGAAGAACTGGCCGCGCACTCCGAACCCGGCTACGCCGAGCGTGGAGAGCTCTGCGTCACGTACCTGACCGACGCGCACCGCGCGGCGGCCGCCCAGCTGGCCGCATGGATGCGCGAAGACTGCGGCTTCGACGACGTCGTCATCGACGCCGTCGGCAACGTGGTCGGCATCTACCACGGCGCCGATCCGGCCGCGAAGCGCCTGCTGACCGGGTCGCACTACGACACCGTGCGCAACGGCGGCAAGTACGACGGCCGCCTGGGCATCCTCGTGCCGATGGCCTGCGTGCGCGAACTGCACCGCCAGGGCCGGCGCCTGTCGTATGGCATCGAAGTCGTCGGCTTCGCGGAAGAGGAAGGCCAGCGCTATAAGGCCGTGTTCCTCGGGTCGGGCGCGCTGTGCGGCGGCTTCGACACCAGCTGGCTCGACCAGAAGGACGCGGACGGCGTCACGATGCGCGCCGCGATCGCCAACGCGGGCCTGAACGTGGACGACATCGCGGCGCTGAAACGCGATCCTTCCCGGTATCTCGGCTTCGTCGAGACGCACATCGAACAGGGTCCGGTGCTGAACGACCTCGACCTGCCGCTGGGCGTGGTCACGTCGATCAACGGCAGCGTCCGTTTCGTCGGCGAGATCGTTGGTGTCGCCAGCCACGCGGGCACCACGCCGATGACGATGCGCCGCGACGCGGCCGCCGCCGCCGCCGAGCTGGTGCTGTTCGCCGAGAAGCGCGGCGGCGCCGTGCCGGACCTCGTCGCCACCGTCGGCATGCTGGACGTGCCGAACGGCTCGATCAACGTCGTGCCGGGCCGCTGCCGCTTCTCGCTGGACGTGCGCGCCACGACGAACGAGGTGCGCGACGCCGCCGCCAACGACATCCTGGCGGAACTCGCCGCGATCTGCGCCCGCCGCGGCCTGCAGTTCTCGCTGGAAGAAACGATGCGTGCGGCCGCCGCGCCCTGTGCCGCCGAATGGCGCGAGCGCTGGGAACGCGCGGTCGGCACGCTCGGCCTGCCCGTGTTCCGCATGCCCAGCGGCGCCGGCCACGACGCCATGAAGCTCCACGACATCCTGCCGCAGGCCATGCTGTTCCTGCGCGGGCTGAACGCGGGCATCAGCCACAACCCGCTCGAATCCATCACCAACGACGACACCGACCTGTGCGTCCGGGCTTTCCAAACCCTTCTCGACCAACTCGCCACGGAATTCTGACATGACCACGACCGCAAACACCCCATACGAGGCCCTCGACGCCTGGATCGACACCCACTTCGACGAGGAAGTGCGCTTCCTGCAGGAGCTCGTGCGCGTGCCGACCGACACCCCGCCGGGCAACAACGCACCGCACGCCGAGCGCGCCGCCGACCTGCTGAAGGACTTCGGCTTCGAGGCCGAGAAGCATTCGGTGCCGGCGCCGACCGTCAAGGCCGCGGGTCTGGAGACGATCACGAACCTGATCGTGCGCCGCAAGTACGGCCCGGGCCGCACCGTCGCGATGAATGCGCACGGCGACGTGGTGCCGCCGGGCGATGGCTGGACCCATGACCCGTACGGCGGCGACGTCGTCGACGGCCAGCTGTTCGGCCGCGCCGCCGCCGTCAGCAAGTGCGATTTCGCCACCTTCACGTTCGCGACCCGCGCCCTGGAAGCGCTGGGCGCCCCGCTGAAGGGCGGCGTCGAACTGTACTTCACGTACGACGAGGAATTCGGCGGAGAGCTCGGCCCGGGCTGGCTGCTGCAGCAAGGCCTCGTCAAGCCCGACCTGCTGATCGCCGCGGGCTTCAGCTACCAGGTCGTCACCGCGCACAACGGCTGCCTGCAGATGGAAGTGACGGTCAACGGCAAGATGGGCCACGCGGCCGTGCCGGAAACGGGTGTCGACGCGCTGCAGGCCGCGACCCGCATCCTCGTCGCGCTGTACGACCAGAACACCCAATATAAAAAGGTGAAGAGCCAGGTCAAGGGCATCAACCACCCGTACCTGAACGTGGGCCTGATCGAAGGCGGCACCAACACGAACGTCGTGCCGGGCAAGGTCGTGCTGAAGCTCGACCGCCGCATGATCCCGGAAGAGAATCCGGCGGAAGTCGAAGCGACCATCCGCAAGGTGATCCAGGACGCCGTGGCCGACTGCGCGGGCATCTCCATCGAGATCAAGCGCATGCTGCTGGCGAACGCGCTGCAACCGCTGGACGGCAACCGGCCGCTGGTCGATGCGCTGTCGCGCCACGCGACCAGCGTGTTCGGCGAAGAGATCGGCGCCGCCGGCACGCCGCTGTACACCGACGCGCGCCTGTTCGGCGAAGCGGGCGTCCCGGCCGTGCTGTACGGCTGCGGCCCGCGCACGGTCGGCGAGAGCAACGCCAAGCGCGCCGACGAGCACATCGACCTGGAAGACCTGCGCCGCGCGACCAAGGTCGTGGCGCGGACGCTGTTTGACCTGCTCGATTAAGCCGCCGCCCGCGTGGGCACGTTTCATTGGATTGATGCCCCCGGCATCAATCCCCCCCGGCCTAAAATGCCCACCCTACCGCCATGGTTGCGTCGCCGTCCGCGTGGGCACGGTGTGCCCACCCTACCGCCATGGTTGCGTCGCCGCCCGCGTGGGCACGGGGTGCCCACCCTACCGCCATGGTTGCGTAGGGTGGGCGGCCTCCGCCCACGCGGTGCCCACATTACCCGCTCAAGAATGTCATCAGATACCGCGCGGGTATCTCGACGTGAACCATCTTCCCCATCAGCGTCGCCACGATCAGCCCCGCGACCACGACACCCGTGGCCGAAAAGCCCGCGACGACCGCCCTGCCCCGCCGCAGCGCGCAGCCCAGGTGGACGAACAGCGCCGCCACCGCGACAAAATAATAGGGCACGAAAAACAGCATGAACGGCCACACGTGCAGCCCGGCCGCCGCGAAATAGAAATTCGTGTCGAGCCCGCCCGCGATGCGCCCCGCCAGCACGGCCCCCACGTGGATCGCCAGGAACAGCGCAATGCAGGCGCCGGACCCCGCCTGCAGCCACGCGAGCGCGGCGCGGCGGCGCCGCCGTCCCGTCCACAGCATGCGCATGCCGCTCGCCGCCTGCAGCACGACGCACAGCAGCAGCACCGCTTCCACGACCGGTTGCCGGTACACGCGGCGCGCCGCGTCCATGAAGCGGATATGCGCCTCGACACCGGCCAGCGCCGCCAGGTGGTTCGCCACGTGAACCATCAAGAACACCGCGAGCACGACGCCGGCGGCCCGGTGCAACCGGCGCGGCGCGATCATCACGTGCGCGCCGTCAGCCGCAGCGTCAGCGGCGTCTCCGGCCTCAGGGTGATGTTGAAGACGGGCCGCGGCGGCGCCATCCCGGCCGGCACGCCGACCGTGTACCGCTGCAGGAACATCGAGGCGAGCAGCGTCATCTCCGCCAGCGCGAGATGCTGTCCCAGGCACACCCGCGGCCCCGTCCCGAACGGCATGAAGGCGCCGCGCGGGATCGGAGGCGCGCCCGGCGCGAACCGCTCGGGGCGGAAAGAGTCCGGTTCCGGGAACCAGCGCGCGTCGTGGTGCATCAGCTGCAGCGGCACCGCGAAGATCGTCCGGGCCGGCAGCTGCCAGCCGCCCAGCGTGATGGGCCGCACCGCCCGGCGCGAGATCAGCACGGGCGCGGCGGGATGCAGGCGCAAGGTCTCCTGCAGGGTGCGGCCCAGGTAGTCCAGCGCCGGCAGGTCGGCGGCCGTGGGCTGGCGCCCTTCCAGCACGGCGTCCACTTCCGCCCGCGCGGCCGCCTGCGCGGACGGGTTCGCGGCCATGCACCACGACCACCAGGTCAGGGTCGCGGCCGTCGTCTCGTGCCCGGCCAGGAACGCCGTCATGCATTCGTCGCGCACGGCTGTCAATGGCCAGGTCGCGGGATCCTCGACGTGCAGCGCCAGCAGCCGGGTGAGCAGGTCCTGCGGCCAGTCGGCCCGCGGCATGGCCATGCGCGCCCGCACGTGGCCCGTGACCAGCCGGTCGAGCGTCGCGAGCGCGCGGCGCTTTTTCCACTTCCACGGCATCCAGTCGGGCCAGCTCCTCGGCCAATACAGCTCGGCATTCCCCGCGACGCTGGCCTGGTGCACGGCCCATTCGGCGTCGCGGGTATCCGCCGTCACCCCGCTGGAAAACGTCATCCGCATGATCACGTCCATGCCCAGCGACGTGAAGGCGCTCTCGATCGGCCAGGCGTCGTCGGCCTGCGGCCACCGCGCGTACGCGGCGTCGGCGGCGGCGGCGATCGCGGGCAGGAACGCCTGCACGGCCTTGGGCGTGAACGCAGGCTGCAGCGCGTGCCGCTTCGTGCGCCACGCGGCGCCCTCGGATGTGAGGGTACTGTGGCCGTGCAGCTGCGCGAACACCTCGATGCCGCGTTCCCAGCGGACCAGCGCGTCGTGCTGGTCGACGAGCAGCTCGCGCACCCGTTCCGGGTCGGTGACGACGACCTGGTGCTCGGGCCACATGCGCAGGTGGAACACGTCGCCGTACTCGCGCCGCCAGGCGGACCACGCGCCGAACAGGTCGCGCGACAAGGCGCGCAGGAAGCGCCAGCCCGTCAGGCCGGATGGCGGGCCCGGAGGCCAGGCGCCGGGTGGATGGGATGCCGGCGCACTGCTGTTCGCGCCGGCGTGATAGGGGCAGGATGGGGGCGTGGGCGTTTTCATGAAGCCATTCTCGATCGGGGCCACGGCGCGGTATTGAACGGAAACGACATCGACAAATAGTTGTCACTCCGAACTGACAGCTTTTATACTGTCGTGAATGATGTCTATCTTTCGACCAGTGGCGGCGCTGCTCGCAGCCATGGCCTGCATCCTCACCGCCCACGCGGCGCCCCTGGACAAGGCGCCCGTGATCGACCTGCCGCACGCCGGCTGGACGGCCCGCGAAGGCGCGCCCTCCAACATCACGGGCATCGCGCAGACGGGGGACGGCTGGATCTGGATCGGCAGCACCTCGGGCCTGTACAAATTCGACGGCGTGCGCTTCCTGCGCGCGGCGGGTGCGCAGGCGCCGCTGTCGTCGAACGTGGCGGGCATCGGCGTGCTGTCCGATGGCCTGATGTGGGTCGGCTACAAGTACGGCGGCGTGAGCCTGATGGCGGACGGCCGCATGCGTCACTACCCGCCGGGCCAGGATGGCGGCCCTGCCGGCACGGTCCTCGGGGCCGCGCGCGACGCCGCCGGCCGGCTGTGGCTCGCCACCGGCCGCGGCCTGCTCGTCCTCGGCGCCGATGGGCGCTGGCAGCCGTGCGATCCGGCGCTCGGGGCGCCCGACAGCGGGTTCGCCTCCCTGCTGGCGTACGGCGACGGCGTGCTGTGGGCCGCCGGCACAGCCGGCGTGTTCGTGCTGCCGAAGGGCGGCACGCGGTTCCAGTTGCTCGCACCGCTGTCGACCCTGTTGCCGCTGGTCCGTCACCCGGACGGCAGCGTGTGGGCGACGGACGACGCGCACCCCGGCCTGCGCATGCTGGCCGGCCCGCAGGGCGGAACGCCGCTCGCCTGGGATGTGCCGCAAGGCGCCAGCCTGTTGGCCTTCGATCGGGACGGGTATGCCTGGGTGGCCGACGGCGCTGGCATCCTGCGCGGCAGCGCCGCCAACGGCCAGTTCCGCCGCATGTGGGCCGAGCACGGGCTCTCCGGACGCAAGGTGCAGGCCGTGTTCGAAGACCGCGAACGGAACGTCTGGATCGGGACCGAAAGTGGCCTGGACCGCTTCCGCGCGCCGCGCGTGCGGCCCGAGGCGCTGTCCGGGGATGCCGCGTCCGATGCGCTGCCCCTCGCGGGCGGCGCCGGCGCAGGCGTGTGGGCCGGCCACGCGTGGCTCGCCGCTCCCGGCGCCCCCGCGCGCGACTACGGCCATGCGCCGCCGGGCGTCAACGACACGATCACCGCGCTGTACCGGGGTCCCAACGGTGACGTATGGGCCGCCGGCTTCGGCGGACTGTGGGAAGTGCGGCCGGACGGCTCGGGGTGGCGCCGCCTGCATCCCGGCATCGAAGGCCCGGCGACCATCTACGCGATGGCGCAGGACAGCGCCGGCACGTTGTGGATGGCGCTGGGCCGGCGCGGCGTCGCGGCCTGGCGCGACGGCCGGTGGGTCGCCGGGGGCGGCATCGCGGCACTGGAGAAGTTCGCGGCGGCGACCGTCGCGGCGGACCGGCGCGGGCGCGTCTGGTTCGGGTCGGTCGGCGACGACCTCGCGCTGCTCGACGGCGGCCGGGTCAGGCACTACGGCCGCGCGGACGGCCTCACCGTCGGCACCGTCGTCCAGGTCCTGCCGGATGGCGACGGCGCCTGGGTGGGCGGCGAGAATGGCCTCGCGCATTTCGACGGCGCGCGCTTCACGCCCGTCGCGGGCCGCAACGGCGAACCGTTCGCCGGCATCACGGGTATGGTGTTCGCACGCGACGGCGCCCTGTGGCTCAACGGCGCCGGCGGCATTTCCAGCATCGCGCCGACCGAACTGCGGCGGGTGCTGCGCGAGCCCGGCTACGCCGTCGGCTACGGCCGGATCGACTACCGCGACGGTCTCCGTGGCACGGCGGGCGCGATCATCCCGGTGCCGTCCGCGACCCGCAGCGACGACGGCACGCTATGGTTCACGACGATCGGCGGCGTCTACGGCTTCGACCCGGCCGCGCTGGCGCGCAATCCGCTGGCGCCGCCCGTCGTCATCACGGGCCTGAAGTCGGGCGCGAAGGCGTTCGGCGCCGCCGGCGGCATGCGCCTGCCCGCGGGCACGGAGACGCTCGACATCGACTTCACGGCGCTCTCCTACCGCGAGCCCGGCCGGGTGGCGTTCCGCTACCGGCTCGACGGCGTCGACCGCGACTGGCGCGAGGGCGACGAGCGTTCCGCCCATTACACGAACCTCGGGCCGGACCGCTACCGGTTCCAGGTCCTCGCGGCGAACGACGACGGCGTGTGGAACACGGACGGGGCGACGCTGGCGTTCGACATCGCGCCGCACCTGACGCAGACCACGTGGTTCCGCGTCCTGTGCGTCGTGGCGGCGGCGCTCGTCGCGTGGCGCCTGCAGCTGTTCTGGATGCGCCGGACCGCGCGCCGGCTGGCCGTCCGCATGGACGCGCGGGTGGCCGAACGCGAGCGCATCGCGCGCGAACTGCACGACACGCTGCTGCAATCGATCCAGGGCCTGATGCTGCTGTTCTGGAGCACTGCCGGCCGGCTGACGGCGGAAGCGCGCGCCGCTGGAAACCGCCCTGGCGCGCGCCAACGGCGTGGTGGCCGAGGGCCGCGACCGCGTGGCCGGCCTGCGCTCGTCCGCGGTGCCCGATGCCGACCTGGCGGGTGCGTTGCGCCGCTTCGCCGAACCGCTGGCCCGCGACGCCGGCATCGCCTTCCACCTGTACACGGACGGCCGCGCGCGCCGGCTGCGCGTCCCCGCCGCCGACGAAGCCTTCGCCATCGCCCGCGAGGCGCTGTGGAACGCGTTCACGCACGCACGGGCGCGCGCGGTCGACGTCACGCTGCAGTACGCGCCGTCGGCGCTGGTCGTGACGGTCACCGACAACGGCGCCGGCCTCCCCCCGGACGTGGACACGGAACACGGCCGCGCGGGCCACTGGGGCATCCCGGGCATGCGCGAGCGCGCACGCACGCTGGGCGCGGCGCTGGCGGTCCAGACGGCGCCCGGCGGGGGCACGACGTGGACGCTGCGCGTGCCGGCGCCGAGCGCGTACGCCTGAGCGGCGCGCGGCGGCGAGTCAGCTCCGCGGCGGGAACAGCAATCGCAGCACGTCGTCCGCCACGGCTTCCAGCTGGGCGACGTCGCGGTACACGCGCTCCAGCACGACCATGCCGCGCGTCGTCGTCGTGATCAGGCGCGCGGCGGCCGCGGGCGGCAGCGCGATCCGGCCGGCGGCGTCGGGCTGCGCCAGGCGGTCCGCCAGCATGGCCTGCGCGTCGTCGAGCAGGCCGCGCAGGGCGGCCCGGATCGCGTCGTCCATCGCCGTCTCGTCCGTCGCCGTCTTCGTCGTCAGGCAGCCGCGCGTCACCTCGTCGTCGTCGACGGCCGTCACCATGTCGATCGCAAAGCGCAGATAGCGCCGCAGCGCTTCCTCGGCCGTCGGCGCGGCCAGCAGCTCGCGCAGGCTGGCCAGGTAGCGCGTGCGGTAACGCCCGAACACGCGCAGGAACAGCGCCTGCTTGTCGCCGTACGCGTGGTACAGCGAACCGCGCAGGACCCCGGTCGCCTGGGCGACGTCCTGCATCGACGTGGCGCCGAACCCGCGTCGCCAGAACAGCAGCAGCGCGCGGTCGAGCACCTCGTCTTCATCGAATTGTTTTGTGCCTGCCATGACCCGATTATCGGCATCCTTGACAGCCCTGTCAAGTTTGACTAACCTGTCAAACATGAGCCGACAAACCTGAGCCAACGACAAGGACCCAGCATGGACACCACCCTCGACCGCGCCGCCGCCACGCGCGCCATCCTCGCCGGACTGTGCGCGAGCCTGGTCGGCATCGGCCTCGCACGCTTCGCCTACACGCCGCTCATTCCGCCGCTGATCGAGGCGCGCTGGTTCGCCGCGCAGGACGTCGTGTTCCTCGGCGCCGCCAACCTCGTCGGCTATCTCGCTGGCGCCCTCGCGGGCCGGCCGCTGGCCGCGCGCCTGGGCAGCCGGCGCACGCTGCAGCTGATGATGGCGCTCACCTCGCTCGCGTTCTTCGCCTGCGCCGTGCCGCTGTCCGTCGCCTGGTTCTTCGGCTGGCGCTTCCTGTCCGGCCTCGCGGGCGGCATCATCATGGTGCTGGCCGCGCTGAGCATCCTGCCGCAGGTGCCCGCCGAGCGCCGCGGCGTGGCCAGCGGCGCGATCTTCCTGGGTCTCGGACTCGGCATCGCGGCGTCGGGCACCGTCGTGCCGTTGCTGCTGGGCGAAGGCCTCGCCGCGACCTGGGCCGGGCTGGGCGTGCTGTCGCTGCTGCTGACCGCAGTCAGCTGGCGCTGGTGGCCGCAAGATGCACCTGGTGCGCCCGCGGCCAAGGGCGGCCGCGCGCCGGCGCACGCCGGCTTCGCGCTGAAGCTGATCTATGCGCAGTACGCGCTGAAGGCAGTCGGCCTCGTGCCCATGATGGTGTTCCTTGTCGACTACGTCGCCCGCGGGCTGCACATGGGGACGCGCACGGCGGCGCTGTTCTGGGTCGTCTACGGCGTCGGCGCGACGGCCGGGCCGATGCTGTACGGCGTGCTGGGCGACCGGTTCGGCATCGGCGCCGCCACGCGCATCGCGCTGGCCCTGCAGATCGTCGCCGCCGCCGTGCTGGTCCTCGCGCACGACTTCGGCGGCCTGCTCGCGGCCACGTTCGTGATCGGGACCTACCCGCCCGGCATCGTGCCGCTGACGCTGGGCCGCATCCGCTACACGCTGCCGCAGGACGTGGCGGCGCAGGGCGCCGCGTGGAGCCGCGCGACGACGATCTTCGCCCTGTTCCAGGCGCTCGCCGGCTATGCCTACTCCTGGCTGTTCGCGGCGACCGGCGGCGACCACCGGGTGCTGATGGAGATCGGCGCGGCGGCCCTCGCCGTTGCGCTGCTGTCGGACGTGCTGCTCGCGCGCGCGGCGTGGGCGGCGGTGCGAACGGAGGCGGCGCGGGCGTGACCAATGCCCGTCGTTCCCGCGAAGGTGAACCCATACTGAGTTTCCGAGGCTGGCCTGCCAGACATGCTGCAGTGCTTCGGCCATACCGAATCCTGTTGCTCAGCGTGGTTTCCCGCTTGCGCGGGAAAGACGTTGTTACGTGGTCGAAACGGCATCCCGGCCTTGCTATACTTGGCGACCATGATCCCGACCCAGCCCCTGCCCTGCCCCGACCCGCTCGCGCGCGCACCGCGCGCCGCGCCGGACGGCCCGCCGACCGACTGGCTGCGCCTGCCCCCGGCGTCGCTGCAGGGCGCGCTCGTCGCCGTCGTCGGGCGCGACGTCAGCATGCTGACCATGAGCGACGCCCAGCGCCTCTCGCACTTCCCGTCGTCCCCGCTCGTGTCGCTGTCCTGGTACCGCGACTTCGACGTGGGCCAGGTGCGCGTGGAAGATGGCGCCGCCGCCTGGCGGCCGTTCGGCACGGCGTGCGTCGTCGCGGGCACCCAGGCCTATCCCACGACGTCGTGGGCGCCGACGACGGGCCGCGGCTGCATGGCCCTGTTCCAGGCCGACGCGGCGCAGGCGCTGTTCGGCCTCGATCTCGCGCGCGTGCAGGACCGCTTCGCGCCCGCCTTTGAGGTCATGGGCCGCGCATGGACACCCATGTGGGACGCGTTGCTGGCCAGCCGCGACGAGGACTTGGTCGACGTATTCGAACACCATCTCGCACGGCCCTGGCAGGCGCTGCGCGGGCGCGCCACGGACCAGCCCTCGCTGCGCCAGCTCGGCCGGCACTGGGTCGAGCGCCTCGCGTGGCAGGCGCACGAATGGCGGCGCGAGCACAGTCCGCGCCACGTCGAGCGTCGCGTCAAGTCGTTCAGCGGCCGCTCGCTGCGCGAATGGCAGGCCATCGTGCGCACGGAAGGCCTGTTCTTCGCGGCGCGCGACCGCCACGACGCCGGCCGGCCGTTCGACTGGGCCACCATGGCGCTGGACGAAGGTTTTGCGGACCAGGCGCACATGACGCGCGCCGTGCGCCGCATCACCGGTTTTACGCCCGCCGAATTCGCGCGCCGCTTCGCCGAGGACGAGTCGTTCTGGATGTACCGGCTCTGGGTGTGAGCCTTCAGTCGAAGCTCAGTTGAACGTGTAGCGCACCCCGACGCGCACCGTGCGCGGCGCGCCGGGCGCGTAGAACGTCGAGTGCACACGGTCCTCGCGCGCGAAGCCGCCGTCGGCGTCGAAACCGCTCGTGCCGAGCTGGGACGCCGTCGCATAGCGGCGGTCGAACAGATTGTCCATCTGGGCGAAGACACGCAGGCGCGGCGTCGCCTGGAACGCCGTCCCGAGATCGAACACGGCATGGCCCGCCGCGGCGCCTCGGCCAAGGTACCCGACGCCGTCCGGACGGTGCAGGCCGTTCTCGTTGCCGCGCGCCGTCGCATTCGACACCGCCTGCACGCCCAGTTCCGCCGACCACGCCGGCGTCACCTGCCATGCCGCGCGCGCCTTGAACACGTGGCGCGGCATGAGCGGGATGCGGTCGCCGGGACGGATGACGATATTCCCGTCGGCGTCCGCGCTGCTGTTGCCCTCCCCGCCCACGGTCTCGCCGCTTGCGAACGTCGCGTGCAGCCAGGTGAAGTGCGCCGACAGCGTCACCGGCCCGGCGCGGCCATCGACGCCCAGTTCGACACCCTGGCGCCGCGTCCGGCCGAAGTTGCGGAAGTAGCCGAAGCCCGCCGCGTCGTCCGCGACGAACAGGATGTCGTCGTCGTTCGTCGCGCGGAACACGCCGGCGCTCCAGTGCATCCGGCCAACGGTCCCGCGCACGCCCGCTTCCCACGTGCGCGTGACGACTTGCCGCAGCGGCGGATCGCCCGCCATCGCGTTCGGCAGCTTGCACGGATTGGCAGGATCGGCGCAGCCCAGCTCCACCGCGGTCGGCGTGCGGCTGCCTTCGTCGTAGCCTGCATAGGCGTTGAACCCGCGCGACGGCGACCAGGTGACGCCCAGCGCCGGGTTGAAACGGCCGTAACGATGATCGCCGTCGAGCGAGCCGCCGCCGCCGCCCGGCGTGATGCGGTCGCGGTTGTGGACCGCCGTGCGGTTGTAGCGGCCGGACAGCGTCAGGTGTAAATCGTCGCGCACGTCGAACGTGTCGGTCGCGTACACGCTCCACGTGCGCGTACGGCCGACGAGGTCCACGGCCATGTCGTCGTCGACGGCGTCCACCGGCGTGACGCCGCGGTCGGGATCCAGGTCGCCGAATTGCGCGCCCTGGCGGAAGTCCGCGCGGCTCGCGTCGTATGCCGCGCCCACGGTCAGCCGGCCGGAAAACGCGGCTTGACCGCTCAGCCCATGATTCGTCTGCGTGCCGGCCGTGCGGTTGACGAGGCCAGTGAACGGACGGTCGTCGTCATCGTTCAAGTCCCCGTTGAAGGTGGACGTGCGAATGTGGCGGTAGTAGACGTTCCCGGACAACAGCACGTCGTCCGCGACGGTGCGGCTGCCGGTCAGGTTGAGCAGCACGGCGCGGTTGCGCGTGACGTCCGGCTTCGTGTAGACACTCGCATACTCCCGGTCGAGCAGCCGCTGCTCCTGCAGGCCGTTGCCCGTGAGGCGGCTGCCGGCCAGTGCGGCGCTGAACGCCACGTCGGTCGCGCCGTCGTGCCAGCCCGCCTTGCCGAACAACTGGCCAAGGCGCGTGGGCGACGCCTCGCGCCAGCCGCCGTCGCGGAACGCCGTCCCGGTGACGTACCAGTGCAGGCCGCGTTCGTCGTGGCCGCCGTGCTCGAACACGATCTCGCCGCGGCCGTAGCCGCCCGCCTGCGCCTGCACGGCGCTGCCGGCGTCGTGCAGGCCATCTTTCGTGCGCACGGCCAGCGCGCCGCCCAGCGTGTTCAGGCCGAACAGCGGATTCGAGCCCGGCATCAGGGACAAGGTCGCGATGGCCGCGCGCGGGATCAGGTCCCAGCTGACGACGTCGCCGAACGGCTGGTTCATGCGCACCCCGTCCACATAGACGGACAGGCCCTGCGGCGTGCCGAGCAGCGGCGACGCGGTAAAGCCGCGGTAGCTGACGTCCGGCTGGAATGGATTGCCCTGGATCTCGTTGACGAACACGCTGCCCAGGCGGCGGTTCAGCGCGTCCGGCAGCGTGGCGGCGCCGGGGTCGTTCATGTCGTCGCCGTCCAGCGCCTGCACGTTCGCCGGGATCCGTTCGCGCGCCACGGCGAGCCCCTGCAGCGGCGTCGTGCCGACGATTTCCACGACGGCGGGCGCCGGGTCGGCCGCGGCGATGCCGTGCCAGAGCGCCGCGACGGCGGCGGCGAGAGCGGTCCTGGTCATATTATTGTCTCCTCGTGCTTTCTGTTGCACGAACTATTCCAGCGCCGCCGCGACGGCGACAGGGAAAAAATCCCGACTGGTATGGAAGTTGCGTACACCCCGGCAAACAACACATACGAGGGGACCATGGACTTGCGCCGCCGTCTCATCGGCTCGCTCGGCCTGCTGTTGGGCAGCCTGCTGGCCATGACCACGCTGATACAACTGTATTCACTCCGGAGCGACATTCGTGCCGAGATGGACGCCTCGGCGCGTCTCGTGAACGTGCTCGTGGCGGCCAGCGGCGCCCCGGCGGACGATGTGGGCGCGGTGCGCGCGCTGCTCGCCGGCGGCGGCCTGCGGCACCTGAGCATCCGCACGGCGGACGAGCCGCCGCCCCGGCGCGCCGCCCACCCGCTGCCCGCCTGGCTGGGGTTCGCCCCACCCGACCGCAGCGAGCGGGCGATCCGCATCGGCGGCCAGCTGCTCTACATCGCGCCGAATCCGGAATCGGAAATCGGCGAGCGCCTGCACGACACTGTGCAAATCTGGATCACCCTGTTGTTCTTTTCCGGTACAACGCTGGCCGTCACGTGGTGGTGCGCGGACCGGGCGCTGTCGCCGGTGCGCGCGCTGGAAGCGGGCCTGCACCGCCTGGCGCGCGGCGACCCCGATCCCGCGCTGCCCGCGTTCGCCCTGCGCGAATTCCGCCGCGTGGCCGACGCCATCACGCACCTCGCGCACACGCTGGCGGAAGCGCGCGACGCGCAGCACGCGCTGGCGCGCCAGCTGATCACGGTCCAGGAAGACGAGCGGCGCGTGCTGGCGCGCGAGCTGCACGACGAGATGGGCCAGACCCTGACGGCCCTGAACGTCACCGCGACCCACCTCGCGCGCCATGCGAACCTGCTGACGCGCGCCGCCGTTGCCGAATGCGCGTCCGACCTGCGACGCGAGATCCGCACGTGCGGCGAGCAATTGCGCGCGATGCTCAAGACCTTGCGGCCGCACGGCCTGCACGCGGCCGGCCTGGCGCAGACCCTGCGCGAACTGGTGCTGGGCTGGCGCACGCGCCACACCGACATCGATTTCGAACTCGACCTGCCCACGCAGTTGCCGGACGTGGGCGAACTGTTGTCGCTGACGGTCTACCGCGTCGTGCAGGAAGCCGTCACGAACGTCGTGCGCCACAGCGGCGCGTCGCTGTGCGTCGTGCGGCTCGCGGTCCGCACCGGGGACCTCGTGCTGGAAGTGCGCGACGACGGCCGCGGCCTGCCGCAGGAAGGGGCGACCCGGCACGGCGGCCTGCTCGGGATCACGGAGCGGATCGCGATGGCGGGCGGCCAGTTGCGGCTCGTGGCCGGTCCGGCGGGCGGCCTGCGGCTGCTGGCCACGCTGCCCCTCCCCCACACCGAAGAGGCGCCGGCATGATCCGCATCGTCCTCGTCGACGACCACGCGGTCGTGCGCAGCGGCTACCGCCGGCTCCTGAGCGCCGAACCCGATTTCGACGTCGTCGGCGAAGCGGCCAGCGCGCCGGAAGCGAACGCGCTCGTGCAGCACGCGCGGCCGGACGTCGCCATCGTCGACCTGAGCCTGAAGGGGAGCAGCGGGCTGGAAGCGATCGCCGGCATGCGTGCCCGCCTGCCGGCCTTGCGGATACTCGTGCTGTCGATGCACGACAGCGCCGGCCACGTCGCCCAGGCGCTGAAGGCGGGCGCGCACGGCTATCTCACCAAGCGCAGCGAACCGGAAGAACTCATCGGCGGCATCCGCGCCGTGCTGCGCGGCACGCGTGTGCTGTCGTCCGACGTCGCGACTGCCGCAGTGGCGGCCGCGCCGGCGCCGCTGGACGGCCTGACGCCGCGCGAGTTCGACATGCTGCGCCTGCTGGTGCACGGCGAATCCGTGCAGGCGATCGCGTCGCAGTTGACCGTCAGTCCGAAGACGGTGCTGAACACCTTGACATCCGTGCGCCAGAAGCTGGGCGCGGACAACGACTTCCGGTTGATGCACCTGGCGGCAAGACTGGGGATCGTGGAATTCGGGAAGGCGGTTCCGGCCTGAGGCCCCAACCGTCATTCCCGCACAGGCGGGAATCCATACTGAGCAAATTTGGTACTTCGGAAGCACTGCAGTAAGGTTCGAAGACCGACTTCGATAGCTCAGAATAGGTTCCCGCCTTCGCGGGAACGACGTTAGGCGCTAAACACGCGATTCAACGCCGCCGCCGGCAGCGCCTGGTCGGCATATGCGAACGTGCCCTGCTCCAGCGCCTCGCGCGCGTCGCGCACCAGCGCGCCGTACGCGGAGCGCGCGAGCGACGCGCCCAGGCTCACGCGCGCGACGCCCAGCGCCGCCAGGTCCTCCACGCTCAGGCCGAGGCCCGGCGCGCCGGCCATGAAATTCACGGGCCGGTCGACCGCGCGCACGACGGCCGCGATGTCTTCCTTCTTCGCGATGCCCGGCGCGAACAGCACGTCGGCGCCCGCTTCCTGGTAAGCCTGCAGGCGGCGGATGGTGTCGGCGAGGTCAGGCCGGCCGACGCGGAAGTTTTCCGCGCGCGCCGTCAGCATGAACTTGAAACCGAGCGAGCGGGCCGCCTCCACCGCCGCGCGGATGCGGTCGGTGGCGAGGCCGATGTCGTACAGCGGCGCGTCCGGATCGTCCGTCGCGTCCTCGATGGAGCCGCCGACGATGCCCGTCGCCGCCGCCTCGACGATCGTGCGGGCCGCGTCTTCCGGCGCGGCGCCGAAGCCGGACTGCAGGTCGGCGGACAGCGGCAGGTCCGTCGCGGCGGCCAGTTCCGCCAGGTGCGGCAGCATGTCCGCGATGGTGATCGTCGGATCCGTCTTCGCCTTCGAGAACGCAAAGCCGGCGCTGGTGCCCGCCAGCGCCTGGTAGCCCAGGTGCTGCAGCAGCTTCGCCGATCCCGCATCCCACGGGTTCGGGATGACGAAGCAGTTGCCGGGGCGGTGCAGATCGACGAAAGCCTGCGCTTTTTCCAACTGGGTCTTCATGCGCTTCTCCTGAGTGGACAGACCGCTACGTTACCATCGTCCGCCCCCGCGAAGATGCGCGCAAAGTCACACCGCCGGTTCCTCGCCCACGCGCACGACGTGCAGCAGGTTCGTGCGGCCCGGACGGCCGGACGGGAAACCGGCCACCACGACGACGTCGTCGCCCGCATCGGCCAGGCCGTGGAAGCGGGCCGCCGCAACGCCGTCCGCCACCATGCGGTCGAAGCCTTCAGCTTCCTCGAACGGCACCGGGTGCACGCCCCACACGAGCGCCAGGCGGCGCGCGATGGAGATCTTTGGCGTCAGCGCGAGAATCGGCGCGATGGGACGCTCGCGGCTCGCGCGCAGGCACGTCGCGCCGCTCGCGGTGTACGTGACCGTGGCGGCCGGCGCCAGCAGGTTCGTCACCCGGCGCAGCGCGCAGCAGATGGCGTCCGCCGTCGTCTTGTCGGCCGGCTTGTGGCTCGCATCGAGACCTTCGCGCCAGCGCGGGTCCTGCTCCACTTCGCGGATCACGTTGTCCATCACGGCCACTGACTGCACCGGGTACTGGCCCGACGCCGATTCGGCCGACAGCATCACGGCATCCGCGCCTTCGTAGATGGCGGTGGCGACGTCCGACACTTCGGCGCGCGTCGGCACGGGCGCCGTCGTCATCGATTCCAGCATCTGCGTGGCGACGACGACCGGGCGGCCGGCAGCGCGCGCCGCGTGCACGATCCGGCGCTGCAGCACGGGCACCTGCTGCGGCGGGAGTTCCACGCCCAGGTCGCCGCGCGCCACCATGATGCCGTCGGCCAGCGCCACGATGCCGTCCAGCGCGTCGATGGCGGCCGGCTTTTCCAGCTTGGCCATGATCCACGCGCGGTCGCCGATCAGGCTTCTCGCCTCGACGATGTCCTCGGGGCGCTGCACGAACGACAGCGCGACCCAGTCCACACCCAGTTCCAGGCCGAACGCGAGGTCGGCGCGGTCCTTCGTCGTCAGCGGGGAAATCGGCAGCACGACGCCGGGCACGTTGACGCCCTTGCGGTCCGACAGCGCGCCGCCGGCCATCACGGTCGTCTCGGCGAAGTCGGCGCCGCAGGCATCCACGCGCAGGCGCAGCTTGCCGTCGTCCAGCAGCAGGTCGGTGCCGGGGCGCAGCGCGGCGAAGATTTCAGGGTGCGGCATGCCGGCGCGGGTGGCGTCGCCTTCCGTCGCGTCGAGGTCGAGGCGGAAGCGGCTGCCCGTTTCGAGCATCGCCTTGCCGCCGGCCATGCGGCCGACGCGCAGCTTCGGCCCCTGCAGGTCCATCAACACGCCGATGGGACGGCCGATGTCGCGCTCGACGCTGCGGATGATGTTGTAGCGCGCGGCGTGGTCGTCGTGGCTGCCGTGGCTGAAGTTGAGGCGGAAGACGTCGGCGCCTGCAAGCGCCAGCGCGTAGATCTGGTCGGGGGTGGAGCTGGAGGGGCCGAGGGTGGCGAGGATGCGGGCACGACGTTGGCGTAGCATGGTGAATCCTTTATTTTCGGGATCAGTATTTTCGGGGTCAGAGCCCGGTGTTCACGGGTGGGCTCTGACCCCGACTGACTGTGCGGGTGGGCTCTGACCCCGACTGACAGTGAAAAAAAACGGGTGCGCCGCCGCCGCGGCGCACCCGCTAAAGGGAAGTCTTTCTCTTTTCTCGG
>JBJMVU010000051.1:0-9826 GCA_045810485.1 Massilia sp. | reverse complement strand
CTGCCCGAGGTCCACGACGCCAACATCGTCGTCGTCGCGTTCAAGGACGCGCCGCAGATCGATTTCGCCGTGCTGTACGAGCGCGCGGCCGACATCAGGCGGCGCTACAACCTGCCGGCCAAGAACTGGGTCAACGGGTTGAAGGAGTGGATGCGCGACCACGCCGGCTGATCGTGCGCCGGCCCCGGCCCGGCTCGGGCTAGCATGGGGCATGACCACCCACATCCCGCTCCTGCGCACCGCGCGCCTGCAACTGGTCGTCCCCGAGGCGCGCCACGCGGCGGCATTCGCCGCCCTGCATGCGGATCCGTACACGATGCGCTATATCGGCCAGGGCCGGCCGCTGGACCGGACCGACGCCTGGCTGCAGCTCGCCATGCTGATCGGGCACTGGCAGATGCGCGGCTACGGCGTGTGGATCGTCGAGGATCCCGCCGACGGCGCCTTCGTCGGCCGCGTCGGCCTGTTCCATCCGGCCGGGTGGGATGAAGCGGAACTGAGCTGGATGATCGTGCCGGCGCTGCGCGGCCGCGGGTTCGCCACCGAAGCGGCGCGGGCCGTGATCGACGCCGCGTTCGGCACGCTGGGCATGTCCAGCTTGACCAGCCTCGTCAAACCCGGCAACGAAGCGTCGCGCCGCGTCGCACTGAAGGCTGGGGCCGTGGCCGCCGAGACCGTCAGCTTCCCGGACGGTCCCGTGCAGACGTACCGCTACCGCAAATAGTTCCCTCATGCGCGGCGCATACGACTGAGCCAGCGCAACTCAAAGAATTAATGCTTGGGCATTGTCATGAAACGTCACCGACGATTCTGACGGAGCTCAAGCATGAACATATTAATGGTTGGCGCCGGCAATGCCGGCTGCGCGCTCGGCGCCCTGCTCGCGCCGAACGGCAAGCAAGCTGGTGGTCAGCGCGTTGCGGGCGTGAGCGGCGCGGCGGCCGGCGCCGGCATCGCCGCGCGCCACCAGCTGGCGCCCTCCTGCGGCTGCGCCAGCGCCAGGCGCTCGCCCATCATCGGCGTCGCCAGCTTCACGCCGGCCGCGCGCGCAAGGTTCGCGATGCGCTCGAACGGCTCGTACCACGGATGCAGCGCGAGGTCGAACGTGCCGTTGTGGACCGGCACCAGCCAGCGCCCGCGCAGGTCCAGGTGGGCCTGCAGCGTCTGTTCCGGCAGCATGTGCACCTCGGGCCACATCGTGTCGTACGCGCCGTTCTCGAGGAACGTCACGTCGAACGGGCCGTGGCGCTCGCCGATGGTCTTGAAGTCGTCGTGGTAGCCCGTGTCGCCGCTGAAGAACAGCTTCAGGCCGGCCGCCTCGATGACCCACGACACCCACAAGGTGCGGTCGCCGTCGCTGAGACTCCTGCCCGAGAAATGCCGCGACGGCGCGGCCGTCAGGCGCAGGCCCTCGACATCCGTCGACTGCCACCAGTCGAGCTGGCGCACCTTCGCCGGATCGACGCCCCAGCGGACGATGCGGTCGCCCACGCCCAGCGGCGCGATAAAGAGGTCGGTCTTGGGGATCAGGCGCTTGATGCTGGCGTGGTCAAGGTGATCGTAATGGTCGTGCGACAGGATCACGCCGGCAAGCCGCGGCAACGCGTCGATGCCGATCGGCGGCGCGTGAAAACGCTTCGGGCCGGCCCACTGCACCGGCGCGGCGCGCTCGGAAAACACGGGGTCCGTGAGCCAATAGCGGCCAGCGAGCTTGAACAGCATCGTCGAATGGCCCAGGCGCCACAGGCTCGCGTCGGGCGCGGTCTCGATGTCGGCCTTGGTCACCGGCTGCACGGGCAGCGGCTGGTCCGGCATCGCCGTCTTCGGCTTCGTGGTCGACACTTTCCAGAACAGTGCCAGCATCTCGAGGATGCCCTGGCGGCGCCGCGGGACGACGTTGCGGAAACGGCCGTCGGGGTGACGTGGGGCGGTGGAGGGTTCTGACATGGCGGCGGCGGACGGTGCGGATCGATGAACGATCATCGCACGTTCCGGAAATTCGTGCCGGATGTGCCCCGTCGCCCCGGCGAAGGCCGGGGCCCAGGTTCGATGAGCAGACGTGACGCGTACAAACTTAGGTTCCGGACTTCGCCGGAACGACGTTCTGTTGCTACTGGACTATCGTGCGAGCGATCTAGCGCCGTTCGCGCCACCACAGACAGAGCATCGCCAGCGCGAACGCCACGCCGAACGGCCACACGGGCAGCGGCCGCGTGCCCGCTGCGACCGGCGCCGGCGTGCGCGCGGCATAACGCGCCGTCGCGGCGCGGCGCTCGCTGCGCTGCCACAGCGGCCAGTCGCCCGGCGCGTACACGTACACCTGGCCGTCGTTCGATCCCGTGTGCAGATGCAGCCAGCCGCTGGCCGCCGGCCAGACGGCCGCGCAGGCGGCGTCCACCTGTTCCGGGCGGCGCTGCCAGGCGAGCGCCTGCTTCAACTCCGCAATGGTGACACTCCCGCTCACGCCGCGCGCACAGATGGCCAGGCGCCGGCGCGGCAGCGGCATCTCGTCCGGGTCGAGCCAGGCGACGTCCGCGCGGCGCTGCACGCGCAGGCGGTCGAGGACGTCCTGCCACCACAGCGCCAGCTGGCGCGGCTGCGCAATCGCATGGCGGTGCCAGTCGCCCATGCCCAGCCAGGCGATGCGGCCGTCTTTCCAATCGCGCGTCCACAGGCCCTCCGCACCCAGCCACTCACCGGCGCGGTCGCCGTTCGGATTCAAACCGGCGGGCGCCATCGGCAGCACCGTCCCGACGATCTTGCCGGCCGGTTGCGGCGCCAGCGGCAACTGCACGCTGCGCGCCCACGTGCCGGCATCGCGCGCATTCGCGCCCAGCACGAGCAGCCGCGTGCCGCCGGCCACGCGCGCCAGCAGCACGTCGCGGGCGGGTGCGCCCGCACGTTCGAACCAGGCCGCGTCGACGATCTCCAGGTCCGGCGCCGCCATGTTCGCGCGCGCCGTCTCGGCACGTTCCAATCCTTTACCCAGTTCCACCTGCCAGTCGATGACGGCGCCGCTGGCCGCGAGCAGGTCGTCCAGCACGCGCAGGTCGAACGACGGCGCGCCGAACCGGCCGCGTACCTGCAGCGGCGCGGGCGCCGTCACCGTGATTGGCACGGGGCCTTCATCGACGACCTTGCCGGCAGCATCCAGCAGGCGCGCCTTCAGCACCAGCCGCTCCGCGACGGGCGGCAGCCATTGCACGGCGAGGTCGCCCTCTCCCTTCGCTTCGGCGAGCACCTGGCCGTTCTCCGCCACCAGCTGCAGGCGGCCGGGCGCGGACCAGGAGCGGTGCACGGCCAATGTGAACACGCGGCCCAGCGCAATCGTGCGCGGGAAATCGAGATCGATGGCAGGAGTGTCCGGCCGTTTCCAGTCGAGCGGCCGGGCCGGCAGGTCGTCCCATTCGGCGGCGCGCAGGCCGTCGCCGGACAGGCGCAGCGTGCGCACGCCGGCCAGGGTGCGCGGCGGATCGGCCGCATCGACCGTCAGCGTGCTCCCCGCCTCGCCCGGCAATGCGAATTCGCCGACGGCGCCCGCCAGCGCCACGCCGGCGACGAGCGCCAGCACGGCATCGATCCAGCGCCGGCGCGCGACATACGCCAGCGCGGCGAGGACGCCGATGACGACAGCAACGATGGCGCTCATCGCCCGCCTCCCCGCAGCGCTTTCGCGAACGGCGTCTCGACGACGGGCCGCGCCTGCAGCAGCACGGGCGCATCGGCGACGCCGCCGCGCAGCCATGCGGCCAGTTGCGCGCGCGCGGCCGGCTTGCCGTCGGCCACGTCCTGGATGGCCCGCTGCGCCGCGAGCCGCTGCTCCTCGTCCGTGATCCGTGCGCGCACCCAGTCGTGCGCGGTGCGCGTCCACAGCGCGGGCAGCGGACCGTCGCCGCCGAGCGCCTGCACGAGGTCGCGCAGGTGCGCCGGCACGACCTCGGCGGCGTCCGCTTGCGCGCGCCTGTAGCTCGCCGCGCCGGCCATGTCGCCGCTCATGCGCTTGTCTTCCTTGATGGCCGGCGGCGCGAACGCCGTCTTGTGCAAATAGATGCGTTCCGACTGCTGCAGCTCCTTGATCGCTTCCAGCGCCTTGTGCTCGGGCGGCAGCGCGGTCTTCGGCGTGATCGCGCGCAGCGCCTTTTCCGCATCCCACATCGCGGACAACGCGCGCCGCAGCAGTTTTTTCGTCGCGTCGTCGAACAGGGTCGCGTTCTCGACCGAATCGTGCGCGTGGCCGAATTCGTGCAGCACGTCGACCTTGGCGCCGGGCTTTGCGTCGTGGTCGTCGTCCTTGCCGAACAGCGTGGATTCCTCGCCGAGGAACTGGCCATAACGGCGGCGCAGCGCGGCCTGGTCGGACGCGATGCTTTCGCTGCGCTCGCGCACGTCGTCCTCGCGCATCTTTTTCGACCGCATGTCCGCCACCAGTTGCTCCGTGTCGATGATCACCTGGCGCTGGCTGCGCAGGCTTTCCGGCTTGACGAGCGTGGGCAGGGCCGTCGTCTCCTCATCCTGTTCCGACGGCGGCGCGGGCAGGCGCAGCGTGACCGTGGGCGATTGCACCGTGTGCGGCCGCGCCGCGTTGTCGCTCGCGCGCACAAAGAAATACAACTCGTCGCCCGGCTCCATGCCGAGGTCCGTCAGCAGCCAATCGCGGCTCCAGCTGCGCCGGCGCGGGTCTGGCGATGCGGGCAAAGGCAGTTCGCGGTCGCTGAAGCGGATATTCTCGCCGCTGCCGCGCGCCAGGGTCAGGTGCAAGGTCGCCTGCTGGACGCGGTAGTCGTCGGTGACGGTCACCGCGATGGCCGCGTGCTTCGCATCGCGCGGCAGGTCCTTCGTCATCTCGTTCGGCTGCGTGACGGCGATTTCCGGCGGCTGGTCCGGGATCACCTTCAACGTGTAGCGCGTGCCGCGCCAGCGCCAGAAGATGGATTCCGTCGCAGTCCAGCGCGCGCATTGCGTCCCCGCATGCAGCGTCTGGCCGTCGCTCAGTTCAATGGTTTCATCCGCCTTGCGCGGGTCGTCCAGGCACCATTCGACCGCGGTCTGTTCCGGCACTTGCAGATCCTTCGGCGCAGACGACGACGGCGCGACGCCCGTGTACGACGGCGGCGCCAGTTTCACGACCAGTCGCGCGTGCGCTGCGGGCGCGGTCGCCTGACGGCCGGGCGCATGTGCCGTGGCGGCCGGCATGCCTGCCGCATGCGGCAGCAGGGCCGACCCCCACGCCAGCCCCGCGAGCGCAAGGTTCGCGAACAGCCACGTCCAGCCGAACGGCACATGCGCGGCCACGATGGCGCGCACGCGGCGCGGCGGCAGCGCGGCATCGAGGCGCTTCAACAGGCGCTCGCGCTGCAGGCGCGCGACGGGCGTCTCCGGTTCCTGCGCCAGCAGCGCGGCGCTGTCTTCCATCTCGGGCACGGCGCCGTCGATCCAATGCGTCCAGCCGTGGGCCACGCGGCGCTGCAGGTGCAGGCCGTCCCACGCGCAGAACGCCGACCACGCCAGCAGGCCGGGGCCGGAGCGCAGCAGCAGCCATGGCAGCGCGCCAACGAACCACAAGCCGGCCCGGCGCAGCAGTGCGTTCCGCCAAAATCGGCGCGCGAGATCAACGGCGCCGTGCATGGGTCACGATCCTTTCAAATGCGAACAGCACGACGAGCGCGAGACCCAGCCACTGGCGCAGCGCGCCGGAAGCCGGTCCGGCCGGCGCGGCGGCGTCCGGCGCAAGCGCTTGCGCGGGCGCCGTGTAGGGCTGCGGCCCTACGTGCTGGCGTTGCCACGCGGCGAACAGGGCACGGACGCCGTCCGGGTCGTGCGGCGGCCCTGCATGCCACAGGCGGCCGCGCGGACTGTCGGCGTGCGCCGTCCTGGTCAATTCGGGGAAGGCGGTCGTGTCGGCGACCCACCACAGCGGCGCGCGCAGGCCCGCCGGCGGCGCGTCCGGCCGGTCCCACACGACGAGTTCCGTGCGCGCACCGGGCGCCGCATCGACGACGATATGCCACGCGCCCTCTGCCGCCGCGAACAGCCGGCGCCAGGCGTCGGCGCGGTCGCTGAAGACGACGACATGGCGCTCGGCCGGCGCAACGGGCGCCGCCGCCGTGCGCAACTCGACGGCGTGACGGAAGCGCGGCAGCACGGCCGGCATGACGGCGTCGCCGACGACGAGCAGGCGCGCGCCCGGTTCGAATTCGCGTTCGTGCGCGTGCAGCCACGTCACGGCGTCGCGATCGGGCAGCGTGAACCGCTGCGCATGCGCGGGCGCCTCTTTGTCCACGACCGCCGGCGGCGTCCCGGGCGCGACCAGCACCGTGTCCCCGCGCCAGGGCAGCACGAGGTCGGCCAGCAGCGCGACCAGGGTCACGAGCAGCAGGCAGCGCAGCACCAGCAAGGTCACGTCGTGCCAGCGCCACACGCGCCGCAGCTTCGGCGCGGCCGCCGGCAGGAAGCGCGCGGAGGCGAGCAGCGACGTCTTCGTCTGCTCGCGCTTCTGGCGGTGCCACAGGATCGGCAGCAGCACGACGGGCAGCGCCCACCACCACATACTCGTCTGACTCATGCTGCCCGTGCCCTCGCCATGTGCGCACGCAGCCACGCACGCAGGACCTCGCCGGGCGCCTGCTCGATGCGCGCCTGGACCAGCGGCACGTCGTTCTTGCGGCATGCGCGCACGACCTCGTCGAAGTGCGCGGCACGGTTGCGGACGTACGCGTCCTTCACGTCGCTGCCGAAGCGGTAGACGGCGCCGCCGTGCTCGGGGTCGCGGTAAGCCGGCGCCGTGTCGAACGCGGCGTCAAGCTCGGCCTGCGTGTGCAGGCACAGGGCGCGCACGTCGTGGCGCATGCGGCGCAGGCGCAGCAGCGCATCGGACAGCGGCGACGGCCAGTCGAGGAAGTCGCTCGCCACGCACACGACGCCGGGCGCGCGGGAAAAATGCAGGCTGGCGCGCAGGGTGTCGGCGCCGGGCAGCACGCCGCCCGCCTCGACGCCGTTCAGGCGCGCCAGCACGCGCTGCAGCTGGCGCGGCCCGCGAGCGGCCGGCAGGAAGTCGGCGCGCTCGCCCTGGCAGACGACGAGGCCGAACGCATCGCCCTGGCGCTGGGCGATGGCGGCCACGCAGGCGAGCAGCACGCGGGCGTACTGCAGCTTGGCCAGGCCGGCGATGGTGCGGCTGGGTTCCGCCATCGACGCGGTTGCATCCAGCACGAGCCACACGGCCACGTGGCTGTCGCGCTCGGCCTCGCGCACCTACTAGCGGTCGGCGCGGGCCAGCAGTTTCCAGTCGACGCGGCGCCATTCGTCGCCGGGCGCATAGGCCCGGTATTCCGAGAACTCGACACCGGCGCCCCGCTCGCGCCCGGCGTGGATGCCGTGGCCGAGCCCCGCCAGCACGTGGCGCACCACGAGGTCGAGGTTGGTCGTGTGCGCAACGAGCGCGGGACTGGCGAGCACGTTGTTACTCGGCGCGGATGCCGGTGTGCAGCGCGGACAGGATATCGGCAATGGGGACGCCGTCCGCCTCGGCCTCGAAGTTGCGCAGCACGCGGTGCGCCAGCACGGGCAGCAGCATCGCGCCGATATCGTCGCGCGTGACGGCGAGGCGGCCGTTCATCAGCGCGCGCGCCTTCGACGCCAGCACGAGCGCCTGGCCGGCGCGCGGACCGGCGCCCCAGCCGATGTGCTTGCGGATCGCGTCGACGGGCGAGTCGGCCGGGCGCGTCGCGCGCACGAGACGCGTGGCGTAGCGCAGCATGGCATCCGAGATCCCGATGTCGCGCACGAGCTGCTGCAGGCGCAGCAACGTCTCGAGGTCCATCGCGGGATCGGCGTCCGCCAGGCCCGCGTGCGTCGTCGCGCCGACCATCATCATCTCGTCATCTTCGCTCGGATAGCCGACGTCGATACGGAGCAGGAAGCGGTCGAGCTGCGCCTCGGGCAGCGGATACGTGCCGGCCTGCTCGATCGGGTTCTGCGTCGCGAGCACGAAGAACGGCTTCGGCAGCTTATGGGTCTGGCCGGCGAACGTCACGCTGCGCTCCTGCATCGCTTCCAGCAGCGCGGACTGCGTCTTCGGCGGTGCGCGGTTGATCTCGTCCGCGAGCAGCACCTGCGTGAACACGGGGCCCGGCTGGAAGCGGAACACGCGCTGGCGCGTGGCCTGGTCTTCTTCCAGGATCTCGGTGCCGACGATATCGGACGGCATCAGGTCGGGCGTGAACTGCACGCGCCGGAACTGCATGTCGGTCGCCTGCGCCAGCGATTTCACGAGCAGCGTCTTGCCGAGGCCCGGCACGCCCTCGACGAGCGCGTGGCCGCCGCCCAAGAGGCACGTCACCAGCAGGTCGATCACGTCGCGCTGGCCGATGATCACGCGGCCCATGCTCGCCTTGAGCGCGTCCACCTTCGCCGCCAGGTCGGCGATCTCGTTCTCGGTCCACGCGGATGCTTCTGCCACGGCTATGCTCCTAAAGCGTATTGAATGATGTTGACGGCGAACCGCGTGTTGTCGACCGCGAGCCAGCGCTTGTTGCGGAAGTCGTAGTCCCACTCGCAGCCGTAATCCTTGTTCGAGTACAGCACCTTGACGCGTCCGTTGATTTCGATGGCGCGCAGGTATTCGTGCACGAGATCGTCGCCCCAGCCGTTCAGCTCCACCGCCGTGTTGGGCGGACCGTCGAAGTGGAAGAAGCTGGAATACAGCCGGTGGTTGTTGGGGATCTTGTGCAGCGCCTTCGGGCCGAAGATGCGCGCCATCTCGGCCTCGAAGGATTTGGCGAACAGGCCGTCGATGTCGTGGTTGCAGTCGTCCACGAACACGAAGCCGCCGCCCTTCACATAGCGCTCGAAGTTGCGCCGCTCGGCCGGGGTGAACTGCACGAGCTTGTGCCCGGCCAGGTAGCAGAACGGCGCTTCCAGCATCCTGGGGTCGGCCAGCGCGACGATGCGCTCGGCGGTATCCACCCGCAACGTCGTGTACTCGACGAGCGAGTTGAGCACGTTGCTGGGCATGCGCTGGTCCACGTCCCAGTCGCCCGACTCGTACGTCAGCCGCGTGAAGTAAAAGTCGTATGTCGCCATCTGCCTTAGCCGATCTTGCGGCCCGTGTTGATCACGTTGATGCCGTTGAAGCGCGTGGTCGACGTGCCGTGCGAGACGGCGCTGACCTGGCTCGGCTGGCCCTTGCCGTCGAAGAAGGAGCCGCTCATGCGCCAGTCGCGTTCATCGCAGATCGCCGTGCACGCATTCCAGAAGTCCTGCGTGTTCGACTGGTACGCCACGTCTTCCAGCATCTGGCCGATCTTGCCGTCCTTGATCTCGTAGTACAGCTGGCCGCCGAACTGGAAGTTGTAGCGCTGCTGGTCGATCGAATACGAGCCGCGGCCGAGGATGTAGATGCCCTTCTTGACGTCCTTGACCATCTCGTCCGGCGTAAGCTTCTGTTTCCCGGCGCCGAGCGACACGTTCGGCATGCGCTGGAACTGCACGTTGCTCCAGCTGTCCGCGTACGAGCAGCCGTGCGATTCCTTTTCGCCGATGATGTGCGCCTGGTCGCGCGTGGCCTGGTAGTTGACGAGGATGCCGTCCCGGATGATGTCCCAGCGCTTCGCGGGTACGCCCTCGTCGTCGTAGGCGACGGCGCCGAGCGAGCCGGGGGCCGTCTTGTCGCCCGTGAAGTTGACGATCTTCGAGCCGAAGTTGAAGTTCTTCGACTCCCATTTGTCGAGCGTGCAGAAGCTCGTGCCGGCGTAATTGGCTTCGTAGCCCAGCACGCGGTCCAGCTCCGTCGGGTGGCCGACCGATTCGTGGATCGTCAGGAACAGGT
>JBJMVU010000050.1:0-2369 GCA_045810485.1 Massilia sp. | reverse complement strand
GACGTGTACGAGACACTGGCGCAGGACGCCCTGTATCCGGACGCTTCGAACCTCGTGCTGTTCGAAGGGAACCACGACATGGCGCGTTTGTATAGCGTCGTCGGCGAGGATCTCGAGCGCTGGAAGATGGATCTTGCCTTCATCATGACGATGCCGCGCATCCCGCATTTCTACGTGGGCGACGAGCTCCTGATAACCAGCACCGTCGGCCGCCGCGACGACAGCAGTTACCGCCGCGACTTCCCCGGCGGCTGGGCGGGCGACAAGGTCAACGCCTTCACGGGCGCGGGTCTCACGCCGCGCCAGCGCGAGGCGCAGGCGTTCGTACGTAAACTCGTCAACTGGCGCAAGGGTGCGTCGGTGGTCCACGACGGGAAGCTGATGCAGTACGGGCCCGAGAACAATACGTGGGTCTACTTCCGTTACGATGGACAGCGCAAGGTGATGGTCGCCTTCAACGCGAATGCGAAGGACGCCGTGCTGCCCGCCGGGCGCTTCCATGAAATGCTGTCCGGGGTCGCGGCCGGTACGGACATCCTGACCGGGAAGCGCTTCGACCTGGGCAAGGAAATCCGCCTGCCGGCGAAGTCGGTTGTCATCCTTGAAATTTGAACTATTGGTCCGTCATCCCCGCGCAGGCGGGGATCCAATTTCGGCGGCTACGGACGCAAAACTTGGGTTCCCGCCTGCGCGGGAACGACGGGATAAACGTTAGCGATTACCCGCACATGATGAAAACCACCCTCCTCGCCGCAACCCTCTTCGCCCAGTCCGTCGCCGCCATCGCGGCCGAAGCCCCGCCGCTGCGTCATGACATCTACGTGCGCGGCGCCTTCAACGGCTGGGGCACGGACAATGTCCTCGCCTACCAGGGTAAGGGCGTGTACCAGGCCGACATCCTCGTCAGCCCCGGCAACCACGCCTTCAAGATCGGCAGCAAGGACTGGGCCGCGGAATGGGTCGCGAATCCGGCCGCCAGCGTCAGCGTCAGGCTGGGCGACGCGTATCCGCTTGCGACGGAAGCGGGCCCGGAAGATTATCTGTTCACGAAAAAGACGGCCACGTTCCGCTTCCGCGTCGACGTGTCGGATCCGAAGCGCCCCGTGCTGACGGTCGCGCAGGTCGACACGCCCACGGCGGCGGCCATGCCGGATCCGCACGCGGGCGCGGGCGCGACGGCCACGCTGACTTTCCCCACGTGGGACGGCAAGGAAGAATCGGCGCGCTTTTCCGTGCGCGACCCGCAGGCGCCGCTGCGCAGTTATGCGCATTCGACGACGATGCAGTTGCGCGACCCGGGCCCGCAAGCGACGGCGTACGAGGAAGACGCGGCGCTGCCGGTCGTCCGCAGCGGCAACCTCGCGTTCGACGCGCTGTTCGCGCTGGCCGGCCACGAGATGAAGCTGGATTCGGTCAAGGAGATCCGCGACGGGAACTACAACGGCGGCGCCGCGATCCCGTGCGACTGCTTCGAGACCGGCGAGAAATGGCATTACGTGTGGACGCGCGACCTGTCGTACGCGGCCGACCTGGGCCTCGCCATGCTCGACCCACAGCGCGTGCGCAATTCGCTGCTGTTCAAGCTGTCCGGCTGGCGCGCGGGCGTGACGAAGGCGCCGCAGGTGGCAGGCGGCGCCGACGGCCTGCAGATCGTGCAGGATACGGGCAGCGGCGGCAGCTGGCCCGTCAGCACGGACCGCATCACATGGGCCTTCGCGGCCGAGGAAGTCCTCAAGACGCTGCCCGCAGACGAGCGCGCGGCCTTCGCGACGAAGGCGCTGCAGGCGCTGTCGAACACGATCGAGAACGACCGCATCGCCGCCTTCGACAAGACGACGGGCCTGTACACGGGCGAGGAATCGTTCCTCGACTGGCGCGACCAGACGTACGCGAAGTGGATCACCGACGACCTGGCGTCGATGGCCAGTTCGAAAGCGCTGTCGACCAACGTCGGCCACTACAAGGCGCTGACGGTGGCCGCGCAGCTGGCGCGCGAACAGGGAGACAAGACGCGGGCAACGCGTTACGAGACCTGGGCGCGTGAACTGAAGCGCGCCATCAACACGCGCCTGTGGCTGGACGACGCCGGCATGTACAGCAGCCTCACGGCCGCCCATTTCGACGGCGCGCCGCTGCACAAGTTCGACTGGCTGGGACAGTCGCTCGCGATCGTCACCGGCATCGCGGACAATGCGCGCGCGCAGAAAATCCTCGCCAGCTATCCGCACGGACCGATGGGCGCGCCCGTCATCTGGCCGCAGCAGCAGGACCTGCCCGTCTATCACAACCGCGCGATGTGGCCGTTCGTCACCGCGTACGGCCTGCGCGCCGCCATCGCGGGACGCAACGTCGCGGTGGCCGACGCCGCG
>JBJMVU010000049.1:0-14133 GCA_045810485.1 Massilia sp. | reverse complement strand
GATTACATCGACGTGTACTACAATCAGCGACGACTTCATCAGACGCTTGGCTATCGTACGCCGGCCGAAGTCGAAAAAATGCACAGGTGTACCTGATTTAACCTGTCCACCATACCGGTGCATCTCACTCTGACCCCGAATTTCAGGCGCTTTCGCGCTCGACGATGGTGAAGCCGATATCGCGCACGACTTCCGGGATGGGCGTGCCCGCGATGCGGTCGATGATGAATTGCGCCGCGATCTGGCCCATCTTGCGGCCGTCCAGGTGCACGGTCGTCAGGGCGGGATACGTCTCGGCCGCGAACGGGTGGTCGCCGAGGCCGACGACGGCCAGCCGGCCCGGAATGTCGATGCCGAGCTTGTGCGCCTCCGTGAGCACGCCCAGCGCGACCATGTCCGAGCTGCAGAAGACGGCGTCGATGTCGGGATGGTCCGCCAGCAGCGCGCGCAGGCCCGCCCGGCCGCCCGCCGCCGTCCCCGGCGCGGAAATCGTGTGGAAGGGGACCGTGCCGTCCGCGCCCTGCATGTCGAGGCGTTCGGCCGCCTGCACGAAGGCGCGGTTGCGGCGCTGGGCGCGTTCGTCCGACGCGCTGATCACGGCTACGTGGCGCCGTCCCCGCTGGTACAGGAATTCGGCCACGGCCAGGCCGATGTCCTCGTGCGAAAAACCCACCAGCATGTCGGCCGGCGTGGGCGTGAGGTCCCACGTCTCGACGAGTGGAATGGCGCTCGCCTGCAGCCGGCGTCGGCCCTGCGCGGAACGCATGATGCCGGCGAGGACGATGCCGTCCGGCCGGCGGCCGATGATCGCCTCCAGCAGTTCGTCCTCGCGCGAATTCTCGTAGCCCGACTGCCCCAGGATCAGCTGGTAGCCGGCGGCGGCGAAGGTCTCGGTCAGCGCCTGGACCGTCTCGATGAACACGGAGCCGGCGATGGTCGGCAGGATCGCCGCGACCATGCGGCTCTTCGTCGACGCCAGGCTGCCCGCCAGCAGGTTCGGCACGTAGCCCGTGCGCTCGATCGCGTCGCGCACTTTCTGCACGAGGTCGGGCGAGACCTTCTCCGGCGAGTTCAGCACGCGCGACACCGTGATCGGCGCCACGCCGGCCACGCGCGCCACGTCGACGAGGGTGAGGCCGCCTTTCGTACGCCGGGTCCGCTTGGGCGGTTCGATCGGCGCGTTCATGCGGCCTCCGTGCCGCACGGGCCACGGCCGCGGCGAACAGGTTTCTGGAACTTCTGAAAATCCGTCATGTCTTTAATTGCGAACTCCCATTTTGAAATGGATCGCGTATCGAAATAAATGTTATGGACTCTAAATGCTCTTCCGGATGGCGACAAGATACCACTCCATTCCCCGTCCAACGCGTAATGAAAATCGAAATTGTTTTCGCCGGCCATTTAGAAATTTAATTGATTGCGCTACCAAATGATAGTGCGACAACTGGCTGTTGCATAAACGCGATTAACGGATGGAGCAGGGTGTTCCAGACAGGGCTTTTATTTCTCTGATAGCGCTACCTAAACTACCCTTTGATCATACAGTTGAGCTTGTGTATTGAATGTCAGTGCAACGGTTCTCATCGTGCGCGCATCCTCGCACGGTCGTGCGGAACGGACGTGCCGGCGCGGGCGTGCCCGGCCGGTATTGCCGAGGCGCGCGGCGGTCATTTCGGTCGTGTCGGGCTCCATTTCAACAGGCGCGCATTTCGGTATCGTGAGGTCCGGTGGATGTTGATGTTGCGCGTTTCGGACGAATTGCTGAGCTATCAATTTTAAGCATACTCTTTTGTAAATAAAGCATACCTGCGATGTTAGCGTGCAACAGTGATGTTATGAGGTTTGACAAAAATCACCGTAAATAACTACACTCATGAAAACGATTACATGACCATAACGACTACATCGCCAACGCAATAAATAAAGCGTGGAGACAAGAATGCCGACACTATCCTGCCGTCCTCTTTCATTTCGATCCGTCGTCCTGGCATCGCCGCGTTACCGCGCAGCGTAACGTTCCATCATGAGTTTTCGCGGCCGCCGCAGGGCGACCGCATTCATCCGCAGTCGCAACCAGCTCCGCCGTGGAAGCGGAGCATCATACACAGAGCACAGGAGACACCATGATTCGATTCCAGAGAACCGCGATCGCCGTCGCAGTCGGCCAGATCGCATTGCTTGCCGGCGGCGCCGCGCTGGCGCAGACCGACGCGGGCCAGAACGCTGCCGGTTCCAGCGTCGTCGTCGTGACGGGCCAGCGCGCCGCGCTGCAGTCCGCGCAGAAGCTCAAGCAGAATTCGGACGAGATCGTCGACTCGATCGTCGCCGACGACATCGGCAAGCTGCCGGACCGTTCGGTGACCGAGGTGCTGCAGCGCGTGGTCGGCGTGACGATCGACCGCACGATGTCGAAGGGCGACCCGGAACACTATTCGGTGGAAGGCTCGGGCGTAAACGTGCGCGGCCTGTCCTACGTCCGTTCGGAACTGAACGGCCGCGACTCGTTCTCCGCGAACGGCGGCCGCTCCCTGAACTTCGAAGACGTGCCGCCCGAGCTGATGGCCGGCGTCGACGTCTACAAGAACCCGTCGGCCGAGCAGATCGAAGGCGCGGTCGGCGGCCTGGTCAACCTGCGCACCGCGATGCCGTTCGACTTCAAGGGCCGCAAGATGGCCGCTTCGCTGGAAGACACGTATTCGGAACTGAAGCGCGGCAAGCGCCAGCCGTCGGCGTCGTTCATGTTCTCGGACCGCTGGAAGACGGGCTTCGGCGAGATCGGCGCCCTCATCGACTTCGCGTATTCGGAAAGTGGCACCCGCACGGACGCCTTCCAGGTCGAGCCGTACTACCCGCGCCCCGACCTCGTGGCCGGCAAGACCGTGTGGGTCCCGAAAGGCTCGCAGTGGCGCACGCTGGAATTCGACCGCAAGCGCCGGGGCACGTACGGCGCGCTGCAGTGGAAGAAGGACAATTCGCTGAGCTCCTCGCTCACGTTCTTCAAGTCGCGCTACAAGATGCACTGGGACGAGCAGGCGATCTTCGCCCAGTCGAGCCCGTACAACATCCAGGTCAGCAAGGATGCGACGTACAATTCGAAAGGTGCGCTGCTGAACGGCACGCTGACCGATCCGCAGGATGGCGGCATCAACTTCGGCGGCGACACGCGCTCGGCCGACCGCACGTCGGAAACGACGGACGTCTCGTGGAACGTGCGCTGGCGTCCGAACGACCGCTGGACCATCAGCACCGACCTGCAGCGCATCCGCGCCACGACCAGCAGCTTCGATTCGACCGTGGCCACCGGCGTGCAGATGCCGAGCGAGACGATCGACCTGCGCGGCGACGTGCCCACGCTGTCGTTCACCGACGCCGACCGCGCCTACCTCGCGAACCCCAACAATTACTACTGGGCGTTCACGATGGAGCACCAGGACCGCAGCAAGGCCGGCGAATGGGCGTGGCGCACCGACGCGAAATACGACTTCGACCATCCGGTGCTGCGCGACATCCGCTTCGGCGTGCGCCTGACGGACCGCGACTCGCGTAACGAGAACTCGAACCCGAGCTACAACTGGGCGGCGATCACCCAGACGTGGCAGGTCGGTCCGACCAACACGCTGTCGAGCCTCGCGTATCTGGGCGACCCGCGCTTCAACAACCAGGTGCAGGTCCACTCGTTCAACAACTTCTTCAACAACAACACGTCCGTACCCGCGCTGGTGTTCCCGGCCGTCGCACTGACCACCGGCTATCCGGCCTCGTATGCCCAGCTGCACACGTATCCGAACATGCTGTGCAACGACGGCAGCGGCAAGTGCACGTCGTGGAACCCGGCCACGTTCGGCACCGATCCGGCCGGCGTCAACGAGCAGAAGGAGAAGACTGGCGCGCTGTACTCGCAACTGCGCTTCGGCTTCGACGACCTGAAGTACCCGGTCGACGGCAACATCGGCCTGCGCTACGTGAAGACCGACATGACGGCGCACGGCTATACCGTGTTCACCCCGAGCACCTCGACGGGCGCCGGCATCCCGCAATTCACGGCGTTCGCGCAGAAGCAGGACTTCAGCAACAGCTACAACAATGTGCTGCCCAGCCTGAACCTGCGCATGAAGGCGAGTGACGCGCTGCAGTTCCGCTTCGGCCTGTCGACCGGCATCTCGCGTCCGGACTTCAGCGACCTGCAGGGCTACACGACGCTGTCGCAGAACGTCGACAACACGAGCGGCCTGGTCACCTACACGGGTACCGGCACCGGCAACCCGAACCTGCGTCCGGTCCGTTCGCACCAGGTCGACCTGACGGCCGAATGGTACTTCGCCAAGACCGGCTCGTTGACCTTCGGTGTGTTCAACAAGCAGCTGAAGGACGTCATCATCAAGCAGTCGTACGGTTACGACCTGACGGACAGCACCGGCAAGGCGTACACGTTCAACGTGACGGGTCCGGTGAACGGCGCGGACGGCCATGCGCGCGGCGCGGAGATCGCGTTCCAGCAGTACTTCGACTTCCTGCCGGGCTGGCTGTCGGGCTTCGGCGTCCAGGCGAACTACACGTACGTGGACAGCAAGACGTCGCTGCACCAGCCGGTGCACTCCGTCTACTGCACGGGCAGCAACTCGGCGGCGAACTTCAACCTGAACCTGAACGGCTGCGACACCAACGGCACCACGTTCAGCGACCTGCCGCTGATCGGCCTGTCGCGCCAGTCGTACAACCTGGCGCTGATGTACGACCAGGGCAAGCTGTCGGCACGCCTGGCCTGGAACTGGCGTTCGAAGAACCTGCAGAACGTGAACGTCAACGGCACCAACGGCGGCGACGGCACCGACACCAACCCGGCCAGCCCGACCTTCGGCCAGCACAATGTGGCGTGGGCGCTGCCGACGTGGGCGGACGGCTATGGCCAGCTGGACGGCTCGATCTTCTACAACGTGTCGGACCGGCTGTCGGTCGGCCTGGAAGCGCAGAACCTGACCGACTCCAAGGCGCGCCAGCTGATGCAGCAGAGCACCGGCTTCATGGGCCGCGCATGGTTCGTGTCGGGTCCGCGTTATACGGCGAAGATGCGCTACAGCTTCTGATCCCCCACGCCCGTCATCCCCGCGAAAGCGGGGATCCATGCTGAGCATCATGATCCGGTACCGGACTTCGGCCACTCAGTATGGGTCCCCGCGTGCGCGGGGACGACGTTCTCAGATTCCCTCCAGTCCCAGTTCCTTCGCATGCGCCCGCAGGAACGCCACCTGCGCCGCCCGCGTATCCGGCCCGCCGTAGGGCAGCACGGTCCACAGCTCGGACGCCTGCATGTGCCGCCCCGGCGCCAGGGTCACGTACGGTGCGTGCACCTCCATCTCCATCAACCCCTTCCCGGGCGCCTCCGGCAGCCAGTCGTTGTACAACTCGATCTGGCCCTGGTCAGGGTGGATGGCCGTGCGCGGCTGGTGCGCGAACTGGATCACTAGCACCTGGCCCTGGTGGAAGCCCGCCATCCAGCCGGCGGAGGGCTGCAGCAGTATCTTCCCGTTGCGGTGCGGCTGGCCTTTGCCGGCCGGGTAGGCGTCGAGCGAGAACAGGCCGCCGGCCAGGGTCCACGTCAGCGGCACCATGTCCGGCTTCGGTTCGATCGCCTGCTGGCGCACGTCGTCGCGGCGCGCGACGGGCACGTACACGCGCGTGTCACCGTGGGCGCGCGTGTTGAACCAGATGTCCCACGCCACCTGCGACTTGCGCGCGTTGGCCGCGTCGACGTCCAGGCGCAGGCTGTGCGGCTTGCCCGGCACGAGGCTGTAGCGCTTCACGAGCTGCAGGCCATTGACCGGGCTGGCCGGGCTCGCGAGCGTGACGGCGTCGGGCCGCTTGTCCTCGACCTTGTAGCGGGCGAGGCTCAGCCAGGGATCCGGCGGCCACGGTGCGCCGGCGCGCGCCCGGTTCACGTCCTGGTGCGACCACCATTCCTTCTGCGGGCCGACCCAGATCTCGTGGCCGAGCCAGCCCACGTTGTCGGTGGCGCCGGTGATGGCGGCGTGCGGATCGCCGGCCGCGAGGTCGGTCTTGACGAAGCTGGGTTGCCCCGCCAGTCCGAACGACAGCAGCCGGCCGCCGATGGCGTCGGTGACGGTCGCGCGCACGCTGCCGTTGTCGAGGGTGTGGAGGGGTAGATCGGCTGCCTGGGCGGCGGCCGAGAGGGCGCAGGACAGGGCCAGCGCTGATGCGGTCTTGGTAGGGTTGGGCATGTGCTGTCGGTCTGGTTGAAATCGGTTTCAGGCCGACAGCTTAGCAAAGAATCACCTCGCCGGGGGGCCGGCCGAGGCGGCCGGCCGGTGTGGTTTACGCTTCCGCCACCGCCAGCGCGGTCATGTTGACGATGCGGCGCACGGTCGCGCTGGGGCTCAGGATGTGCACGGATTTCGCGGCGCCCAGCAGGATCGGACCGACCGTCACGCCCTTGCCCGACGTGACCTTCAGCACGTTGAACAGGATGTTGGCGGCATCCAGCGACGGCATCACGAGCAGGTTGGCGCTGCCGCCGAAATCGTCTTTCGGCTGATAGATGCGGCGGATGTCTTCCGACAGCGCGGCGTCGCCGTGGACTTCGCCCAGCACCGGCAGCTCCGGCGCCGTTTGCGCGAGCAGGGCGCGCGCGTCGCGCATGCGCTGCGCGGACGGGCGCTGCGACGAGCCGAAGATCGAGTGCGACAAGAGCGCCGCCTTCGGTTCCAGGCCGAAGTGGCGCATTTCCGTCGCGGCCAGCTTCGTGATCGCCGCCAGTTCCTGCGCGGACGGGTTGTCGTTGACGTACGTGTCGGTGATGAACAGGGTCATCTTGTCCAGCACGAGCGCGTTCATCGCGGCCAGCACGTCGGCGCCCGGCGCCAGGCCGATCTCGTTCTTCACGTGCGCCAGGTGGCTGTCGTAGCTGCCCGTCATGCCGCAGATGAGCGAGTCGACCTGGCCCGCGTTCAGCAGGCGCGCGCCCTGCAACGTCGTGTCGTCTTCCGCCTCGACGAGCGTGTAGTCGACGCCGGCCTTCAGGCGCAGGCCCGACTGCTTGATCGCCTTCTCGACGTCGGCCGCGCGGCCGATCAGCACCGGTTTGGCGATGCCTTCGTCGACGACGGTCTGCACGGCGCGCAGCACGCGCGGCTCGCTGCCGTCCGCGAACGCGACGCGCTTCGGCGCGGCCTTGGCCTTCGCGAACACGGGTTTCATGAAGAAGCCGGTGTGGTAGATCATCTCGCCCAGCTTGTCGCGGTAGGCGTCCATGTCCGCGATCGGACGGGTGGCGACACCCGACGCTTCCGCGGCCTTCGCCACGGCCGGCGCAATGGCGGCGATCAGGCGCGGGTCGAACGGTTTCGGGATGATGTAGTCGGGACCGAAGTTCAGGTCCTGGCCGGCGTAGGCGGCGGCGACGGCGTCATTGGCTTCCGCCTCGGCCAGGTCGGCGATCGCGCTCACGCATGCGAGCTTCATCTCGTCCGTGATGCGGGTGGCGCCGCAATCGAGCGCGCCGCGGAAGATGTACGGGAAGCACAGCACGTTGTTGACCTGGTTCGGATAGTCCGAACGGCCGGTGGCGACGATGCAGTCCGGACGGGCGGCCTTCGCCACTTCCGGACGGATCTCCGGTTCCGGGTTCGCGAGGGCCAGGATGATCGGGCGGTCGGCCATCGTCTTGACCATGTCGGCGGTGAGCACGCCGGCGGTCGAGCAGCCGAGGAACACGTCGGCCTGGTCGACGATGTCGGCCAGCGTGCGCGCATCGGTCTGCTGCGCGTAGCGCGCCTTGTTGGCTTCCATGTTCGCGTCGCGGCCCTGCCAGATCACGCCCTTCGAGTCGGCGACGTAGACGTTTTGCTGTTTCACGCCCAGGCTCACCATCATGTCGAGGCAGGCGATGGCCGCCGCGCCGGCGCCGGAGGCCACCAGCTTGACGTTGCCGATGTCCTTGCCGACGACCTTCAGCGCGTTGAGCAGCGCGGCGCTGGAGATGATGGCGGTGCCGTGCTGGTCGTCGTGGAAGACGGGGATGTTCATCCGCTCGCGCAGCTTCTTCTCGATGTAGAAGCACTCGGGCGCCTTGATGTCTTCCAGGTTGATGCCGCCGACGGTCGGCTCCAGCATCGCGATCGCGTCGACCAGCTTGTCCGGGTCGTTCTCGGCCAGCTCCAGGTCGAACACGTCGACCCCTGCGAATTTCTTGAACAGGCAGCCTTTGCCTTCCATGACGGGCTTCGACGCCAGCGGGCCGATATTGCCCAGGCCGAGCACCGCGGTGCCGTTCGAGATCACGGCGACCAGGTTGCCGCGCGAGGTGTAATCGGCGGCGGTGGCGGGGTCCGCGGCGATTTCCTCGCAGGCGTACGCGACGCCGGGCGAATAGGCGAGCGACAGGTCGCGCTGGTTCGACAGGGGTTTGGTGGCGACGACCTCGATCTTGCCGTGTACCGGACTGCGGTGGTACTCGAGCGCGTCGGCGCGCAACTGGGTGTCTTTAGCCTCGTTCAAGCTGCTTTCGGTACTCATTGTTTCTCCTATGCCGCTTTGCGCGGACGATGTTATGGATTCTTTGCCGCCATCCCGCGCACGGCAGGGACCATGCGGGGCGGCGTGCCGGGACATGCGCCGCGCCCGGGTCGGCGGCGGTGGTGGTGCGCCCCCGATGCCCGCACGGCGTGGTGGCCGGGGCCGTGCGCGCGCTCCTGGCGCGGGCGCGAACGGGGGCGCCGTGTCGACGGCGATACGCGATCATACGTGATCGCGGGCGATGTTGCTTACTTCGCCAGATATTCCGTATATCACGGGCGGAACATGCGAAACAGCTGGTCCGGTCCGACTTCGAAATAATCGGCTGGCCCGCCGCCGCGCAGGATGTGGCCCGCGTGCGCCGTGTCGTACACGCCGTCCTTCAGCAGGGCGCGGGCGATGTGCACGCCGACGACTTCGCCCAGCACGAGCCAGCTCGGCGCCGGCTGCCCGTCGGCGCCCTGCAGGCGGATGAGCTGCGTGAGCCTGCATTCGAACGACACCGGCACCTCGAGCACGCGCGGCGCGTCGACGAGGCGCGACGCGGCGGGCGTGAGGCCCGCCAGCGCGAACTCGTCGACGTCGGGCGGCACCGCCGCGCAGGTCGCGTTCATGCGCTCGGCGAGGGCGCGCGTCGCGAGGTTCCAGCAGAACTGTCCCGTTTCCTCGACGTTGCGGACCGTGTCCTTGTAGCCGATGCTGGCGAAGCCGACGATGGGCGGCGTGTAATTGAAGGCGTTGAAGAAGCTGTACGGGGCGAGGTTCAGGACACCGGCGCGGCTCCTGGTCGAGATCCAGCCGATGGGGCGGGGGCCGACGATGGCGTTGAAGGGATCGTGCGGCAGGCCGTGGCCGGCGCGCGGTTCGTAGAAATGGATGTCGTTCATGCAGGCACGATACCGTAACGGGGCCAACCGTGCCGGCGCCTGCGATCTGCAACTAACCGACGTACGACGTACCTCATACCGTAGGGTGGGCGGCCTCCGCCCACGCAGACGCTTGCATGTGCCTGCGTCCGCGTGGGCACGGTGTGCCCACCCTACGAGAAAGGGATCTCCAGCAACCCTGTCACCCCGGGCCGCACCAGCAGCACCGCGCCCGCCAACGGATCGTCCTCATGCCCCGGCTGCACGATCGACGTGATGAGCAAGGTATCGAGACCGGGCCCGCCGAAGCAGGGCATCGACGGTTTCGCGACCGGCAGCGCCAGCTCGCGATCCAGCGTCCCCGCCGGCGTGAAGCGCAGCAGGCTGGACCCGTCGTTCCCGGCGACCCAGTAGCAGCCGTCGCTGTCCATCGCCGCGCCGTCGGGACGCCCCGTGTACGCGGCCATGTCCACGAACAGGCGGCGGTTGTGCGGCACGCCGGCGTCGGTGTCGTAGTCGAACGCCCACACGCGGCGGCGCGTCGGATGCGAATCGGACAGGTACATCGTGCGTCCGTCGGGCGACCATGCAAGGCCGTTCTGCGTGACGAGGCCGGAGACGAGCGGCGCCGACAGGCCCGCGCCGTCGTAGCGGTACAGCCGGCCGATCGGCAGCGCGGCCGCCATGTCCATCCACATCGTGCCGCTCCAGAAGCGGCCCTGGCGGTCGGTGCGGCCGTCGTTGAAGCGCATGCCGGGCGCCAGTTCGGGCGGCGCCGCGAGGCGTTCCGCACGCACCGTGCCGTCGTCCAGCAGGTCGACGGCGAAGATGCCCGTCTCCATGCCGGCGATCAGGCCACCCTGCGCGCGCGGTGCGATGCAGGCGACCATCTCGGCGGCCGTCCAGTGGCGCGTGCTGCCTGCCGCATGGTCCAGGCGCCAGATGCGGCGCGCGGGGATGTCGACCCAGTACCAGGCCTGTTCATCCGCGTGCCAGACGGGGCTCTCGCCCACGGCGCAGCCGACGCCGGGGACGCTTTCCACGATTGCGTCAGGCATGCGCCAGCTCCTCCGGCAGGCGCACCACGTCCTGCGTCGGCACGAGCATTTTCATGACGGCCCACGCGGCCAGGTAAGCCAGCGCGCAGAACGCGAACATGATCATGTAGCCGGTCTGGATCTGGCCCTGCGCACCGTAGTAGTCGAACAGCTTGCCGCCGACCTTCGTCACGAGCACGCCGCCGATGCCGCCCGCCAGGCCGCCGATGCCGACGACGGAGGCGACGCAGTGGCGCGGGAACAGGTCCGACGTGATGGTCAGCAGGTTGCACGACCACGCCTGGTGGGCCGAGGCGCCGATGCCGATCAGGATCACGGGCACCCAGTAGCCGAGGTGGCCCAGCGGCTGCGCCAGCAGCACGACGAGCGGGAAGAAGGCGATGAACAGCATGGCCTTCATGCGGCTGTCGTACGGCGCATCGCCGCGACGCATGAAGCGCGACGGCAGCGCGCCGCCGCCGATGCTGCCGAACATCGTCATGCTGTACAGGACGGCCAGCGGCAGCACGAGATCCGACGTCGCCATGCCGTATTTGTCGGTCAGGTATTTTGGGAGCCAGAACAGGAAGAACCACCACACGCCGTCGGTCAAGAATTTGCCAACGACGAACGCCCACGTCTGGCGCAGGCCCAGCAGCGTGCGCCAGCCCGGCGCGGGACCGGCCGGGACCACGGCGCAGCCGGCCGCGGCGGAAGCGGCGTCGTCGCTGCGGATGTACTCGAGTTCCTGGCGCGACAGGCGGCGCTGGCGATCCGGCTCGTCGAACAGGAATGCCCAGAACACGACCCACAGGAAGCCGATGCCGCCGATCCAGATGAACGCGGCCTGCCAGCCCCAGATCGCGGCGAGCACCGGCACCGTCAGCGGCGCCAGGATCGCGCCGATGTTGGCGCCGGAGTTGAAGATGCCCGTCGCGAACGAGCGCTCGGACTTGGGAAAGTATTCGGCCGTCGCGCGGATCGCGGCCGGGAAGTTGCCCGCCTCGCCGATCGCGAGGATCGTGCGCGCGATGATGAAGCCGACGACGGACGCCGGCACGGCGAGGCCAAGCAGCGATTTCAGCCCATTACCGAGTTCGATCGAATATGCGTGGGCGATAGCGCCGCCCGACCAGATCACGATGGCCAGCGTGTACGCGGTCTTGGTGCCCAGGCGGTCGACGATGCGGCCCGCGAACAGCAGGGCGATCGCGTAGATGAACTGGAAGGCGGCGGCGATGTTGGCGTAATCCGTGTTGGTCCAGCCGAATTCCTTCGACAGCGACGGCGCGAGAAGGCTCAGCACCTGGCGGTCGAGGTAGTTGACGGTGGTGGCGAAGAACAGCAGCGCGCAGATGGTCCACCGGTAGTTGCCGCCGGCGGGCCGGGCGGCGGGGCTGGCGACTGCGGCGTCGCCGGTGCGATTGCGGGTCATGGTCAGGCCTTAAGTATGATTGTGCTGACGTAGCTTGCTGGCGATGCGCGGCCGGCGTCTCCTCCGGCCGTTGCGGGCGGCCGGCACATCGTACCAGCCGCCCGCGGGTTACTGTGGTCTACCTGATGATCATTTCGCCAGCTGCAGCGTGCCGTCGACCAGGCGCGCGAGGCCCAGCGGGTTGTCGTCGCGCAGGGCTTCCGGCAGCAGGTCGGCCGGCACGTCCTGGTAGCACACCGGCCGCAGGAAGCGTTCGACGGCCGTGGCGCCGACGGACGTCGAGCGGCTGTCCGACGTGGCCGGGAACGGGCCGCCGTGCACCATCGCGTGCGACACTTCGACGCCGGTCGGGAAGCCGTTGAACAGCACGCGGCCGGCCTTGCGCTCCAGTGTCGGCAGCATGCTGCCCGCCAGTTCGCGGTCGGTGCTTGTGGCGTGGACGGTGGCCGTCAGCTGGCCTTCCAGGTGGCGCGCCACGGCGAGCATCTCCGCTTCGTCGCGGCAGGCGACGACCAGCGACGCCGGGCCGAAGATCTCTTCGTCCAGCGCCGGGCTGGCGATGTACGTGGCGGCGTCGCAGGCGTACAGCGCGGCCTGCGCGGCGCAGCCGGCGCCCTCGCTGCTGCCCTGGCCGACCAGTTGCACGCCGCCGATGCCGGTGCGGCGGCCGACGGCGTCGACGTAGGCCTGGTGGATGCCGGCCGTGAGCATCGTGCCGGCGCCCTTGGCGGCCAGCGCCTCGGCGGCGGCGGTGCGGAACGCGTCCAGCTCGTTGCCGGCGAGGGCGATGACGAGGCCCGGGTTGGTGCAGAACTGGCCCACGCCCAAGGTGAGCGAATCGACAAACGCGCCGGCCAGCTTCGCGCCGCCCGCGGCGAGCGCGCCCGGCAGCATGAACACCGGATTGATGCTGCTCATTTCGGCGTAGACGGGGATCGGTTCCTTGCGGGCGTTCGCCGTGCGCACGAGGGCAAGGCCGCCCTGGCGCGAGCCGGTGAAGCCGACGGCCTTGATGGCCGGGTGCGCGGCCAGCGCCTGGCCGGCCACGCGGCCTTCGCCGATCAGCATCGAGAACACGCCGTCCGGCATGCCGCAGTCTTCGGCGGCCTGGCGCACGGCCTTGCCGACCAGTTCCGACGTGCCGAGGTGGGCGCTGTGCGCCTTCACGACGACGGGGCAGCCGGCCGCCAGTGCCGACGCGGTGTCGCCGCCGGCGACGGAGAACGCGAGCGGGAAGTTGGAGGCGCCGAACACGGCGACCGGGCCGAGGCCGATCTTGCGCATGCGCAGGTCCGAGCGTGGCGGCGTGCGCTGGGGCAGGGCGGAATCGAGCGTCGCTTCGAGGAAGTAGCCGTCACGGACGACCTTCGCGAACAGGCGCAGCTGGTTGCACGTGCGTCCGCGCTCGCCTTCCAGGCGGGCCGCCGGCAGGCCGGATTCGGCCGACGCGCGTTCGATCAGCGCGGGGCCGATGTCCATGATGCGGTCGGCGATGGTTTCCAGGAAGCGGGCGCGCTGTTCCAGCGGCAGGTTGCGGTACGTGTCGAACGCCTGTTCCGCCAGTGCGCAGGCGGCGGCGACGTCGTCTTCCGTCGCGAGGCCGAATTCCGGCTCCATCTGCGTGCGCGTGGCCGGGTTGAAGGCGCGCGTGGCGCCGGCGCTGCCGCGCACGACGCGGCGGCCGATGATCATTTCACCTTGAATCGTCATGTTTTCTCCTTGCTGGTATTGGGAACGTCGACAAACCTGCTTCTCGCGACGGTAGTTCGAGGTTCGCTGTTGTTATTGGGCGCCCTGGGCGACGATCAGCTTGTGCAGCATGTCGGATTCTTCGTCCGTCAGGTCGGTCAGCGGCGCGCGCACGGGGCCGCCGTCGTGGCCGACGAGGCGGGCGCCCGCCTTCACGATCGACACGGCGTAGCCGGCCTTGCGGTTGCGGATCGCCAGGTAAGGCAGGAAGAATTCGTCCAGCAGGCGGTTGGTCGTCGCGTGGTCGTCCTTGGCGATCGCGTGGTAGAAGTCCATCGCGAGCTTCGGCATGAAGTTGAACACGGCCGACGAGTACACCGGCACACCCAGCGCCTTATACGCCGCGGCATACACTTCCGCGGTCGGCAGGCCGCCCAGGTAGCTGAAGCGGTCGCCCATGCGGCGCCAGATCGACACCATCAGTTCGATGTCGCCGATGCCGTCCTTGAAGCCGATCAGGTTCGGGCAGCGGTCGGCCAGCTTTTCCAGCGACTCCGGCGTGAGGCGGCACTGCGCG
>JBJMVU010000048.1:0-28597 GCA_045810485.1 Massilia sp. | reverse complement strand
GTTTCAGCGGATTACGCCGGAGTTGCCCGGTATTCTTGTGCAGGTGGCGCCCCGACTGATCGTACTTAGCGACGACGGGATGCTTGCGACAACAGTGAGCGACATCGGCACAACCAGCACGTATCAACTTGGAACAACCACATTCGCGACTAAAACTCCCTGCACCATGACCCGAGGCCCGTGGTTCTCGCTTTCACTAACTAACAAGAAAGAGCTAGATTTCGTTGTGATAAACGATAAGGGCGTAGCAGAGGAGCACAGCCTAGATTTGGTCACTTGTCTTGACTTGCCAGGACTTCCAGCCTATACAGAAGCAGCAGGGCTATATATATATACCGGTGCACCTCGATTGAAGGAACAGAAGCGTGTGTTGTCTCGCAGTGACATCGCGAACGTTCTCTGCGCAGGACGTTTTGGCGATAAAGGAATCGAAGTCTCTCTTCGCTCGACCAAGTTTCGGGAGATTGACGAGTTTGGCACAAGCGAGATTGTCGCTTGCGCTTATTCGCCCGATGGACTTAACTGGATGAGCGTATCACCCGATGGATTCATGACCTTAAAGGACCTGAGTACTGACCTTTTTATATCAATGTCTCAGCCATCGCCAAAAATTCAAGGGCCGTGGTCGATCGCCATTACCAACGATAGCCGGACAATTGCTGCGACGGGCGGCGATGGGAGGATTGAGCTTTATCGAAATGGCACAGATGAATGGATGGCGTTGCCCGTGCGCGATGCCGCAGGTCCTGTCGCCTTGGATACGACGGGCAACCTAATCGCATATGCGAACAGCCGGCGTGAAGTCGAGGTCTGGCGGATCAGGCAGCCAGTGTTAACACAGCCGCCCGATGGCAACTTTCCTGCGGACTTGATCGAGCAGCTCAACGGACCAGCTAGACGCACGGTGAGTGATGAGCTAGTCAAGCGTTACGAGCGAGATCCGAGCGGCGTTATTGCTCATCTAATGGCCGCTATCCTTCCCGATAGCGAGACGAAGTCCTATCGGGTGAATCTGTACATTTTGCGTACGCTTGCGCGGATCAAATCGGGTTGGCGCGCCACAGACGCTGATCGAACCGCCTTGGCGAAGCTGCGCGCCAGCAAGTACATGAGCGACCCGACCTATAAAGGGTGGGCTGATCAGGCGATAGCGAACATGTTGGGCACAAAGTAGAAGAGCGGGCTGAGTATATCCGTTGCGGTACAGATCCATACGTGATCAGGTAGCCTTTAGCGATGAAATAGGACAACAGTTCGTCGATACATTTTGACGAGAGGGGAGTGCCATTTTGTGCCTAATTCCAAGCCAACGGATCTTTTATTCCGGATTGTCCAAAACTGCCCTTGCGCGACCAGGGAACGAGCCTATGACAGCGTCGATCGTCTATTTGTCGCCGAGCCATTCGACACTCCTTGATGCTGCTCGTGCGGCAGCCCAAGCCATCACTTCGCTGTACACCCAAGCTGAGGCTTTTCTCGATAGTTTGACCTGGCAAGGAAACTCTCCTTTTTGAATGCTCGCATAAATAGAGCTACGTGACAGGCCGCAGATATGAACTACTTCATGAATTCTAATCAAACGGTCTACGACTGGCTTGAGCGATTCCACTTTTGTCTCCTGCTGGCATATCCGAAACGATATTGTGATTGCTATACTATCAACAGGTATGCTCGAGGCATTGACTGGCGCCATATATCGCATGAACAGAGTTTGATTGTTGTTAATATATCTACAGCCGAACTTTGCAGACAGCTAACGGAAGTTTATTAGTTTTCATCATTAGCTATACCTAGAACCCTCATGAGCTCAAGGCCGAGCTTAAGCCATGCCTCTCGTTTTTCAGTCGCATAGTCGTGCCGAAGATAGTGTCGACGCACTTTGCTTCCGAAGATGACGTGATTTTGGCATCTATCGATCGTATCCAAGGGAACACCTAAAGCTTGCATCATTGTTGCTCCGGTGCGACGCAGATCATGAGGGGACCATGACCCATGTCGTCCCCCTGCTAGGACCAACGTATTGTCTTGCTGTCGCTTTCTGATCGATTTGGCTTTCTTTCTCTCCTGCTTAAATATGCTTTGTCGATCGCCGATTTGTTTGGTGATCGACTTTAGGTCCATATGTTCTTTTTGATCTCTAGATGGAAAGCACCAGTCAGAATGCCCCGTCAGTTTATATAGTTCTTGAAATTGGCTGAGCGCAAATGGTGAGAGGAAAACGAGTAGGTGCGCAACATTTTTTTTAACATTCGACTTCGGTATGAACCACTCTTTACGTGAAAAATCGACATGTTCCCACTTTGCCATCGTCATCTCTCCAACGCGGCACAAGGTAGAAAGCATGATCCATATTGCGTATCGTGTCTTTTTGTTTAAGGGTTGAGGCGCTAAACGTTTGTTTGGGGTAAGTGCATAATCATGCTCGGATTGTCTAAGAATATTCCAGAGTTCAATAATCTCGCTTGCTGACAAAACCCGGTCGCTTTCATTATTGAGGTCGTACCCAGGTGAGACAATCTTCTCGATTTCGATCAAGTCCATTGGGTCGCCGTCCACCAGAAGTTTGCGCCAGGGCTGCCTTTTTCGAGCCCATGTAAACATCTGGCGCAAACTATTTCGAGTTATCACGGCCGTTCGATTTACTCCTCTAGCTACTTGGGACCGCAGAACTGCCCGCAAATCATGCTCCGTTAATAGCGTCAGCTCGATCCCTCCAACATGCGGTAAAACGTCCGCTTCAAACAAGCGTTTCAACTGGCTATTTCCGTCCTTCCGTCGGACACCATCCGTGATCCATATGTCGAACAGATCCCTCACGGTTAGCCGTTCCTGGTCGAGCTTGGCCTGCAGGCGGCTTTCGGTTTTGGCCACGGTGAGGGTTTGCGCCACGGAGCGGTCCCGCTCAGCTTGAATGTGTTGCTTTGGATCAACACCGCGCTTGCGCCAGTCGGCGATCTCGGCCGCAGCCCGCCTCGCTGTCTCCAAGGTTAAGCGCGCGCCTGGAGGTAAGCGATATAACGTACAGTCGAAGTCGGGAAGGGCATAGTTGTGCTCCCCAAGAGTAAGGTAAACAGACTTTTTTCCATCCTTGTACACATACAGCCAAGTCTTGCTTGTAGAGCCATCTTTGCCGCGTCGAAAGCGAATTGACAGCCCATTTCCGTCTGTTAAGATTTCATCGTCTTTCGGCGGCTTGTAGCGATCGATCTTTGTAGCGGTGAGTCTGAGAGCAACCATGAAGGCCTCGATCCTTGGTAAGAAACTGGTAAGAAAAAATCCTTGGATTGCAGTGTACGAGGCTGGATCATGTTGGATAGATCAGCATACTAAGTGTTTGATTTAGATTAGAAATTTGGTACCAAGCTGGACCGTTGAAGACGTTCTTGGACGTTTGACAACGAAAATGGGGTGCACGTGGTCGGAGGTTCGAATCCTCTCGCCCCGACCAATAGAATCAAGGACTTAGGCCAGCTTTTTAGCTGGCCTTTTTCGTTTCAGTCCCGCATCCCCATCATGCGCACGCGTCGCTCGGACGCGCCCCGCCGCCGGCTCCAGTCGTCGCTGACGGTGCTCGCGCGGACGACCAGTTCGACCGGCAGGATCTTCTCGACGGGCCGGTCATGCGCGCCGTCGAGCAGCAGCTCGACGCCCGTCGTCCCCAGGCCCTTGATGTCACCGCGGAAGGTCGTCAGAGCGGGATGTCCCAGCATCGCATCGGGGATGTCGTCGAAGCCGACGATCGCCACATCGTGAGGGACATGCAAGCCCGCCGCCAGGCAGGCCCGCATCGCCGCCAGCGCTGCGGCGTCGTTAAAGCAAAACACGGCATCGGGCGGGCGCGGCAGGTCCAGCAGCGCGTGCATGGCCTCCTGCACGCCAGTCTGCGGGTCGAGGCCCTCGTCGATGCTGATCTCGTACCGCGGATCGGCCAGTATCCTGGCGTCGAACAACGCCTGGCGGTAGCCGCGGTGGCGCTCGCGAATGCTGTAATGGCTGAGTGAACCGGAGACCATCCCGATCCTCGTGCGCCCGAGCCTGATCAGGTGCTGGGTCGCCAGGTAGCCACCCAGCAGGTTGTCGGGATTGACCGAGCTGTAGCCGGGCATCTTCATGTCGATCAGCACCATCGGTTTGCCGGTTGCGCGCAGGGACGAGAGCAGATCCGGCTCGAAGAAGCCGGCGCAGACCATGGCGTCGCAGGCATGCAGGCGCAGTTGCTCGGCAATGCTGTCAGCCGGGCTGACGATGACGAAGGACAGCGCGATGCCCTGCCTGCGGCAAGCCTCTTCCGATCCGCGCAGGACCGTCGTGTAGAACGGGCTGATGGCGCCGGCGTTGTGCTGGCAGTGCAGCAGGAAGGCGATGCGCTGGATTTTTTTGCGCCGCAGCTTGCCGAAGTCGTAGCCCAGGTCCTGCGCGATCCGGACCACTGCGTCCCGGGTTGTCTCCGTGAGTCCGGGCTCGTTCTTCAGCGCGCGCGAGATCGTCGCGATCGACAATCCGGCGGACTGGGCGATGTCGCGAATCGTGACAGGTTTCAAATGGCCTCTGGTCCGGCTTGTGTGTGTGTTTCGTAGTCTCGCACATGAACTAAAGATTAAGCAAATATTTAGCGAAGATGACGAAAAAGTTTAGCGTCGGCGGACTAAATACCGGAATCCAGCAGGGAGGGGAGGCCGATCTTAGCGTTTAGTAATCAGGGCTAAACTGCGCCATGGAGGGGGCGCGGCGTTTGACCCTGTGGTGCCGGAAATGCAGAATGATTTCGTCTGATAGAAGCTTTATTAACCAATCCTTGTAAACGGCCAGGTTCACCTGCATGAAACTCCACATTACCGCAGTGCTGCTCGCCGCAGCATCCCTCTCCCACGCCGCCGACTGGGGGCCGTTCAATGCCGAATTCCCGGCGGCGAGCGACGGCCTGGTCAAGAAGCACGCCAAGGGCGCGCTGTTCGTGCGCGACGGCGGCTTCGCACTGGGCGGCTGGTTCAAGCCCGACGAACCCCGCGCCGGTACGGTCCTGCTGGCCGGGATCGACGGCGCCGGGGCGCTGTGCAGCATCGACGGCCAGCTGGCCTATTGCGGCGGCGGCACGGCGCCCGTGCGCAGCGGCGCCGCGCTGCCCGTCGGCGCCTGGACCCATGTCGCTGCAAGCTACGACGGCCGCAGCCTGGCGCTGTTCGTGGGCGGCCGCGAGGTCGCCCGGCAGGCGCTCGTGCTGGCGCCCGAGCCGGATGCGCAGCTGCGCATCGGCGCCCGCGGCAAGGGCGGCGCGGGCTTCGCCGGCCGCGTCGCCGGGCTGACGGTCGCGAACGAGCCGCTCGATGCGGCGCACCTGGCCCGCCGCGCCGCCGCGCCGCCGGACGAGGCGCTGACCACGTTCGAGACGGGCAGTCCGCATTGGCCGCTGCAGGCGCGCCAGATGGCCGGGCAGGTCGTCCCGCAAGACGCCTGGACGTTGCCGAAGTCCGCGGCGGCGCCCACGGCGCCCGTGGCGAAGCCGCCGTACGCCGGACCCGCGCTGGTGAAAAGCGGCGTCAATGAATGGACGATCCGCGACTGGTCGCTGCAGGCCGCGCCGCTGGTGCCCGAAGCCGGCGACCAGGTGGGGCGGGCCGTCTACGCCGCCGCCGGCTGGCGCAAGGCGACCGTGCCGGGCACGGTGCTGACCACGCTGGTCGACCGCGGCGTCTATCCCGATCCCGCCTATGGCCTGAACAACCTCGCCATCCCCGAGAGCCTGTCCCGCCACGACTGGTGGTACCGCACGAGCTTCGCGCTCCCGGACGGCTACAGGCCAGGGCAGCACCTGTTCGTGACCTTCAAGGGGATCAACTACGCGTCGCAAGTGTGGGTCAACGGCCGCAAGGTCGGCGGCACGCGCGGCGCGTTCGTGCGCGGTACGTTCGACCTGAGTCCTTACGTCGACGCCAGGGGACGCAACGTCATCGCCGTGAAAGTGTCGCCGCCGCCGCATCCGGGCATCGCCCACGAGGAATCGCTGACGTCCGGCGTCGGCGAGAATGGCGGCGTGCTCGCGCAGGACGGTCCGACCTTCATCGCCACCGAGGGCTGGGACTGGATCCCGTCCGTGCGCGACCGCAATACGGGCATCTGGCAGGACGTGGTGCTGCGCGCCACCGGCGACGTGCGCGTGGGCGATACGCGCGTCACCACCACGCTCACCCGCCCGGACAACAGCGAGGCCGAGATCGGCATCGACGTGCCCGTGACGAACCTGGCGAAGACGGCCACGCGCGCCACCGTGCGCGCGACGATCCGCGACCGCGCCGGCAGCGGCCAACCGGTCGTGGTCAGCAAGACCGTGACGCTCGCGCCGGGTGCACAGGTCGTGCGCTTCACGGCCGGCGACTTCGGCGCCCTGCGCTTCAGGAATCCGCGCCTGTGGTGGCCGAACGGCTACGGCAAGCCCGAGCTGCACGACCTCGACGTCGACGTGCTGCAGGGCGCGCGCCTGTCCGACCATGGCCACAGCGCGTTCGGCATCCGTTCCGTCACCTACGAGTTGTCGCTGGTCGACCGGACCGGCCACCTGCACCGGGTCGAGGCCGATTTCGACAAGGGCCGCCGGCTCGGCGTGCGCATCACGGATGCGCGCCACGAGGCGATCCGCAAGGTGGGCGACAACGAATGGGCCACGGGTTTGCGCGCCGAAGCCGAAGGCACGGCCGCGATCCGTGAACTCGCCGACACGAGCCTGAGCCCCTACCTGGTCATCAAGGTCAACGGCGTGCGCATCGCGGCGCGCGGCGGCAACTGGGGCATGGACGACTGGATGAAGCGCGTCGATCGCGCCCGCCTGGAGCCTTATTTCCGGCTGCACCGCGACGCCAACGTGAACATCATCCGCAACTGGGTCGGCCAGAACACGGAGGAGACGTTCTTCGACCTGGCCGACGAATACGGGTTGATGGTGCTGAACGACTTCTGGGCCTCGACCCAGGACTACAACATCGAGCCGCAGGACGTCGACCTGTTCATGGCCAACGCCGTCGACGTGGTGCGGCGCTTCCGCAACCACCCGTCGATCGTCGCCTGGTTCGGCCGCAACGAAGGCGTGCCGCAGCCGGCGTTGAACGAGCGGCTGGAAAACCTGATCTACGAGGAAGACGGCACGCGCTGGTACACGGGCAGCTCGAACCGCGTCAACCTGCAGAACAGCGGCCCGTACAATTACCAGGAGCCGGAGACCTATTTCACTACGCACGCGAAGGGCTTCTCGGTGGAGGTCGGGGTGCCGTCGTTCCCGACGCTCGAATCGATCCAGGCCGCGGTGCCGCCCGGCGATCGCTGGCCGCTGGGCGACACCGTCGCGTACCACGACTGGCACCCGGACGGCAACGGCCGCGTGAAGCCGTTCATGGACGCGCTGGAACGGCGTTATGGCGCACCGAACTCGCTGGAAGACTTCGAGCGCAAGGCCCAGCTGATGAACTACGAGGCGCACCGCGCGATCTTCGAAGGCATGAACGCGGGCCTGTGGCGCGAGAACAGCGGCCGCATGCTGTGGATGACGCAGCCGGCGTGGCCCAGCACGATGTGGCAGATCCTCAGCCACGACTACGACACCCACGCGTCGTACTACGGCACCAAGCACGCGTCCGAGCCGGTGCACGTGCAGCTCAACCTGCCCGACCATACGGTCAGCGTGATCAACAACCCGAACCTGCCGCTGGACCATGCAACGGTCGGCTGGGAAGCGTGGGGCGTCGACGGCAAGCCGTTCGGCGCGGGCCGCACGGCCCTGAGCGTCGCGCCGGTCGCCACGTCGCAGCCGATCGACGTCGGCATCGCGCCGCTGCTCGCGCAACATGGCCTGATGATCGTGAAGGTCACGCTCAAGGACGCGGGCGGCAAGACGGTGTCGGAAAGCGTCTACTGGCCCAGCAGCACGCCGGAAGGCCAGCGTGGACTGGACGGGCTGGCGCGTGCGGCGGTCGAGGTGCGCGCCACGGTGCGCCAGGAGGGCGCCGAGCGCAAGCTCGACATCACCCTGCACAACACCTCGAACGTGCCGGTGCTGAACGCCAAGCTGACCCTGTCGACGGCGGCCGGCGAGCGCGTGCTGCCGGTGTACTGGACGGACAACTACCTGGCGTTGATGCCTCGGGAAACCAGGACGGTCGGCGCGACGCTGTCCGCGCAGGGGCCGCTGATGCTGGGGCTGCGCGCCTGGAACAGCGCGGCGCAGGCGGTCACGGTCGGCGCGCCGTGATCATGTAACGACCTCTCTCCGGATCGTCCGGATCGGGAACCGTGCCGCGGTGTATCGCGGCACGGTTTTTTTTGCGCCAGCGCCGAGTTGTGCGAAACAGTGCTAAACATCGCGCCATTCTCCAGGGTAGTGAAATACTCATTAAATGTTTGGTTAATGTTCGCTGCCACTGCCGCTCATGGCAATGGCGTCATCAACTGGAGATGGAGGATAACAATGGCTAATAACAAAAACTTTTCTTCGAGCCGTCGGAACGTGCTGTTGAAAGGAACGGGCGCGATCGCCGCCACGTCCTTGCTGGGCGCGTGTGGCGGCAGCGGCGGTCCGGAGGCGAACAGGCTGGCGGCGAATATGGGATCGTCCGGCGCGGCGGTGTCGAAAGGCGCGAGCATCACCGTGAAATCCTGCGGCCAGGCCGGGGCAACCACGAGTTGCGTGGTCAGGACATTCCGGATCAATGCCGCTCCGGTCGATCCGGCCGCCACCCAGGCCGTGAAGGACATGTACACCTGGCTGATTTCGAAATTCGGCAAGTTCATCATTTCGGGCCAGACCGATCAAAACAAGTTCGACTATGTGAAGAACCTGACCGGTCATTACCCCTTGCTGCGCGGCTTCGACATGCAGCACTACAGCCCCGCCTATTCCTGGCTGTGGGACAGCAATGCGATCAATCCCGGCACCGGCCAGCCCGGGTACTTCACCATCGGTCCGGATCTGGCCGAGCCGTCGATCGACAATTCCATCTCGTGGTACACCGCCAACGGTAAAAAGCCGCTCATTTCCTACCAGTGGCACTGGCATTCACCGTCCGGCGGGACGGCCGGCACGAATACGTTCTACACCGACAGCACGACGTTCGACGCGTCCCGCGCCGTGACGAGCGGCACCCAGGAATACACCGACACCTTGCGGGATATCGACGCCATTGCCGTCCAGCTCAAGAAGCTGCGGGACGCCGGAATCCCGGTCATCTGGCGCCCCCTGCACGAGGCCGGGGGGACGTGGTTCTGGTGGAGCGCCAAGGGCCCCGCCGTGTACAAGGCGCTCTGGAACATGGTGTATGACCGCATCGTCAATCATCACGGCCTGCACAATCTGCTGTGGTGCTGGTGCGGCGACGATGCGGCCTGGTATCCCGGTAACGACAAGGTCGATCTCATCGGCATCGATTCCTATCCGGGGAATTTTGTCTACATAAACAACAAGGCGGAGTTCGACAAGGCTTATACGGTCAGCAACGGCCAAAAGCTGATCGCGATGACGGAAAACGGACCCACGCCGGATATCGACACCAGTCTCTCGGGCGGCGCACCCTGGTCGTTCTTCATGTCGTGGTACGACGTGACGGAAGGGAACGACGACGCCCACCTGCAGGCTGTCTACGGCGATCCCCGCGTCATCACGCTGGAGCGCTACAGCTGATTGTTGCCCCCGCTGTCGTCGCAAAGGCCGCCTTCGAGCGGCCTTTTTTACATCCGCACTAAACAACGTTCTCCGCCACGGAAAGCATGGAGGATGGCCGCCTCTTCGTCACGCGGCGCCATGTTTCTCAAAACAACACTAAACAATGACCCCTCCCGAGTAAAGCGTAGCCGACGCCTGGGGGTGATGGAATAATCAGTAAATCTGTGGTTAATATTCATTGCTTGATTGTTTAGCGACAGATGCAGGCTGCCAAACATTCGGACGATACAGGCCGCATCCGACGGCTGATCTCACAAGAGGAGACTTATGAAACGTTTTAATCAAACCGCTATCGCACTGGCTGTGACGCATTTGTCGTGCATCGCCGGCATGGCGCAGGCGCAAACGACCGACGAGAACAAGGCCGTCGTGGTCGTGACGGGCCAGCGGGCCGCGTTGGCCTCCGCACAAAAGCTGAAGCAGGACGCGGATGAAATCGTCGACTCCGTCGTTGCCGACGACATCGGCAAATTGCCCGACCGTTCCGTCACCGAGGTCTTGCAGCGCGTCGTCGGTATCAGCATCAACCGCCAGGCCGGCGACAACGAGCGATTTTCCGTGGAAGGCGCCGGCGTCAACATTCGCGGGCTGAACTACGTGCGTTCGGAACTGAATGGACGCGAGGCGTTCGCGTCGAACGGCGGCCGCTCGATCAGCTGGGGCGATATCCCGCCCGAGCTGATGGCCGGCGTGGACGTCTATAAAAATCCGTCGGCCGAGCAGACGGAGGGCGGCATTTCCGGCCTGGTCAATCTGCGTACCGCGCTGCCGTTCGATTTCAAGGGCCAGCGCGGCGCGCTGTCCGTCGAGGCGACGCACTCCACGCTCAGGAAGGGCAGGCCCGATCCTTCCGTGTCCGGCCTGTACTCGAATCGCTGGAAGACCGGCGCCGGCGAATTCGGCGCCCTGGTCGATATCGCGACGTCGGACAGTTCCACGCAGACGGATACCTTCCAGTTCGAACCCTTCTTCCCGCGCACCGACATCGTGCCGGGCCGCACGGTGTGGATTCCGAAAGGCGCGCAATGGCGCAACTATAAGTACGACCGCAAGCGCCAGGGGGCGTACGGCGCCCTGCAGTGGAAGCGCGACAACCTCCAGAGCCACCTGACCTATTTCCAGTCGCGCTACAAGGACAGCGCGAACGAGCAGTCGATCTTCTCGTCGGCCAGCCCCTATGACCTGAAGGTCAGCCCCGATACCGTGTACGACGCCAAAGGCGCGTTCGTCACGGGCACCCTGAGCGACACCACGAACGGCGGCATCCCGTTCAGCAATGCGGGCGGCTTCAACAAGGGCGATTCGAAGACCACCGACGTGTCCTGGAACGTGCAGTGGAAGGTGGCCGACAGCTGGACGCTCTCGAGTGACCTGCAGCACGTGCGCTCCACGGGCAGCCACTTCACCTCGGCGGTCGGCCTCGGCATGCTGATGCCGAACGAGAGCCTCGACCTGCGCGGCAGCCTGCCGAAGATTAACTTCACCGATGCCCAGCGCGCCTTCCTGGCCGATCCCGCGAATTACTACTGGGAGTCGACCATGGAACACCTCGACAAGACCGAGGGCACCATGAAGGCCTGGAAGGGCGACGCGCGCTATGCGTTCGACCATCCGGTCCTGCGCGACGTGCGCTTCGGCGTGCGCCTGACGGACCGCGAAGCGCGCACGGTCAATTCCGATCCCAGCTGGAACTGGGCCGGCGTGACGCCGCCGTGGCTGCTGGGCTGGGACATTCCGAAACTGGCCTACCTGAACGACCCGCGCTTCAACGCGCCGCACGTGACGCAACAGTTCAACAACTTCTTCGGCGGCGACGTCAGCGTGCCCGCGGTCGTGTTCCCCGCGCCGAGCGTGGCCAGCGGCTATCCGGCTTCGTACCAGACGCTGCACGACTACCACGACGCGATCCTGTGTCCGGAGCGGATCGCGGCCAATGGCGGCGATGGCGGCAACCCGTGCCAGATCTGGAAAGCGGCCAAGTTCGGCGGCGACAACCCGGCCGGCACCAACGACCAGAAAGAGAAGACCCGCGCGTTCTACACGCAACTGCGCTTCGGCTTCGACGACCTGAAATACCCGATCGACGGCAACGTCGGCCTGCGCTACGTGCAGACCCGTTCGCACTCGACCGGCTACATGTCGTACACGCCGGGCGCGCCGTTCGGACAAGGCACGCAAGCCACCGGCATCCCTGTTCCCTACATCCCCGCTTACCTGAACAAGAGCGATGTCGAGAACAAGTACAACCACTTCCTGCCGACCGTGAACCTGCGACTGAAGGCCAGCGACACGCTGCAGTTCCGCCTCGCCTACGGCAAGTCGATGTCGCGTCCGGACTTCTCGCAACTGCAGGCCTACACGACGCTGTCGCAGGAAATCGTGTCGTCGGTGAACGAGGAGACCAAGGTCGTGAACGTGACGGCCGTGAACCGGACCGGCAACGCACAGGGCAACCCGGCGCTGCGCCCGATCACGTCGACGCAGCTCGACCTCACCGCGGAATGGTACTTCGCCAAATCCGGATCGCTGACCCTCGCCGTGTTCGACAAGCACCTCAAGGATGTGATCATCAACCAGACGACGTCGGTGGGCCTGCAGGATATTAATGGGAACACGCAGCAGTTCCTGGTGACGGCGCCGGTCAATGGCGCGAAAGGCATCGCCCGCGGCGGCGAGATCGCGTACCAGCAGTATTTCGACAACGTGCCGGACTGGTTGCGCGGCATCGGCGTGGCGGCGAACTACACCTACGTCCACAGCAAGCGCAGCCTGTACAACCCGGTCTTCAGCGAATACTGCTCGGGCGGACAGAACGCCGCGAACGTCAACCTGAACCTGAACGGTTGCGACATCGACGGACGTGCCTTCGGCAACCTGCCGCTGACCCAACTGTCACAGAACGCCTACAACCTGGCGATCCTGTACGACCAGGGACCGTGGTCGGCGCGCCTGGCCTACAACTGGCGCTCGCGCTACCTCCTCAGCACCAACACGAACGGCACGCAGGGCAGCAACGGCACGGACACCAATCCCGCCAGCCCGACCTTCGGCCAGCACAACGTGGCCTGGGGATTGCCGCTGTGGGCCGATGCTTATGGACAGCTTGACGGCGGTATCTCGTACAAATTCAGCGAGAACCTCAAGTTCGACTTCCAGGCGCAAAACCTGACCGACGCGCGTTACAGCCAGACGATGCACCAGGGTATCGGCGATAAAGTGCGCGCCGTCTTCGTCAGTGGGCCGCGTTACAGCCTCCGTGTCGGCTACACCTTCTGATTCCTTGTCCGTTTAGCGGATTTCGGCCGCGCCTTGTCTTCAGGCGCGCGCCTTTTTTTATTTGATGGATCCTATGTCGAACATATCGAAGTCGCTTGGAGTGCTCCTGTGTGTCGGGAGTCTCGCAATGAATCACGTGTACGCGCAGGGCGTCACGGTGCATGTCGCGCCCGGCACGCCCGGCAAGTTCACCGAGCTGGGGCAGCGCCCGCAGATGGGCTGGAACACGTGGAACACGTTCGCGTGCGGCATCAACGAAAAGCTGATCAAGGACGCCGCGGACGCACTGGTCGCCAGCGGCATGCGTGATGCGGGCTACGTCTACGTCAACATCGACGACTGCTGGCAAGGCGAACGCGATGCGCAGGGCTTCATCCGTGCCGACGCGCAGCGCTTCCCGTCTGGGATCAGGGCGCTGGCGGATTATGTCCACGCCAAAGGCCTCAAGCTGGGCATCTATTCGGATGTGGGGGACAAGACTTGCGGCGGCCATCCGGGCAGCCGTGGCCATGAGTATCAGGATGCGCAGACCTACGCCAGCTGGGGCGTCGATTACCTCAAATACGACTGGTGCAACACCGAAGGCCTGAGCGCCAAAGGCGGCTACACCACGATGCGCGATGCGTTGCGCGCGGCCGGGCGCCCGATCCTGTTTTCGATTTGCGAATGGGGCGATACCAAACCCTGGGAGTGGGCCGGCGACGTCGGGCACTCGTGGCGCACGACGGGCGACATCTATCCGTGCTGGGACTGCGAATTCAATCACGGCGACTGGTCCCAGTGGGGCGTCCTGCCGATCCTCGACAAGCAGGCGGGCCTGCGCAAATATTCGGGACCGGGGCGCTGGAACGACATGGACATGCTGGAAGTCGGCAAGGGCATGACGGAAGACGAGGACAAGGCGCATTTCTCGATCTGGGCCATGATGAATTCGCCGCTCATCGCCGGCAACGACATCCGTTCCATGTCGGCCGCCACCCGCAAGATCCTGACCAACCGCGGCGTGATCGCGGTGAACCAGGACGAACGCGCCGTCCAGGCATGGCGCTTTTCGAACGACGGCCAGCTGGACATGTATGCCAAGCCGCTGGCGAACGGCGAGTGGGCATTGATGTTCCTGAACCGCGCCAGCCAGCCGCGGACCTACCGCTTCGACTGGAACAGCCATTCGCTGTCGGACCGGTTGAGCAACAGCAGCGTCAATTTCGGCCAGACGCGCTACCGGTTCACGGAATTATGGACGGGTGAAACGGGCGATACGGGCAAACCCTACGCCATGACGGTGCCGGCCCACGGCGTGGTCATGCTGCGCCTGCAGGCCAGGTAAGTCCGGGCATCGTCAGCGCAAGGGGAGGCGGATCACCACCGTCACCCCATGCGGCTCGGTCGGTTCCAGGATCACCGAGCCATAATGGCCCAGGACGATCTCGCGGACGATCGACAGGCCCAATCCGCAGCCCAGGCCCTGGTCGGTCGCGCGCACGAAGCGGTCGAACACCACGGCGCGGCTGGCCTCGGGAATGCCCGGGCCGTTGTCGCTGACGCTGATACGCGCATGGCGGTCTTCGCGTTCCACCGCGACGGTGACTTCGCTGCCGCGGCCGGCGTATTCGATGGCGTTTTCCAGCACATTGGACAATGCCTCTTCGACCAGGATCGCATTGGCCATGACGATCAACGGATCGCCGGCAGGGGCGCCGTCATCCGCCATGCCGAGGTCGACGCCGGCCTTCAGCGCACGCGGTACCAGTTCCGCCACCTTGTTCTGCACGAGCGCGAGCAGGTGCACCGGCGCGGTCTCCTGCGCGATCGCGCTTTCGGGTTCGGCCCGCGCCAGCATCAACAGCCGGTTGACGAGGTGGGCGCACCGCGTGGCGCTCTGGTGCACCAGGTTCAGGTGCGACACCAGGGCAGGGTCGCTCGTGCGGTCGAGTGCCAGTTCGGTGTGGGCCTTGAGGCCCGCGAGCGGGGTGCGCAGCTGGTGGGCGGCATACGCAATGAAGCGTTTTTGCGCATCGACGCTCTGGCGCACGGAAGCGAGCAGGGTGTTGAGGGCGCTCACGAGGGCGCGGACTTCCCTGGGCGCGGATTCGACGCGAAGGGGCGCGAGATCGGTCGGCGAACGGCCTTCGACCTGGCGGCGCAGGCGCAGCAACGGCGCCAGCCCGGCGCCGGTCGCCGCCCAGACGATCATCGTCATCAACAGCATCAGGACGGACAAGGGGAGCAGCGTGTCCACCAGGATGCCTTTCCAGATATTCTCCCGGTTCGCCATGCTGCGCGCCACCTGGACCAGCATCCATTGCGGCTTGCCGTTCGATTTGCCGTAGGTCAGATACAGCGCCGCGACACGCACTTTCGTGCTTGCCGCTCCGCCGCTGCCGCTGATGTCGCCATCGTAAAAATAAGGCTTGTCCAGCCGCGGCGCCATGTCCGCCGGCGGCGCCGGAATATTGTTATTCCCGAGGATGAACTGTCCTGGCGGTGTGCTGACGGTGTACAGCAGGCGGTCGTTCGGGTCGGTCTCGAGGACGTCCTGCGCGGCCTTGGGAAAGTCAATCAGCAGTCCGTTACCGATGGGCTTGATTTGGCGCGCCAGCGCACGCGTCGCCTGCGACAGGGTGGCATCGGCTGCCTGGTTGACGTAGCGGACCGCGAGCCGGTACGTGGCGATGCCGCCGCCCAGCCAGAGCACCAGTTGCGGCACCACGACCCAAAGGACCAGCTGATGATGCAGCGACCAGTCGCGCGGCCTGAATGACAGTCTGCTTCGCCAACTCATGTCGACGGCTTACGACGGCTGCTCGCCGGGCGGCTCCGCCTCGAGCAGGTAGCCAAGTCCGCGCACCGTGCGGATGACCATGCCCGAGTTTTCGATCTTGCGCCGCAACCGGTGCACGTGGACCTCCGCGGTGTTGCCGACCCCTACCTCGTTGCCGTCGTCGATCCACGCTTTCGTGATCTGGTCCTTGGTCACGACCCGGTCGACGTGCGCCATCAGCAAGTCGAGCAGGATGGTTTCGCGCCGGGTGAGTTCGACCGGCGCGGAATGGACGAAAGCGCGGCGGCTGTCGGGGTCGAAGCGCAGATTCCCGGCCACCGTCTCGACATTGGGCGTGCCTTGCCGGGCGCGCCGCAGCACGGCATGCAGCCGCGCCTCCAGGTTGGAAAAATCGAATGGCTTGATGATGTAATCGTCCGCGCCGGCGTTGAGGCTGGTGACCTGGCTGTCGAGCTTATCGAGCGCAGTCAGGACGACGAGCGGCAATTCGGGCCGGGACAGCCTGACCTTTTTCAGGACGGTCAAGCCGTCGACCATCGGCAAGCCCAGGTCGATAATGGCGATGTCGTAGTTCTGGGTCGTTAAAAGATATTCCGCGACAGGCCCGTTGGGCGCGTGCTGGACTGTGAAACCGGCCTTGGTTAGCAGTGAGCTGAGGCCGCTCGCCAGGATTTGATCGTCTTCGGCAAGGAGAAGTTGCATGACACCGATATTAACCGCTTGCCACCTTCCATTCAACGCCTATCTTTGCAAGTGACCGCCTGTAAAAGCCTGTGTTAAGGTTGAGCTCATGAGGATGAAGCTGTGGTTGAATATTGGCGCCGTTTGGCGGGATGCGCTCGTTGCCGTGGCGGCCGGGCTGGCATTTTGTGTTTCCGTCCCGGCCCGGGCGGATGAACTCGAGGTCGCGCATTATTGGGACGCCGCCGGGGACGCCAAAGCGGTCTCGTTCCTGAAATCGATGATGGCGCGGCAGGGCTACGAGTGGAAAGATTTTGCGGTTGCCGGCGGTGGAAACGGACTGGCCCTGTCCCTGTTGAAGTCGAGGGTGGCGTCCGGGAATCCGCCTGCAGCGGCGCAGGTAAAAGCCTCGGCGCTGAAACAATGGGCCCCGACCGGACAACTCGCCGCTCTCGACGACATCGCCAGTTCCCAGGGATGGGATGCGCTGCTTCCCGAGGCAGTGAGTACGCGCATGAAATACCAGGGCCATTATGTCGCCGTGCCGGTGAATATCCATCGGAATAACTGGTTGTGGATTAACTCGGGTGTCCTGAAACGCGTCCATGCCAAGGCGCCGACCACATGGGACGAGTTTTTCGAAGTCGCCGAATCGATGAAGCGTGCCGGCATCATCGCGGTGGCCCACAGCTGGCAGCCGTACGAGAGCCAGTGGCTCTTCGAAAACGTCGTGATCGGTACGGGCGGTCCGGATTTTTATCGCAAGGCGCTGGTCGAGCTGGACCCCGCGGCCCTTGGCGGCGCCGAGATGGAGCGCGCGCTGCTCATATTCAGGCGAATCAAATCCTATACCGACCATTCGACCCGGCAACGGGACTGGCTCCAGGGGTCCGGCATGGTCGTCAAGGGGCGTGCGGGCATGGTAATCATGGGAGACTGGAACAAGCCGGTGCTGATGGCGGCGCAAAAAACGTCGGACTTCGAATTCGAATGTGTTCCCGTACCGGGCACTGCGAAGGCGTTCGTTTTCGATGTCGACTCCTTCGTCATGTTCAGGCAAAAAGAGGCCGGCAAGATCAAGGCACAGCGGATCCTTGCCACGACCATCCTGCGCCGCGACGTACAGGAAGGCTTCAATCTCGAGAAAGGATCGATTCCTGCCAGGCTCGATATCGATCTTGGCCGCTTTGACCACTGTGCGAGGGCATCCAGAGCGGCGTTCCAGCAAGCGGCGCAGGCCAATACGCTCGTGCCGAGCCTCAGCATGGCGCAGGGGCCCGCAGTCGAGGAGGCGATCCGGGGCATCGTCAGCGATTACTGGCGGGATGACGGCATGACGCCGCGTACAGCACTCACGCGCCTGGTGGCGCTGGCGCGCGGGCGTTGACGTCCAAGATTATTTGACGCACGGAAATCATCGCGCCTGCGCTACGATTTCAGTATATTGATCGCCGATAAATACATCAGCGAACCGCCAATGATCCATCGACCCGCGCGCGCAATGGCGATAGTCCAGTCCCTGGTTGGATTATTGCTGGTTTTGACGCCCACATTACTGGTCTGGCAGCACGTCGGGATGACCCGGGTCCTCGAGATATCGCCCCGGCACCCCTACGGCGCCACCGTCACCGATGACCGTCAAGAGAACGGCAATTCCGTCGCCTCGCTGGTGCGGACAAAGGATGCCTTCATCATGCGCTGCGCACTGCAGCCGGGCTATGCCTGGCCATTCTGCAAGCTGCAATTCCACATGGGGCGGGGCGGAACAGGCGTGGATTTCAGCCAGTTCGACTCGGTGACGCTCGACATGCGTTATACGGGCGCGTCCGGGAGAAAAATCAGGCTGCACCTGACGAATTTCGAATCCGAATTCTCCACCGTCGGCGACTGGAATTCGCAGCGGTACAACTCCGTCGAATTCGATGCGCCGGCCCAGACGACGTTCACGATTCCGGTCAATGTCGTGCGCACCGCGGACTGGTGGGTCACGGCGCACAACGTCCCGCTGGAGAAAACCTATACGAGGCTCGATAACGTCACGGCACTGGAGCTGTCGACGGGAGCGGTACCGCCCGGCCAGTCGATCACGATCGAAGTGCGGTCCATCGAGTTCCGCGGCAAATGGATATCGACTAACAGGCTGCTGACCTGGCTGGTGGGCGCGTGGATCGGCTGCGGCGTGCTCGGATTGTCGCTGAGCCTGCTGCACGTCCGCTCCAGTCTCTCCGCCAGCAATGCGCGCCTGGAAATGCTGGCCGCCATCAACAAGGCGCTGCAACTGGAGGCGCGCGACCTGGCCAACCAGGCCCACACCGATCCGCTGACCGGCGCATTGAACCGCCAGGGCCTCCGGGAAGTGTTGATGAAGCGCCTGCACGTCGGCGGCCACGTCGACGAGGAGATGGCGGTCGTGTTCATGGATCTCGACCATTTCAAGCGCATCAACGACGAGTATGGCCATGACGCCGGCGACGAGGTGCTGAGGCGCTTCGCCGCCGTCATCCGCGACGAAGTGCGTGCCAGCGACAAGCTGGTGCGCTGGGGCGGCGAGGAATTCCTGCTCCTGTGTCCGGAGACCGGCGTGGCGCATGCCATGACAATGCTGGACAAGCTGCGCGCGGCATTGGCGAACCAGGCGTGGCCGCACGGGGTGCGCGTCACGTCATCCTTTGGCGTCACGTCGCTGAAGCCGGAAGAAGACATCGGCGCGGCGATCAAACGGGCGGACGGCGCGCTGTACCTCGCCAAAGCGAACGGCCGCAACCGGGTCGAAATCGCCTGACCCCGGGGCCTGCGCCGCCCCACCGGGATCATCGCCACGTTTCCCCATGTGTAGCATTTTTTCAACCTTGCGCACCGAACTGGGCAATGTTTGTAGTAAAATTTCATAACATTGCATGTCTTGGCGTGCGACGCGAGATATACGGGCTGGTCTATACAAGGTATTTGCCTGACAACGCTGGTCACTGGTGCATGTTCTGTAAATTATTTACATTTGGGAGAGCTGAATGAGCGTTGAAGAGGCACGGAACTTCAAGGAAGAGTTACTGGGGCGGGACATCCGCCAGCTCGGCCGGATGCTGGGGGAAACGATCCGGGCCCAGGAGGGCGACGGGGTATTCGACCGCATCGAGTCGGTCCGCAAGAGCTGCATCGGTTTCCGGCGCGACGAGGATGGCAGCGCGCACGAGGAACTGGCGGCGATCCTGGCCGGCATCTCCGCCGACGAGAAGACCCAGCTGATCCGCGCGTTCACCTACTTCTCGCTGCTGGCCAACATCGCCGAGGACCAGCACCACATCCGCCGCAGCCGCGCGCACCTGTCGGCCGGCTCCGCGCCGAAGAAGGGCAGCATCGCCCACGCCGTCGACGGCGTGTTCGACGCCGGCCGCATGGACGACCTGCGCGCCTTCTTCGACGATGCGCACGTGAGCCCCGTGTTCACGGCGCACCCGACAGAAGTGCAGCGCAAGAGTGTCCTCAACTGCCAGATGGCGATCGCGCGCCTGATCGGCGAACGTGACCGCACGCAGCTGACGCCCGACGAGGAACAGGACAACGATGAAGCGCTGGCGCGCGCCATCCTGACGTTGTGGCAGACGCGCCTGCTGCGTCCCGCCAAGCTGTCGGTGCTGGACGAAGTCGAGAACGGCCTGTCCTTCTTCGACTACACGATGTTCAGGAGCCTGCCGCGCCTGTACTGCGCCCTCGAGGACACGCTGGCGCAGAAGGATGTCGACTGGAGCGACACGGAGCTGCCGTCGTTCATGAAAGTGGGCAGCTGGATCGGCGGCGACCGTGACGGCAACCCGTTCGTCACGGCCGACATCCTGCGTGCGACCCTCAAGGCGCAATCGACCCGTGCGCTGGATTTCTACCTGCCGGAAGTGCACACGCTGGCGTCGCAACTGTCGCAGGCGCAGTCGCTGTGCGGCAGCACGGACGCGCTGCGCCGCATCGCCGAGCGCGCGCCGGACCAGTCGCCGCACCACCAGGACGAGCCGTACCGCCAGGCGCTGCACGGCATGCATGCGCGCCTCGTGGCGACCCGCGAGTGGCTCGTTTCCGGCGCCGGTGAACCGGACGCGCCGGCCTATGCCAGCGCGGCGGAACTGCTGGCCGACCTCGACGTCATCCACGCATCGCTCGTCGCCAACGGCGCCCGCCAGCTCGCGCGCGGCCGCCTGCGCCTGCTGCGCCGCGCCGTGAAGGTATTCGGTTTCCACCTCGCGCCCGTCGACCTGCGCCAGAACTCCGACGTGCACGAGCGCGTGATCGCGGAGCTGCTGACGCAGGCGCGTCCGGGCGTCGATTACCTGGCGCTGGACGAAGCCGCGCGCTGCAAGCTGCTGCTGGAAGAACTGCAGTCGCCGCGCCTGCTCGTCTCGCCGTTCGAAGACTATTCCGAAGACACCGCGTCCGAGCTGGCGATCCTGCGCGAGACGAAGCGCGCGCACCTGACCTACGGCCGCGACGCCGTCACGAACTACATCATCTCGAAGGCGGCCTCGGTTTCCGACCTGCTGGAAGTGGCCGTGCTGCTGAAGGAGGCGGGCCTGCTGCATCCGACGCTCGGCACGCTCGACGTCAACATCATCCCGCTGTTCGAGACCATCGACGACCTGCGCGCCGGCCCCGCGATCATGGCCGAGGCGTTCGGCCTGCCGTTCTACATGCGCCTGCTGCAGTCGCGCGACCGCCTGCAGGAAGTCATGCTGGGCTACTCGGACAGCAACAAGGACGGCGGCTACGTCACGTCCGGCTGGGAGCTGCACAAGGCGGAGCTGGAACTGATCGCCGTGTTCCGCGCCCACGGCGTCAAGCTGCAGCTGTTCCACGGCCGCGGCGGATCGGTGGGCCGTGGCGGCGGTCCGAGCTACGAAGCGATCCTGGCGCAGCCGGCGGGCGCCGTGCAGGGCCGCATCCGCCTGACGGAGCAGGGCGAAGTCATCACCGCGAAGTACGCCAACGCCGAGGTGGGCCGCCGCAACCTCGAGGTGCTCGTCGCCGCGACGATGGAAGCGACCCTGCTGTCGCACGCCCAGCCGCAGCCCGACGCGGAACAGGTGGCCGCGATGGACCACCTGTCCACCGAAGCGCTCTCCGCCTACCGTTCGCTCGTGTACGAAACGGAAGGCTTCGAGACGTACTTCTGGGAGTCGACGGTCATCTCGGAAATCGCCGCGCTGAACATCGGCAGCCGTCCGGCCTCGCGCAAGAAGTCGCGCTCGATCGAAGACCTGCGCGCGATTCCCTGGGTGTTCAGCTGGGCCCAGTGCCGCCTGATGCTGCCGGGCTGGTACGGTTTCGGCACGGCGGTGGAGCGCTTCGTCGCGGAGGCGCCGGCCGAACGCCTCGCGCTGCTGCGTACGATGCACAAGACGTGGCCGTTCTTCACGACGCTGCTGTCGAACATGGACATGGTGCTGGCCAAGAGCGACGTCGCAATCGCCGGCCGCTACGCCGGCCTGGTGGCCGACCCGGCGCTGCGCGACCGGATCTTCGGTGCCATCAGCGCGGAGCACGCGCGCACGGTGGAGATCCTCCGGCAAATCATGGGGCAGGACGAACTGCTGGACGGGAATCCGCAGATGCAGCGCTCGCTGCGCAACCGCCTGCCGTACATCGACCCGCTGAACCACCTGCAGGTCGAGCTGTTGCGCCGCTACCGGGCCGGCGTCGACGACGATGCGACCCGCAACGGGCTGCACATGTCGATCAACGGTATCTCGGCGGGCTTGCGCAACAGCGGCTGATCTACTCCTGATCCGTTACGCGCAGCGGCATGGCCAGCCGCTGCGCGACGTTGCGCACGTGGGTTTCCCACGCCTGCGCATCGGCGAAGTCCCCACTCTTGCTCCATCCTGCGCCCAGCCAGTGCACGAACGGCTGCCCGGGCTGCGCGGTCCCGACCATCAGCGCGTCGCCGCCATCCGTGGCCGCGCGCGTCGCCTGTCCGGGGACGATCACCGCGCACGCGGTATGTCCATTCGGCGCGCTCTCCGGTTCCCAGTAACTCATCCAGCTCGCAGCGGTATCGCGTACGAGCCGGCCATCGCCCTTGCGCTGCGCGATGCCGACCGCGATGGGCAGCGCGCCCGCCTGGTCGCTCGTATAGCGGCTCTCGACGCGGCTGAAGTTGGAACCCGCGTCGATCGAGATGCGCTTCGTTTCCGCGACCTCCCGTCCGGCCGCGTTCCACGCGTCGTAGCGCAGCTCGAACACGGCGCGCAGCGGGCCGTCCGCGATCACCTTCCAGCCGGCGTAGACGGATGACGGATACGCCTTGCCGTCGCTGAAGACTTCCGTGCCGCCGCAGCCGCGGCCGGTGCCGACGCTGTAGTTGTCGAGGCCTTCGCCATGGTCGCTGTGGTATTCGCCGCGCTTGTACCACGTGTCGACGACGGGCCGGCGCACGCGCTTGAGCCACACGTCCACGCCGCTGCCCACGCGCTCGTTCGGCACGTGCAGGATCGCCGGGCCGTACGTGCGGTGCGCGATGCGGTCGCTTTCCCACGCGAAGTCGTCGTAGCGCTCCGGCACGTAGCGCGCATGGACCTTGACGTCGGGCGGCGCCAGCGCGGGCAGGGCGTTCACGGGCAGGAGCAGGAAGCGGCGCTGTTCGCCGGGCGCGAAGGTCGCCTGGAACAGCAGCGTGTCGCCGATGCGCTGCGTGGGCAGGAGCCGCGACGTGTCGGCTTCCATCACGGCCAACGGTGCTTGCGATGCAGCCGGGCCGAGCGCCAGTTCGATCGTCTCGTCGGCGCGCTGAAAATCGCCCGGATTCGTCACGCGCACCGTGCGCGGCGCGGTCCGTTCGAGCAGCGCCATGCGGAACACTTCGCTGCCCGCCAGCAGGAACGCGCCGACGCCATACACTTCCGTCGCGTTGTCCGCGAAGCCCGTCGGCGCCTGGCCGATCGGCTGCACGTGCGTGAGCCTGCCGTCCGGCTGGACGCTGGCCACGAGCGCCGTCCATGCGCGCCGCACGCCGGGCACGAACGCGGCGCGGTCGAGCAGGCCCTGGTTGACGCCCCACGCGAGCGCGTACGCGAACAGCGCCGTGCCGCTCGTCTCGCGCGCCGGATAGCTGGCCGGGTCGAGCAGGCTCGCGCGCCACAGGCCGTCGGCCTGCTGCAATGTGAGCACCTTCGCCGCCATCTCGCGGAACTGCTGTTCGAAGCGGGCGCGCGCCGGATGGTGCGCCGGCAGGTACTGGAGTGTCCGCGCCAGGCCCGCCATGACCCAGCCGTTGCCGCGCGCCCAGAACACCTTGCGGCCATTGGCCTCGCGCCGGGCAAAATAATTGCTGTCGCGGTAGTAGAGGTGTTCGTCCCTGTCGTACAGGTAGTCCGACGTGCGCCACCACGCGGTGACCGCGTGATCGAGATAGCGCGCGTCGCCGGTGGCGGCGTACAGGCGCACCCACGCCGGCGGTCCCATGAACAGGGCGTCGCACCACGACCAGCGGTCCTGGTTGCCGGGCGTCGTGAATTCCAGCGTGCCTTCGTGCGGCTCCGCGAGGATGGCGTCGAAGCGCGCACGCAGCGGCGCCAGCATGGCCGGGTCGCGCAGCTGCAGGTACAGGTCCGCATACGTCTGCCCGACCACGTGGTCGTCCGCGTGGTACGCGCGAGCACCCAGCTGCCAGCCATTGCGTTCGCCCATCGCGACCATAGCGTCGCGATACTTGTGCGTGCCGGACAGGTTGGCCAGCGCCATGAAGCCGGCGTCGCCGACGCCCTGCGTCCAGTGCGTCGTCTCGTGCGCGCTGGGGTGCGCGAGCTGCCAGTCGGCGACGCGTTCCATCGCCGCCAGCACGGCGGCCGGCGCCGGAGCCTGCGCTTCGGCCGGGGCGATGGGCGGCGTATGTGTCGCGCATCCGGGAAGGAGGGGGCCGAGCAGCAGCAGGGCGAGCGTGGCGTGCTTGAAGGAGATGCTCGGAATCATTGTAGGTTAACGTTTAACTGGATATGTGGATTCTGGCTCAAAGCTGAGATAAGGTAAACGCTTTCATAAAAGGAGGAGACCATGCGGATACGAGGACTCGGAGCGGCCATGTTCATCGCGGCGCTGGCCGCGCGCCCGGCCGGCGCGTGCGAGGCGCCGCCGGCGGCCGTCATCGACATCGACGCGAACAGATATTACAGCGACAGCCATCACTCGATCGTCGACCCGGTGCGCAAGGCGCGCAACGAGGCGGCCGTCAAACCCGTCAACGACTATCTCGACGCGGTGGCCCATGCCGCCGTCGCCTGGCAGCAGGCGCACCGTGACGCGGACGCCCGCTGCGCGCTGACCTGGCTCGCCAGCTGGGCCGACCGCAAGGCCATGCTGGGCACGATGACGACCGAGCAGTCGTACTACACGCGCAAGTGGACGCTCGGCGGCCTCGCGCTCAGCTACGCGCGCGTGAAGCCGGCCGCGACGCCGGACGAGCGCCGCCGCATCGAAGCGTGGCTGCTGGCGCTGGCCGATGCGACGATCCGCCACTCCGACGCGCACAAGGGCGTGCGCAACAATCACTATTACTGGGAGGGCCTCGCCGTGACGGCGACCGGCGCCGTGACGGGCGACGCGCGCTGCCTGGCCTGGGGCCGCAAGGCGTTCGACGATGCGATGGCGCAGATCCGGCCGGACGGCGTGCTGCCGTACGAACTGGAACGGGCGGGCAGGGCGCTGCACTACCACCTTTACGCGGCCGCGCCGCTCGTGCTGATGGCGTCGATCTTCGACGTGCGGCCGCCCCGGCTGGACCGGCTCGTTGCGTTCTCCGTCGCAGGCGTCGCGGATCCGTCGACCTTCGCGAAGATGACGGGCGTCGAGCAGGAGTCGTCGGGCGGTGTGCCCGGCTGGATCGCGATTTACCAGCGCCACGGCGGCAAGCTCGCCGTCCCTGTCAAGCTGCCGGCCGTGAACTGGGATGCGCGCATGGGCGGCGACCGCAATCTGGCCAATCCGCTCGAACACGTCGTCACTGGTAACGGATCGTCCAGCGGATCCTGAGCGGCCTGTCGAAGGTGAACGCGCCCGTGCGGCAGGCGGCCAGCGTGGCCATCGGGCCGTACGGCGCGCGGTACGCGTCGTTGCCGGCCACGTCGTCGGCGCCGCATGCCGCAAGGCCGTCGACGGCGAAGGCGCGCACGGCGCCGTCGCGGAAGGCGACGGTCGTGCCGGCCACTGTCGCCCCGCCCGAGAACGACGCGAATTCGAGGCTCACGCCCGCCACGTCCAGCGGCGCCGCCGGCGTATAGGTGTCGGTGCGCGTGATGACGCCGTGGCGCAAGGTGTATTCCGTCTCGACCGCGATGCGCGTGTCTTGAACCGGCACGTTCTTGCCCAGCTTCGTGAGCGCATCCTGGCGGTACGTGACGCGATGGCCGCCGTCGATGTCGCTCGCCTGGATGTTTTTCATGAACGCGGTCGCGATCAATTCGCTGCCGTCGGCCAGCCGGAACCTGGGCAGCAACTGCGGATGCGCGGCGCCGCTGTCGGCGATGCCGGAGACGATCCCGTACGAGAACGGCAGCGGATAATACGGGCTGTTCGCATGCTGGCTCGGCCCGCCGTTGATCATCGACAGGCTGAACACGTGCGGTCCGTCGCGCCAGACGGCGAGGGCGCGGTCGTACTCGCCGCCCGCGAAGCGCGTGAGGCTGAACGCGGGACGCGCGCGTTCCAGCCACGCGGCGAGGTCCGCGCGCGGCGCCGCATCCTTCATGCCGGCCCGGTTCCACATCTCGTCCGTGCTGATCAACTGATGCAGCAGCGAGAAGTTCTCGCCGAGGATGCGGTGCTTTCCGCGGTACGTGTCCGTGCGGCGGCCCTTGCCCCACATGTCGACGGAGTGCAGCGCGGGGTCGTACCAGAAATTCATATAGCGTTCGCCGATGCGCGCCGAGTAGGCATATGCGTACTCCTTTTCTTCCGGCGTGAGGACGCCGAGGTACGCGGCCGTCGACAGAATCTCCAGCATCGCCGTCTCGCCGTACGGCCCGAGGCTGCGGCCCATCGTGAAGCCGCTGCCGTCCGCATTTGCCGCGTTCAGCGCGACGTCGGCCGACTTGCGCAGCAGCGCTTTCAGGTCGGGCGTGACGGTGAGGCCGGTCTCGATGAAGCGCTCGCAGATCTCGGCCGCCAGCAGGATGCTGTAGCGGTCGAAACGGCCCTGGCCATCCGTCTCGTCGGAAAAGCCGTAGGTGCCGGAGTAATCGGCGTAATGCTTCAGCATCCTGTCGAGCAGGACGTCGCTGGCATGCGCGTCTTCCCAGCCCATCAGCAGGCGCAGGCGCGCGATGCTGAAGGCGACGCCGTAGTAATTGGTGGGCAGGTCGATCAACTCGTAGGCCGGCACGCGCACGAACGTCCGCCAGTCGAGCTTCTTGCGCAGCTGTTCGAGCGTGGCGGGGCGCACGGCGCGCTCCAGCAGGCCGGCCCGCTTCAGTTTAACCAGCGCGCCGATGTAGTAATAGATGCCCCAGGTATCGTTTTCCATGCCGACGGTGAGGTCGGCGATGGACGCATAGTCGCGCAGCATGCCCGGCAGGCGCGGGTCATCGGCCGGCGTGTGCAGCAGCACGTCCGCGAGGCCCGTCGCGATTTTCCCGGGCAGGAATTTGTCGTGGCTCTGGAAGGGCGCGCGCCCGTCGATCGTGATGCCGTCGCGTTCCTTCACGAGCTTCTGGAAAAAGTAGTCCAGTTGCGGGTAGGCCTGTTCGACCGTCTGGTGCAGGGGCTGCGTGGCGAGTGCGGGCGTGGCGTGCAGCAGGGTGAGAACCGCCATCGTAATGACGGGCAGGGCAGGGCGCATGCGTGTCTCCGGTGTAGTTAAACGTTTTCCAAAAAGGATAGGCCAACTCTGCCGGAAAGTAAACGGCGACGCGGGGTCAGGGCCGGCGGGCGATCGTCGATGCGCGCAGGATCAGTTGCGGTGCGACCTTGGTGAGCTTCTCGACGTGCTGGCCGCGGATCACGGCGAGCAGCTTTTCCATCGCGGTCGCGCCCATGCGCTCGCTCTGCAGGTCGACCGTGGTCAGGGCCGGCGTCGTGTATTTGCCGTAGGGGATATTGTCGAAGCCGACGACGGAGATGTCGTGCGGGATGGCGATGCCGAGGTTCGACGCTTCCTTCATGAAGCCGAGCGCCATCAGGTCGTTGTAGCAGATCAGCGCGTCGGGGCGCTGGTTGCCGAGCACGATGGCGGAGCACAGGCGCTCACCCTCGGCCAGCGACGGCGCTTCGGCGTCGAAGATCGCGAGCTCGAGGCCGGCCGCGTTCAGCGATTCGCGGATACCGCCCAGGCGCTCTTCGTCGCGGCGCGACTTGGAAAAGCCCAGGTAGGCGATGCGGCGGTGGCCCAGCATGCGCAGGTGCTGCGCCAGCATGTAGGCGCCGGCGTGGTCGTCGCTGGCCACCGTCGGCAGCGGCAGTTGCGCCAGGCTGCCGAAGAACACGAGCGGCTTGTCGATCTCGGTCATCCACGCCATCTCGTGCTCGCGCATGCGCGAGAACACGATCATGCCGTCCACGCGCAGGCTCAGTTCTTCCAGCGTGCGCCGTTCGCGACTGGGCGTTTCCTCGGTATCGACGAGCAGCACGGAAAAGCCCTGGTCGTGCGCGACGCGGTTCGCGCCCTTCAGGATGCTGGAGAAGTGCGGGTTGGTGATGTCCAGCACGGAGAGGCCGATGGTATTGGTGCGCCCCGTGATCATCGACTTGGCGAGCGGATTCGATCGATAGCCCAGCCCCGCGATCGCGGACGCGATCGCCGCCTCGACCTTGGGCGAAAAGCGTTGCGCGCCATTGATGAATTTCGACACCGTGGCAGTGGACACCTGGGCGGCTGCGGCGACGTCGCGGATGGTCGGGGCGGACTTTTTCATGGGAGGTTAATCGTTAATCAGCGCGTTACTCAGCGGCACATCTTAGCATGCGTCTTTGCGGGCGAAACTGGGCTGGGCCAAGAAATCGATGTATGGAATCGTTGCCACTCGTACTGAAGGGGCGCCGCGGCCGAAAAGCGGGCCGAAAAATTGACATTGAAAGGGTTTTGGATATACTCGGTTAAACGTTTAACAAAATGCGAGCCTGTCCATGACCCAAGCGACCGAGTCCAAGCCCTTCCATCGACTTCTCCTGACCGGTGCCGGCGGTGG
>JBJMVU010000047.1:0-13271 GCA_045810485.1 Massilia sp. | reverse complement strand
GCGCCGCTTTTTTTTTGCCCTCTTTTTCACCCGTCGCGGGTAACTCCTGGTCGGTCGGGTTGTCAGGCGATTTTTCGCCCATGTCATTTAACAATTGGTAGATGCAGTGTATGTGTATTAAAAATTCGATGATCGATAAATAGATGAGTTGACGACACGTTGTTATAAAATGACGCCATATTGATGAGATATGGCGAAATTCGGTGGATTGGAGAGTGTGATGGCATGGGTCGTCTAATAATGATGAGTTAGCGGTTATATTGGCGTTGTTCAAGACTGGATCAATGCAAAATACGAGAAGTTCATGATTGGTCGTAGTGAATGGATGAGTTACGGTAATCATCGATTCTATCGAATGAATACGCCGCCAGAGGCGTCGACGGGCCGGTTGGGCCCCCACCTCATCCAAAAATCCGGGAGAACCGCAGTCAAAAAAACGAGGGCGAAAAAAAACGCGGCCGCCGGTTGCCCGGGGCCGCGTTTCGGAGGAAACGGGAGAATTACTTGGCGTCGCCCAGCAGCGCCGGCTTGAGCGAGCGGTCGACGGGCTTGTCGCCCAGCCAGATGCGCAGGATCGCGTTGTAGAAGTTGATGTCCGGGATAGCCCCGCCCAGCTTCTGGCCGTTCAGCTCGGCCTGGGTGCCGGTACCCGGGATCCAGTCCAGGTGCAACACGTCGCCCTTCTTGAGGCCGTCGACGGAGGCGAATATCTCTCCGATCTTGCTGATCTGGGCCACGATGCGCTGTTTTTCCGCCTTGTCGATGTTCTCGTTCAGGCCATCCATGAAGGCCTTGCCGAAATCTTCCGACGAGATGTCGCGCGCCATCTGCAGGGTCACGCGGCGCGGGCCCTCTTCCTTCAGGATCTCGGCCGTGTTGTTCTTCTTCTCCGGCAGGTACAGGCCGGCCGCGTACACTTTCACGATGAACTTCGTGCGCATGCCGGCGCCGTTCAGTTTCAAGTCCTTGCCGGCGACCTTCGTCACGTCTTCGAACTTGTAGCCGCTCACGTCGACGACGGCGGCGACGGCCGGCAGGCTGGCGGCCAGGGTGAGAATGGCGCCTGCGAGCAGACCCTTGATGGCGAATTTACGGGTAGTCATGGTTGTCTCCTTGATGGGAAGGTTATCGGGAGCGTCGAAAAACCTGCTGCGCGTTGCCCTGTCGTCCTGCGATGCTCGCTGTACTAGCGTACAGCTGTGCTTCTCAAACGACATTGCTGCCGCTCGCGACGGCTTTTCGAGGCTCCCTATCGTTGGGAAAATCGTCGGCCGCGGTTCAGGCTGCGGCCAGTGCCAGGGTAGTATGGGCATTCTGTAATTTGAACACACTGACGGCGCGCGCCAGGCGCTGCGCCTGTTCCTGCATCGACGCGGCGGCAGCGGCAGCCTGCTCGACGAGGGCGGCGTTCTGCTGCGTCGTTTCATCCATCGCGACGATCGTCCGGCTGACCTGGGCGATACCGGCGCTCTGCTCGAGGCTGGCAGCGCTGATTTCACCCATGATGTCGGTAACGCGGCGCACGCTTTCGACGACCTCTTCCATCGTCACGCCGGCCTGCTCGACGAGCGTGCTGCCTTCCTGGACCTTGTCCACGGAATCGCCGATCAACAGCTTGATTTCCTTGGCGGCCGCGGCCGAGCGCTGCGCCAGGCTGCGCACTTCCGATGCCACGACCGCAAAGCCGCGCCCCTGCTCGCCCGCGCGCGCGGCTTCGACCGCCGCGTTCAACGCGAGGATATTCGTCTGGAAGGCGATGCCGTCGATCACGCCGATGATATCGACGATCTTTTTCGACGACGCCGTGATCGATCCCATCGTCTCGATGACGTGGGCGACCACGGAACCGCCGCGCGCCGCCACTTCCGACGCTTGGGCCGCCAGTTGATTTGCCTGGCGCGCATTGTCCGCGTTCTGTTGCACGGTGCCGGTGAGCGCACGCATCGAGCTCGACGTTTGCGCCAGGGACATGGCCTGGGATTCCGTGCGCGTCGACAGGTCCTGGTTGCCGGTCGCAATTTCGCCCGATGCGCAGGACATCGATTCGGTACTCGTGCGCACTTCGCCGACGATGCGGATCAGGCTGGCGTTCATGTGGCGCAGCGCCTCCATCATCTGGCCCGCTTCGTCGCGGCTGTCGACGGCGATGTCGCTCGTCAGATCGCCATCGGCGACGCGGCGCGCGATCTCCACCACCTGGCCCAGCGGACGGGTGATGCTGCGCGTGGCCAGCCAGGCGACGCCCAGCGACAGCCCGGCCGCGATCGTCGTCAGCGCCAGGATCATCATCTGCGTGCGCCGCGTGACGGCGGCCGTGTTGTCGCCGGCCTGGTGCATCGCGGCGTTTTGCCAGGCGACGAACTTGTCCAGTTGCTCGAAGTAGCGCGTTTGCTGGGGACGCAGCGAGAACATGAATTTCATCATCGCCTCGTCTTTCCGGTCTTCGTTGACGAGCTTGATGAAGGCCGTCTGCGCCGGCAGGAATTTGTTCTGGATGGCGGCCAGCGCTTTCAGGATGTCGGCGGCCTCGGTATCGCCCGTGCTCTTCGCCAGTTCGGCGACCTGGGCGGTGGCGCTGGCGCTTCTCGCTTCCGTGTTCGCCAGTTCTTTCTTGATCTGGTCCGGATCGGTCATGATGAGGACGTTGAGCATGCTGCGCGTGGCCTCGCTCACGTCTTCCTTGATATGGTTGGCCGCGACGGTGTTCGCGTAGCGCACTTTGACCAGGGTTTCCATTTCCTTGTTCAGGCTGGCGATCCTGACATACGACAGCCCCGCCAGCAGCACCAGCAAGGCAATCACGACCCCGAACCCGATGGCCAGGCGCTGGCCGATACTCATATTTCTAATCATTATTGTGAGTCTCTCGTCCGAAAAAAGAATGGGCGTGCTAATTTTGCAAGATAAATATAGCACCGATTAATTTAGGGAAATTAGAGACTCAAAACTATTTCAATGCTGCAAGAGCACAATCCCGGGGAAGTGTTGTGTTTTGGAACGCGGGTAATGATTGTATGCGTAATGAATGAATCTATTGCGCATGCAATCATTGAATAAGGGGTGGGGGATGGCGGCGCGCCAAAAGAAAAGCCGGCGCAGGGCCGGCTTGTGCGATCAGGCCGCCTTGGCCTTTTCGGCAGTCAGGCGTTCGTATTTCGCCTGGAGCTGTTCGCGCGTTTCGCGCCATTCGGGATTGAACGGAATGCAGGCGACCGGGCACACCTGCTGGCATTGCGGCTCATCGAAATGGCCGACACATTCCGTGCATTTGTGCGGATCGATCTGGTAGAACTCCGCGCCCATCGAGATCGCGTCGTTCGGGCACTCGGGCTCGCACACGTCGCAATTGATGCAGTCGTCGGTAATCAGTAATGCCATGAAAAATAACCTCAGGCTTTCGGTTCGGCCGCCATGTCGGCGATTTTCTTTTGCAGCCAGCGGTCGACCGAGGGGAACACGAATTTCGATACGTCGCCGCCCAGCATCGCGATCTCGCGCACGATGGTGCCGGAGATGAACTGGTACTGGTCGGACGGCGTCAGGAACAGGGTTTCGACGTCGGGCAGCAGATAGCGGTTCATGCCCGCCATCTGGAACTCGTATTCGAAATCGGACACGGCGCGCAGGCCGCGCACGATGACCCGTGCATCGTGCTGGCGCACGAAATCCTTGAGCAGGCCGGAAAAACTCTCGACCTTCACGTTCGGATAATGGCCCAGCACTTCGTTGGCGATTTCCAGGCGCTCGGCGAGCGAAATGAAGGGGCGCTTGTTCTTGCTGTCGGCAACCCCGACCACCAGGGTGTCGAACAGACCCGATGCGCGACGCACCAAATCCTCGTGGCCGCGGGTGAGCGGATCGAAAGTTCCTGGATAAACGGCTACAACCATTGCGGCTCCTGGAGAATGCACCTGAATAGACGCGCATTATGCCTGAAATTTCGGCAGCCGCCCCGGTATGGGGCGCCCTTTGCTTATTGTTTAGGCAGTTTTACCCAGAAAAGCGGTGTTTTAATGCAACTTTAGCAGGTGGTAGTGCACCATGCCGGCCTTGTCGGTACGGACCAGCTGCCAGGGCTGCAGCCATTCGGGGGTGTCGTCGGTCGCTTCCTCCGTCTCGGGGAGCGGCAGGCGCTCGCCCGATTCGGCGTACACGAGACCGCCTTCATTCAGCAGCTGCGCGCACAGCGGCAGGGCCTGGACGAGGAAATCCTGCTGGTACGGCGGGTCGAGGAAGATCAGGTCGAAGCGCTGGCCGCGCTGGATGTAGTCGCGCGCCACGGCCAGGGCATCGGCGCGCAGTACGCGCACATTGTCCGCCTTGAGCTTGTCCTTGATCAGTTCGAGCTGGCGCACGACGGCGCCGACGGTGTCGATCATCGTGACGGAACGGGCGCCGCGGCTGGCCGCCTCGAAGCCGAGGGCGCCGCTGCCGGCAAACAGGTCGAGGCAGTCGACGCGGTCCCAGTCGCCCGTCATCTGGTGGTTGATCCAGTTGAAGACGGTTTCGCGGACGCGGTCGGGCGTGGGACGCAGGCCTAGCGCATCGAGCACGGGAAGCGGGGTGCGCTTCCAGGCGCCGCCGATGATGCGGACTTGTTGGGGCGGGCCCGGGCGGCGGGCGTAGGTAGGGGCGGACTTCTTTTTTTGCATGGGCGGGAATATATCATTTACTTCCCCGATGCCAGCGCATTGAAATCGTTGATCCACCCCTGCATGCGTTTCTGCGCATGGGCTTTCTGGTCCGGCGTCGTCAGGCGGATCGCCGTCACGATGAATTTCGACGTGTTGTCGACATACGCATCGAAGAATGCCTTGCGGTCCGGCGCATCCATGCGGTCGAAGAAGTCGCGCAGCATGTCGTGGATCGCCGACATCGTCTGTTCCTTGCTCAGCTTATCGCGGTGAATCCGCTGCAGCAGGGCGATGATTTTTTTCTGCCGCAGCATGCGTTCCTGCAGCCAGATCTCGTTGTCGAGCGGCCGCGCATCGGACGCCTTGCGCAATGCCGACTCCTGGTCGCGGCTGAAACTGCCGAACCACAGTTCGAGCTGTTCCATGGCCTTTTTAAAACGCGCCTTGTGCTGGTCCTCGACGCTGCCGCTCATGAATTTCTTGCGGAAGTCTTCGTTATTCTTGGCGAACTTCTTTTCCATTTGCGCGATCTGGTCCGGCTTGATCGACATCGCCAGGTCGGCCAGTTCCGGCAGCGCTTTAAAGGCCAGCAATTCCGTTCTTGCCTTGACGTCGCGGTAGTCGGACAGCAGTTCGTCCTGCGTGACACTGCCGTCGCCGAGCTGGCGCTGCATCTTGGTCAGCAGGCCCGCGTAATCGCGCAGCTGCGTCGTGCGGTGCCACTGCAACAGGTTGTCGATGTCTTTCTTGACCCAGTCGGATTGGTCGCTGTCGAGGTCGAGATAAGCGTTCAACCACCAGTACAACAGCGTGTCGCCGTGGTTGTACGTGAACCGTATCGTGCTGCATGCGCTCAGCAGCGCCATGAAGGCGATCAGGAACAGCATGCGGACGCGCGGGAACGCGCCAGGGGGCGTGTTAAACTTTTTCATCTTTATTAACTCGTTTGAGAACGGCTTATGAACGTAGTCATCCTCGCCGCCGGCATGGGAAAGCGCATGCAATCCGCACTGCCGAAAGTCTTGCATCCATTGGCCGGCAAGCCGCTATTGCAGCATGTTATCAATACGGCACGCAGCCTGAACCCGAGTAAATTATGCGTGATTTACGGGCACGGCGGCGCAGCGGTGCCGAGTGCGGTTCAAGCCTGGTCTTCCGATGGCGACGTCGCAATCGACACGGCCCTGCAGGAACCGCAACTGGGCACGGGCCACGCCGTGATGCAGGCGCTGCCGCAGATCGACGAAAACGCGCCGACGCTCGTCCTGTACGGCGACGTGCCGCTGACGACGTCCGCCTCACTGCGCCGCCTGGTCGAGGCCGCCGGCGACGACAAGCTGGCGATCCTCACTGTCGAACAGGCGAATCCGTTCGGCCTGGGCCGCATCGTCCGCGAGGGTGGCAACATCGTGCGCATCGTCGAAGAAAAGGATGCCAACGAGGCCGAGCGTGCCATCAAGGAAATCAACAGCGGCATCATGGTGATCCCCACGCGTCACCTCACGAGCTGGCTCGGATCGCTGAAGAACAACAATGCCCAGGGCGAATACTACCTGACCGACATCGTCGCCCAGGCCGTCGCGGCGGGCGTACCGGTCGTGTCGGCCCAGCCGTCGGCCGAATGGGAAGTGGCCGGCGTGAACAGCAAGGTGCAGCTCGCCGAGCTCGAGCGTCGTCACCAGCTGAACATCGCCATCGCCCTCCTCGAAAAGGGCGTGACCCTGCTGGATCCGGCGCGCATCGACGTGCGCGGCGAACTCGTCTGTGGACGCGACGTCACCATCGATGTCGGCTGCGTGTTCGAAGGCCGCGTGGTCCTCGGCGACGGCGTGACGATCGGCGCCAACAACGTGTTCGTGAACGCGACCGTCGCCGCAGGCGCCCAGATCAAGCCGTTCTGCCACCTGGAAGGCGCCGCCGTCGGTGAAAAATCCGTCATCGGCCCCTACGCGCGCCTGCGTCCGGGCACGGAACTGGGCGAAGACGTCCACGTAGGCAATTTCGTCGAGATCAAGAACAGTAAGGTCGCCGCCCACAGCAAGGCGAACCACCTGGCCTACGTGGGCGATGCCGACGTCGGCTCGCGCGTCAACATCGGCGCGGGCACGATCACGTGCAATTACGATGGCGCCAATAAATTCCGCACGATTATCGAAGACGACGTTTTCATCGGCAGCGACAGCCAGCTGGTGGCCCCGGTCACCGTTGGCAAGGGGGCGACGCTGGGCGCTGGCACCACCCTGACCAAGGATGCGCCGGCCGGCAAGCTGACGATCTCGCGCCCGAAGCAGCTGACGATCGAGAACTGGAAGCGTCCGGTCAAGGTCAAGAAGTAAGGTTTGTCCACCGGGTACGCACAGGCAGTCCACCGTGAGATAACAGGCTAATCACAGCCTGGTCCACTGCCTGTGCACAGGGATGTCAACTGACCGTCCACAATATCATCCACAGAGTCATCCACAGGCCCGCCGCGTTCTCCCGGCGGGCCTGATCGTTTCAGAAAGCCGGTGAAATGCGCGTGTAGAGGGAGATGGCGCCGCAGACGTACCCATGCGCCAGGCGTGAGCGCACAAAGTTATCCACAGGCTGTCAGATGTCGATACGCGTTTCGAACTTGCTGCGGAACGTGGAGAAGTAGGCTTTCACGTTGCGCACATTGCTGTGCGTGGTGAACAGGCGGTGCGCGAGGGCGTGATAGGACGGCATGTCGGCCACCTGCACGACGAGCACGAAATCCGGCCCGGGCGACACGCGGTAGCACTGCAGCACGGCCGCCTCGTCCGCCACCACCCGTTCGAACTCCGCCATGCGGTCGGCGGCCTGCACGTCCAGCGTGATCTCGACGATGGCGGAGAGGCGCGCACCGACCTTGTCCGGCGTAACGATCGCAACTTGCCGTTCGATAACACCATTTTCCCTGAGCTGTTTGACACGGCGCAGGCAAGTCGGCGGCGAGACGTGTACCAATTCCGCCAATTCCGCATTGGTCTGCGAAGCGTCAACTTGCAGGATGTTGAGAATGCGACGATCCAAATCGTCAAGGTTTGGGGCCTCTGGCGCCATATAACTAAAATCTTTCGATAAAAATGAAAGGATATTTCATGTCGATTGTCCCATGAAATAATCTATCAAAAATGCGCGTACTTAGAAAGCTTATTTCGTGGACTCTGCTCTAGAGTGCGTGCATCAATCAATTTCGGAGGTTCCCATGTGTGGCATCGTCGGCGCAGTCGCCCAGCGCAACATCACTCCAGTGCTCATCGAAGGTCTGAAGCGTCTCGAATACCGCGGCTATGATTCCTGCGGCGTGGCGCTGCACGTGGACGGTCGCCTGGCGCGCTCGCGCAGCACGTCGCGCGTGGCCGACCTGGAATCCCAGATCCAGGAAACCCACCTGCAAGGTTTTACGGGCATCGCCCACACCCGCTGGGCGACGCACGGCGCCCCGGCCACCAAGAACGCCCACCCGCACTTTTCGCCGAACAGCGACGACGCGCGCATCGCCCTCGTCCACAACGGCATCATCGAAAACCACGATGAGCTGCGCGCCGAGCTGACCGGCCTGGGCTACGTGTTCCAGAGCCAGACCGACACCGAGGTCATCGCCCACCTGATCGACCACATGTACAACGGCGACCTGTTCGACACCGTGCAGCAGGCCGTCAAACGCCTGCACGGCGCGTACGCGATCGCCGTGTTCTGCCGCGAAGAGCCGCACCGCGTCGTGGCCGCGCGCCAGGGCTCGCCGCTGATCGTCGGCCTGGGCAAAGGCGAGAACTTCGTCGCCTCCGATGCGATGGCGCTGGCCGGCACCACCGACCAGATCATCTACCTGGAAGAAGGGGACGTCGTCGACCTGCAACTGGCCCGCTACTGGATCGTCGACGTGGAAGGCCGTCCGGCCGAGCGCGAGGTCAAGACCGTGCACGCCCACACCGGCGCGGCCGAGCTGGGCCCGTACCGCCACTACATGCAGAAAGAAATCTTCGAACAGCCGCGCGTCGTCGGCGACACGCTGGAAGGCGTGACGGGCATCATGCCGGAACTGTTCGGCGACCAGGCCTTCCGCGTCTTCAAGGACATCGACCGCGTGCTGATCCTGGCCTGCGGTACCAGCTACTACGCCGGCCTGACGGCCAAGTACTGGATCGAGTCGGTGGCCAAGCTGCCGGTGAACGTCGAGATCGCCAGCGAATACCGCTACCGCGACAGCGTCCCGCACCCGAACACCCTCGTCGTGACGATCTCGCAGTCCGGCGAAACGGCCGACACGCTGGCCGCGCTGAAGCACGCGCGCAGCCTGGGCATGACGAACACGCTGACGATCTGCAACGTCTCCACGAGCGCGATGGTGCGCGAGTGCAAGCTGGCGTACATCACCCGCGCGGGCGTGGAAGTGGGCGTGGCCTCGACCAAGGCGTTTACCACGCAGCTGGCCGCGCTGTTCCTGCTGACGCTGACCCTGGCGCAAGTCAACGGCCGCCTGAGCGAAGAGCAGGAAGCGAACTACCTGAAGCAGATGCGCCACCTGCCGGTCGCGCTGTCGTCGGTGCTGGCGCTGGAGCCGCAAGTGATGGCGTGGGCCGAAGAATTCGCTCGCAAGGAAAACGCCCTGTTCCTGGGCCGAGGCATCCACTACCCGATCGCCCTGGAAGGCGCGCTCAAGCTGAAGGAAATCTCGTACATCCACGCCGAAGCCTACCCGGCCGGCGAACTGAAGCACGGCCCGCTGGCGCTGGTGACGGAAGAGATGCCGGTGGTGACGATCGCCCCGAACGATGCCCTGCTGGAAAAGCTGAAGTCGAACATGCAGGAAGTGCGCGCCCGCGGCGGCCAGCTGTACGTGTTCGCCGACGTCGACACCCAGATCACGTCGAGCGAAGGCGTGCACGTGATCCGCCTGCCGGAACACTACGGCCTGCTGTCGCCGATCCTGCACGTGGCGGCGCTGCAGCTGCTGGCGTATCACACGGCGCTGGCGCGTGGTACCGACGTCGACAAGCCGCGGAATCTGGCGAAGTCGGTGACGGTCGAGTAAGGCGGTCGAATAGGCCGTACGGCTGACAAGGTCAGATTATGTCTGTCAAAGTCAAATTATGTTTGTCAAATGCGGAGCAAGTTTGTCAAATTCCGACAGATCAATGTTGATGCTCGAGAAGTTTCTTGCCTTTAATAACATAATTTTTTGATAACCCGTGCCGTATTCTCATGCATTATTTTGAGGACACGACGTTGGGTGGCTTTAGTCTATAGGCGCCACCGCGTTGCGATGGCGCTCTACGCGACGGACGATTCCGCATACGGTTCATCCGTCGTGCCTGCAGTGCTTACTTCACGGCCGTGATGACATAGTTGCCGTCTTGCTGCACGATCTCTACGTCGACTTTCTTGCCGACCGAAAGCTTGTCGAACAGCGCCTGGTCTTTGACGGCAAAGCCCATCGTCATGGCCGGCCAGTTCAGGCTCTTGACCGGACCATGCGCGAGCGTCACGGTCCCCGCGGCCGGGTCGACTGATTTCACCGTGCCGACGGCCTCGTGGCGGGTCGCCTTGCTCCCTTTGTTCGCCTGGTGCATGTCCATGCCCTTCATCATGTCCTGACATGACTTGGCATCCATGTTTTTCATGTTCATGCCTTTCATGTCCTGGCACGATTTCGCATTCATGCCAGTTTGATTCGACTGCGCCTGCGCAGCGCCGAGGCCGGACACGGCAATGGCGAGTATCGTGGCGATCATGGTGTGATGATTCATCATATTTCCTTTCATATCTCAGTTGAGGTGGGAATATTTGCAGGCGCAGCGGCACAGATACCGCATACCTGTCGTGCTACTTCGCGTGACTTATTTGCTCCCCGGTCGCGGGTACCTGACGCAGCGCGTGCGTGCGCCGCGTCTCGCGGCGACGCAGCAGCAGGTAGGCCGCAGGTACGACGAACATCGACAGCAGCGGCGCTGTCACCATGCCGCCGACCATCGGCGCGGCGATGCGCTGCATCACTTCGGAACCGGTCCCGGCGCCGATCATGATCGGCACGAGACCCGCGACGATGACCGCGACCGTCATCGCCTTCGGCCGCACGCGCAGGACGGCGCCTTCGCGGATCGCATCGACCAGGTCGGCTTCGCTGTCTCGTCCGGCCGCGACGCGTGCCTCCCAGGCTTGCTTCAGGTACAGCAGCATGATCACGCCGAATTCGGCCGCCACGCCGGCCAGCGCAATGAAGCCGACGCCGCTTGGCACCGACAGGTTGTGCCCCAGCAGCCACAGCAGCCATACGCCGCCGGCCAGCGCGAACGGCAAGGTGGCCATGATGAGAGCGGCCTCGTCCAAGCGCCTGAAAGTGAAATAGAGCAGCACGAAGATGATCGCCAGCGTGACGGGGACCACGACCTTCAGCTTCGCTGTCGCGCGCTCCAGGTACTCGAACTGGCCGGACCACGATACCGAATAGCCGGGCGGCAGCTTGACTTCCCTGGCCACGACCTGCTGCATGTCGCGCACTGCGGAGCTGAGGTCACGGCCGCGAATGTCGACGTAGACCCAACCCGACAGACGCGCGTTCTCGCTCTTGAGCATCGGCGGTCCATCCTCGATACGGATGGCCGCGACATCTCCGAGCCGGATCTGCGCGCCACGTTCGGTCAGGATGGGCAGCTCGCGCAGGTTCTCGACCGAGTCGCGCACCTCGCGCGGGTAACGGACGCTGATCGGAAAACGCTGCAGCCCCTCGACCGTCTCGCCGATGTTGTCGCCGCCAATCGCGGACGACACGACGCTTTGCACGTCGGCGATGTTCAGGCCGTAGCGCGCGGCGGTCTCCCGGTCGATCTTCACGTCGATGTAGCGGCCGCCGTTCAGACGTTCGGCCAGTGCCGATGACACGCCCGGCACTTTTTTCACGGCACGCTCGATCTCGCCGGTAATGCGGTCGATGACCTTCAAATCGGTGCCGGCAATCTTGACGCCGACCGGGCTCTTGATGCCGGTGGCGAGCATGTCGATGCGGTTGCGGATGGGCGGCACCCATACATTCGACAGGCCCGGGACCTTGACGATGCGGTCCAGTTCCTCGACCAGCTTGTCAGGCGTCATGCCGGGGCGCCACTGGTCGCGCGGCTTGAACTGGATCGTCGTCTCGAACATTTCCAGCGGCGCCGGATCGGTGGCCGATTCCGCGCGGCCGGCCTTGCCGAATACGCTCTGCACTTCGGGAACGGTCTTGATCAGGCGATCGGTCTGCTGCAAGAGTTCGGCCGCCTTGCCGATACCGAGGCCTGGCAGGGCCGATGGCATGTACAGCAGGTCGCCTTCGTCGAGCGCCGGCATGAATTCGCCGCCCAGGCGCGACAGCGGCCAGGCAGTCGCCGCGGCGATCAGGCCCGCGACAACGAGGACGGTCTTCGGACGCCGCAAGACGCGTTCGAGCAGCGGGCGATACAGCCGGATCATGCCGCGGTTGAGTGGATTGCGCTGCTCGTCCGGGATGCGGCCGCGGATCAGGTAGCCCATCAACACCGGAATCAGCGTCACGGCCAGGCCTGCTGCTGCGGCCATCGCATACGTCTTGGTGAACGCCAGCGGCGAGAACAGCTTGCCTTCCTGCGCTTCGAGCGTGAACACCGGCACGAACGACAGCACGATGATCAGCAGCGAGAAAAACAGGGCTGGCCCGACCTCGGCCGCCGCATCGCCGATCACACGCCAGTGGTCGTCGCCGGCGAGCTGTTTGCCAGGATGGGCATGGTTCCACGCTTCGATATGCTTGTGCGCATTCTCGATCATGACCACGGCCGCATCGACCATCGCGCCGATCGCGATCGCAATCCCGCCGAGCGACATGATGTTCGCATTCACACCCTGGTAGTACATGACGAGGTAAGACGCTAGGATGCCGATCGGCAGTGACACAATCGCCACCAGCGCCGACCGCATGTGGAACAGGAAGATCGCGCAGACCAGTGCGACGACGATGAATTCCTCGATCAGCTTGTGTTCGAGGTTGGCGACGGCACGCTGGATGAGGCTCGACCGGTCGTAGGTCGGCACGATCTGGACACCTGGCGGCAGGCTCGACTTGAGCTTCTCGAGCTTCGCCTTGACCGCGGCTATCGTCTCGAGCGCGTTCTTCCCGGAGCGCATGACGATCACGCCACCCGCCACTTCGCCTTCGCCATTCAGTTCCGCGATGCCGCGCCGCATCTCCGGGCCGGTCTGGACACGGGCCACATCACCGAGCCGTACCGGCACCCCGGCCTCGCTGGTCCTCAAGGGAATCTTGCGAAAATCGTCCAGCGATTGCAGATAGCCGGACGCGCGCACCATGTATTCGGCTTCGCCCAGTTCCAGTACCGAGCCACCGGTCTCCTGGTTCGCCTTCTGCACGGCGTCGATGATCCTTGCGTGTGAAATATTGAAAGCGCGCATCTTGTCAGGATCGAGCTGGATCTGGTACTGCTTGACCATGCCGCCGATGCTGGCGACTTCAGCGACGTCCGGAACCGTCTTCAGTTGTTTCGTCAGGACCCAATCCTGCAGCGTCTTCAGCTCCATCGCGTCGTACGACGGATTCGTGCTCTTCAGCGTATAGAAATAGATCTGGCCCACCGGGCTGTAATCCGGACAGAGCGTTGGCTG
>JBJMVU010000046.1:0-6543 GCA_045810485.1 Massilia sp. | reverse complement strand
TGAACAATGGCGTCAACATCAAGCTGTCCGACCAGCGCACGGGCAAGGAAGAAATCTTTGCCTTCGAAGGCGGCACCCGCGGCTTCGTCGAGTACATCAACAAATCGAAGACCGTCCTGCACCCGACCGTGTTCCAGGCGACCGGCGAGCGTATGTCGGAAAACAACACCAATGTCTCGGTGGACGTGTCGATGCAGTGGAACGACGCGTACAACGAGCAGGTGCTTTGCTTCACGAACAACATCCCGCAGCGCGACGGCGGCACCCACCTGACCGGCCTGCGCGCGGCAATGACGCGCGTGATCAACAAATACATCGACGAGAATGACTTCGCCAAGAAGGCCAAGGTCGAAATCTCGGGCGACGACATGCGCGAGGGTCTCACCTGCGTGTTGTCGGTGAAAGTGCCTGAGCCGAAGTTCTCGTCGCAAACGAAGGACAAGCTCGTGTCGTCGGAAGTGCGCGGCCCGGTCGAGGAAATCGTGGCGAAGACGCTCACCGACTTCCTGATGGAAAAGCCGAACGACGCCAAGATCATCTGCGGCAAGATCGTGGAAGCCGCGCGCGCGCGCGAAGCCGCACGCAAGGCCCGCGACCTCACCCGCCGCAAGGGCATCATGGACGGCCTGGGCCTGTCGTCGAAACTGGCCGACTGCCAGGAACGCGACCCGGCGCTGGCCGAGCTGTACATCGTCGAGGGTGACTCCGCAGGCGGTTCCGCCAAGCAGGGTCGCGACCGTAAGTTCCAGGCCATCCTGCCGCTGCGCGGCAAGGTGCTGAACGTGGAAAAGGCGCGCTTCGAAAAGATGCTGTCGTCGGAACAGATCACGACCCTGATCGCGACCTTGGGTACGTCGATCGGCCCGGACGAGTTCAACGTCGACAAGCTGCGCTACCACCGCATCATCATCATGACCGACGCGGACGTCGACGGCGCCCACATCCGCACCCTGCTGCTGACGCTGTTCTACCGCCAGATGCCGCAGCTGGTCGAGCGCGGCCACATCTACATCGCGCAACCGCCGCTGTACAAGGTAAAGGCCGGCCGCGATGAGCGTTACCTCAAGGACGACGTCGAAGAAGCGAGCTACATGATGCGCTTCGCGCTGAACGGCGCGGCCCTGCTGCCGAAGGAAGGCGCGGAGGCGATCAGCGACGGTGCGCTGGGCGACCTGGTCGACAAGTACAACAAGGCCAACGCGATCATGATGCGCCTGACGCGCGTGATCGACCGCGCGGCCCTGTCCGCCATCATGACCGGCGTGAAGCTGGACCTGTCGACCCAGGAAGCGGCCGAGAAATCGGCGCAGGCCCTGGCCAACGCGATCCACGACCCGAGCGTGAAGGTGGGTGTGCGTTCGGATGAACTGTCCGACAAGCACAGCCTGCGTATCGAACGCATCCACTACGGCAACGTGCAGGTGACGTCGATCGACGCCGACTTCGTCGCCGGCGGCGACTACAAGACGCTGGAAAACTCGGCCGAGACGTTCCAGGGCCTGATGGGCGAAGGCGCCATCATTCGCCGCGGCGAAGGCGACAGGATGAAGGAATTCGCCGTGCGCGACTTCCAGCAGGCCATGGAATGGCTGCGTGAAGAAGCCGAGCGTGGCGTGTCCAAGCAGCGCTACAAGGGTCTAGGCGAGATGAATCCCGAGCAGTTGTGGGAAACGACCATGGATCCGACCGTGCGTCGCTTGCTCAAAGTGCAGATCGAGGATGCCATTGCGGCGGACCAGATCTTTACCACGCTGATGGGGGATGAGGTCGAGCCGCGTCGTAACTTCATCGAGTCGAATGCGCTGCAGGCGGGGAATATCGACGTTTGATCGTTATCGCTACAGCCTGAACATGAAAACGGCCAACCAGACAAGGTTGGCCGTTTTTTTATGCTCGATCTTGCCTGTCAAACAATCAAACCATCGTCGTTGTGTTTTTTTCACAGCACCGTCAATTCAACAACCGGCTGTGCTTGGGCAGTTGCGCCGTCAGATAATCGTGCTGATCCGCGAGGATATTCCGGCCGCTCAGCAGGTAATGCTCCGCGCGGCACGGGACATACGGCACATAAATCAGCGGCCGGAATTGCTCCACCAGCAGATTGCCCTTCTCCTGGTTGCAGCGCTTGCAGGCGGTCACGCAGTTCATCCACGTGTCCTGGCCGCCGCGCGACCTCGGCAGGATGTGATCCCGCGACAACTCCTTGTGCGCGAAGCGGTTGCCGCAATAGGCGCACGTATAGCGGTCGCGCTTGAAGAGCAGATCGTTCTGGTGGGTCAGCGGCAGGCCGGTCTTGAACATGCGCGTCATGATCTCGCTGCCGGCGATGGCGATGATCGGCTTGACGGCGATTTTCGACTGCACGCCCGATTTGGAGTAGCCGCCGCGGAAAACGAATTCGCGGCCGCCCAATTCCCAGGCGACTTTGCCGAGTGCGTAGTACAGGATGGCGTCCTCTGGTGGAATCCAGTCGAACGGGTTGCCTGCGATATCGAGTGCCAGGATCTGCGTGTTCATCATGTCACCTTCGTTTCGTAGTGACAGCGTAGCCTGAACACAAATAAAAGTCAGCAATCGTGCGCTGACTTCGACTTCAACCCCGCAATCTCACGGGTTTGGTGCTGAACGACCGGACCATGGCCGGCTTCGCCAACCCTGCCAGGAACCGGCCCAACGGCGCCTCGACCCAGTGATGGAATACGGCCCCGGCCGCCACGCTGGCCGCCCACGCCCACACGACGCCTGCGCCTTGCAGATAGGCATCGTCCGGCACGAACCGCGTGAACGCCGCATTCACGACCAGACACACCGGAAAGTGCACGAGGAAGATCGAATACGAAATCTTGCCCAGGTAATTGATGACCGACCACCCGGAACTGGCGTATGTGCTCAGCCGCGTGCGGCCGTACAGGAACAGGAAGCACGCGACGACGGACGCCACCGCGATGCGGCTCCGGAAATCCAGTTCCAGCGCCAGCACGGCCGGCACCACCATCATCAGCAGAAGCGAGAACGTCGCGACGAACGGCCTGCGAGGATCGCTCGCCCACCAGGCCAGGATGCCCAGGCCATAGCTGCCGAAAAAGTACGGCGCCCACACGTCGAAATCGGCATCGCGGTTGAAGTACAGCAGGGAGATGCTCACGCCCAATGTCACCAGCAGCGGCATCAGCCAGGGCATGGGACGGTTGCCGGCGATGCGTCCGCCAACCCACAGCAGACAGGTGATCAGCGCATACAACTGGAAATCGATGGCGACATACCAGGCGCCCGCCGACAGCGATTCATAGCCCAGCACGCTGTGCAGCAACAGGACGTGCGCGGCAAGCTGCGACATGTTCGGCGGCGCCGAGATCGAATCGTGGACCATCCATGTGCGCGCGAGCGCGGACGCACCGATCGCCAGCAACATGGCCACGATGAACGGCGGCGCCAGCTTGATGTAGCGGCGCCAGATCGTGCCCAGCGGATTGCCGATGCCGGGCAGGCCGGACGGCGACAGCGATTTCGCGACGAGGAAGCCGCTGATGACGAGGAAGGCCTGGACGGCGATGCGGCCGTTGTGGTCGAGCCAGTCGACGATCGACGGCATCAGCGGCCGCGCGGTGTCGGCCATCGGGCCGTAGAACGCGAGATGGTGCAGGACGATCAATTGCGCCGCACCGGCCTTCAAGAGGTTGATCAAACCAAACTGTTTTTGGACCGTCGCGTTCGGTCCGGATGCTCCTGAATCTTTCATGTATGAGCCCAGCCATTCAAAGTTGCTCAGTGCCAATCAAGCAACAATGTTGCGATACAGCTGAGCGGGCGGCCATCATAGCCGAGCTGAATCGTGCGGGACCACGCTTTACACCTCGTAAAGCCTGTTACATAAAGATGCAAATTAGTCGTAAAAATAGCGGCTGAAATCGCATTTTGCGTACGATTTTGGCCACACAAGGGAAGTGTTCAAGAAGCAGCAAAAATAGCTTTTATTTTGGACGTCGTAGCTGTCGGCAGATACCGCCGGCGATGCTCTTGCCAGTCTTCAAGTCAAACCCGAAGTCGCAGGTATATCCATCTGCCGGGTCGAATGTGCACCAGACACTCTCTTTACTCCGGCTGCGCGCGCCCTTCTTCTCGCTGCAGGTTTCCTTGTCATCCGGAGGCATCGCGTTGAAGATTTCCTTTGCCGGCTGGCCGTCGATAATGAAGGAGAGTTTTCGATCCTCCTTGGTAGGTGCCTGCTGATCGTCGAGGTCACCGGAATACATGGTGTACTCCCCCTTGAACGGGCGATACGGAGCGGGCCGGTGAACTTGTTCGGCGGCGTATGCCAGGGAAAACAGCGCAGTCGCCCCGAAAATTGCCACGGTCTTCTTCATGTCGTGCCCGCCCGTAGTGCCACAAAAGATGAAGTATTCACCCAAGCTCGGCAGACTCGCGCTGCGATTCGTCAATCCTCGAGCCGGTCAAGAACAACTGCCATACGCAAAATACCCCGCCGACGTCTGCCTCACATCCGTATAAGCAGTCACCATGTAATACCCCAGATACTGGTTCGAATTCTTCGCATATACCTGCCCATCCGCACCGATATAAGCCCGGCCGCTGGACACGTGCGACACATTGCTGGCATACCAGTGACCGCACGTGAACGGCGCCGCCGCGTTGCCGCTGACGACCTTGTCGATCATGGTCTTGATCGCCACCATCTGCCCGCCGCTCTTGGCCGGGAAATTCACGTCCTCGTAACCCCACCAGTCCCAGCACCCGCCCGGATTGTTCGCGGTGACGATTGTTTGCGGATACAGCACGACGATGTTGTTCGTATCGGCCCAGCGGTTATAGCCGGCATTCTGGTAAAACGCCGTGCCGACGACGGACGCGCTTTGCAGGCAGCCGTGGAAGGCCACGTGCAGCCGGCATGATTGCCCTGCCGCGCAACTGGCCGGCACGTAGGCGTAGCCGCTGCTGGCCATGCTGTAGAAATCAGGATTGAAGTTGCCCCAAAACGCAGACTGGTCGAAGTTGACGAAGCTGCCGCTCAACGTGCCGGCATTCTTGGGATTCAGCGGCCCGTATATCCATTTCAGGATCTCGCCCGCCGTATCGAAGTTGCAGTTGTTGACGTAGGGGATGCCATTGATGGCGCAGCCGTTGCCGAAGAAATCCGTCGGGATCGAGTGCTCGGCCGCGAGGTTGTTCTTGTAATAGATACTGGCTGCGGGGAGATAACTCCCGTACATCGTTTTGAGATCGTCCATGACGGGCTGGCGTACCGTGGAATCGATGGTCCCCGACAGCAGGTACACCTTCGATGCGGCCATATTGCTGGTCGGGTCGATATAGCCATTGCCCGACCACGTATTCACCACCGACATCAGGTACGGCAGATTGCGCGAGCCGGTATTCGCCATGCACGGGCCGACCGAGATCGCGACATTCCCCTGCGAGCAGTAGACAGGCCCGCCCGCGATGATGCCCGCGCCCTTCTTGACCGTCTTCGAATACGCGAAATGCATCTGCGCCGCCATGTGGGCGCCGGACGAAAAGCCGGACACCGACACCTCGTTCACGCTGACGTTGTACTTCGGTAAAGCGACGACCGCCGCGAAGGCGCTCGTGCCGAGAAAGCCAATGAGGATGCCGGCAAGATGCCTTGCCCTGACCAGGATTGCCATGGTGTCTCCGTTGTTGTTGTGGGATTGATCCGGATCAGCTTAATTGAGGCTTACCGATGTGCAAGCGCAAAGCGGTGTGCGCCTGCGATCAGGCGACTGTGCAAAAAACGTCATCGATCAGTCACGCAACAGTCATCGCGTCGTCATGCCACAAAGTTAATCTTCCGACCACTTTTAACCCTCCGGCATGTCCCTAATGACTCGCACCACTTACCTTGCTCCCTCCCTGATCGCCATCGCCGCCGCCACGCTGTGCGCCTCGCCGGCCCACGCCGCGCCGGCCGACGATGTGCCGGCAGCAGCCGCCCCGGGCATTCAGGACACGACGCCCACCGGCGCCATTGCCACCGTCGAGATCTCGACGCGCAAGACACGCTCGTCGGTCGCCCTCTCCGGTGCGGAAATGCAGAAGGTGCTGCCCGGCGTGAATCCGCTGAAGGCGCTGCAGTCGCTGCCGGGCGTGAGCTTCCAGACGGCCGACCCGTGGGGCAACAACGAGCAGAACCTGTCGCTGTTCATCCATGGCTTCAATGGCCAGCAGCTCGGCTACACGATGGACGGCGTGCCGCTCGGCGACCAGCAGTACGGCAACTACAATGGCCTCGCGCCGCAGCGCGCGCTCACCAGCGAGAACGTCAAGAGCGTCGTGCTGTCGACCGGCGCGGGCGACCTCGGCACGCCGTCGACGAGCAACCTGGGCGGCACCATCGAGACGTATTCGCGCGACCCGTCCGCGAGCCGCAACATCAACGTGCAGCAGACCTTGGGCAGCCACGGCACGACGCGCACCTTCCTCCGCGTCGATTCGGGCGACCTCGGTGGCGGCAACAGCTTTTATCTGTCCGGCCTGCACCACGAAGCGAAGGCGTGGGATTTCAAC
>JBJMVU010000045.1:0-20381 GCA_045810485.1 Massilia sp. | reverse complement strand
GCTCACGCATTACACGGACACGGGCGGCATGGAGCTGCGGCGCCGTCTCGCGGCCGGGGCGTCGCCGCTGGCGGCGCTCGAAGGCTTCCTGCGCCAGATCGCCGGGGCGGATGCGGCCCTGCGCGCGCGCGGGTGCCTCAGCGTCAACGCGGTGGCGGAATTCGGCCAGGCCGATGCCGACGTGCGGGCGCTCGTCGAACGCTCGCAACGGCTCACGGAAACCATCTTCGCGGAGGTCTTGATGCGCGCGCGCTGGGCGGGCGAACTGGCGCCTGGCCTCGATCCGGCGGCCGCCGCGCACTTCATCCACACGGCCATCCGCGGCATGCGCATCAGCGCGAAGGCGGGCGCCGACGCCGCGCAGCTCGGCGCGACGGTCGATTTCGTCATCGCCGCGCTGAAGGCGCGCGCGGCGCCCGTCGCGGAAGTCTGAGCGTCAGCCTTCCGTCTTGCCGGCCGCGTCGATCAGGTTGTCGCGCAGCCGCACCACGGCCTTTTGCAGCAGCGGGAATTCTTCCGGGCCGAGGCCGGACGCGGCGACCGTCTGCTTGCCGAACCCCAGCCCCTTTTCGCGCAGCGCGCGGCCCGTGTCGGTGAGGGAGACTCGGACGTTGCGCTCGTCTTCCTTGTCGCGCTCACGGCGCACATAGCCCATCGCTTCCAGCCGCTTGAGCATCGGCGTCACCGTGCTCGGCTCCAGGAACAGTTTTTCGCTCAAGGCCTTGACCGTCTGCCGGTCCTGTTCCCACAGCGCGATGATCGCCAGGTATTGCGGGTAAGTGAGGCCCAGCGCGTCCAGCACGGGCTTGTACACGCGCGAATACGCGAGGTTGGTCGAGTAGATGGCGAAGCACATGAAGTCCGCCATGCGGGCGGCGTTGGCGCGGGTGTCGTTGTCGTCAGGCATGATTATCTAGAAAATTATCGTGATAACGATTATCGTACTTGAAATCGGCGCATCGCGCTGCTAGACTTCGCAAAACTACTTGTCTCGATAATCATTATCTCGATAAAGGAATTTGCGATGAAACTGTACGACGCCGCCATCTCGTCCGCCGCCGCCCGGGTCCGCATCGCCCTCGCGCTGAAGGGCATCACGGTTGAACGCATCCCCGTCGAGATCGTGGGGGAAGGCGCGGAGAACCGCCGGCCGGCCTACCTGGACGTGAACCCGCAAGGTCTCGTGCCCGCGCTGCTGACGGACGACGGCGTGCTGCTCACGCAATCGCTGGCGATCATCGAATACCTGGACGAGGTGCACACGCAAGCGCCGCTGCTGCCGGCCGATCCCGCCACCCGCGCCTGGGTGCGCGCGTTCGTATTGGCCGTGCTGGCCGAGACGCATGCGCTGGTGACGCCGCGCGTGATCAACCATCTATCCCGTTTCCCGGGCGTCGATGACACGACCGCGCCCGCATGGCGCCGTCACTGGACGGAAGAGGGTATCGATGCGCTGGAAGCGCTGCTGGCGCGCCGCCATGCGGCGAAGCCCAGCCGCTTCTGTGCCGGCGACACGCCCGGCCTCGCGGACGTCTTCCTGTTCCCGCAGGCGTTGAACGCGGCGCGCGTGGGCCTGCCGCTGGCGCGCTGGCCGCATGTGGAGGCGATCGCCGTGCGGCTGGCCGATATCCCCGCGTTTCGTGATAACGCACAGGTAGCGTGGGCACCACGTGCCCACGCGTGACGTCGACACATCGCCAACGTTACGCGTGGGCGGAGGGCCGCCCACCCTACGTTAAGGTGAGGCGCGCCTCCAGCCCACCCTCCGGCCGGTTGTGCAGCGTAAGCGTGCCGCCCAGACTTCCGGCCAGCTGGCGCGCGATGGCGAGGCCGAGGCCCGTGCCGCCCGTGTCGCGGTTGCGGGACGCCTCCAGCCGGAAGAACGGTTCGAACACGGCTTCCAGCTGCTCGGCGGGGATGCCGGGACCGTTGTCCAGCACGCGGACGAGGACCGCGCCCTGGCTGTCGCGGCCGACGACGATGTCGGCGCCGCCGCCGTAGCGCAGCGCGTTGTCGACGAGGTTGCCGACGATGCGGCGCAGCGCCTTCGGGCGTGTGTGCACCGGTGACCCGATGCGGCCTTCCAGGTGCACGGCGCTGCCGGCGTCGCGGTAGTCCAGCACGAGGCTGTCCAGCTGGGCGTCGAGGTCGATGGCGCGCGCCGGTTCGCGTTCGCCGTGCATGGCGCGCGCGTAGCCGATGCCGTCCTTGACGAGGCCTTGCAATTCCTCGAGGTCGGCGCGCAGTTTCGGTTGCTGGGCCTCGTCGTCCATCATGTCCACGCGCAGGCGCATGCGCGTGATGGGCGTCTGCAGGTCGTGCGAGATGGCGGCCAGGATGCGCACGCGCTCGTCGACGTACGCGGCGATGCGGCGCTGCATGGCGTTGAACGCGCGCGCCGAACGCAGGACTTCGGACGGCCCGCGTTCCGGCAGTTCGACGGGACGCAGGTCGGGCCCGAGCGCGTCGGCCGCCTCGGCGAGCGCGCCCAGCGGACGCACGGCCTGGCGCACCGCCAGCCAGCAGCACGCGGCGAGGATCGCCAGTTGCGCGGCCAGCATATACGGCAACCATGGCGACAGCGGCACACCGCGCATCGGCTGCACGTCGATGGTCAGCGGGGAGCCGTCCGACAGGCGCAGGTGCACCTGCATGCGGCCTTCGTTCCCGAGGCCGTTCACGGACAACGGATAGCTGCGGCCGATGCCTTGTTCGATCGAGTGCGCGATCTGCGCCGCCAGCTTCTCGTCCGGCATCGCGCCCACCGTCTCGCCCCGGTCGAGCATGAAATGGTAGCTGCGCCGCGCGAGACGCGGCAGCCACGCCGGCCGCTCGGCCGCCGGCAGCAGGTCGAGCAGGGCGACGGAGCTCGCGACCTCGCGTTCCACATAGCCCATCATCAGGTTCGTCGTGGCCTGGTCGCGCTCCGTGAACGTCAGCGCGACGGACAGGCCCTGCGCCAGCGCGAGTCCCGCGAACAGGATCAGCGCCAGGCGCGCGTACAGGCTGCGCGGCCAGGGGAGGGACAACTGCGCATTCATGATGTCCGGCCTTCCAGTATCGTCACCTCGGCCGAGAACACGTACCCTTCGTTGCGCAGGGTCTTGATGTAGCGGGGCTCGCGCGCGCCGTCGCCCAGGCGCTGGCGCAGGCGGCTCACGAGCAGGTCGATCGAGCGGTCGAAGAATTCCGCGTCGTTGCCGTGCGTGAGGCCCATCAGCTGGTCGCGCGACAGCACGCGCTGCGGGTGGTCGAGGAACACGCGCAGCAGGCGATATTCCGCGCCGCTCATCGCGATCTCGACGCCGTCGGCATCGAGCAGGTGGCGGCCGACCGTGTCGAGGCGCCAGTCGCCGAACGCGAGCAGTTTCGCGGCCTCCGTCACCTGCAGGTTCGGCGGCAGCATGCGCGTGCGGCGCAGCACGGCGCGGATGCGGGCCAGCAGTTCGCGCACGGCGAACGGTTTCGGCATGTAGTCGTCGGCGCCGAGCTCCAGGCCGACGACGCGGTCGGTCTCGTCGTCGCGCGCCGTCAGCATCACGATCGGGACCGCGCGGTGCTTCCCCGCGCGCAGTTCGCGGCACAGGGTGAGACCGTCCTCGCCGGGCATCATGATGTCGAGCAGGATCAGGTCGGGCGTCGCGTGCATCAGCGCGTTGCGCATCTCGCGGCCGTTGGCGGCCAGCGTCACGCGCAGGCCCTGCTTTTCCAGATAGGCGCCGACCAGTTCGCGGATGCCGCGGTCGTCGTCGACGACCAGGACGTGATCGGTCTCGTTCATACATTCTCCTTCGGTGGTTGCGGGCCTACTGTAGCGCGGTGCGTGGGCGTCATTATGTCCGAATGTGTCGGGGGCTGGACAGGACACATCGCCTGACAAAAATGGGAGGTTGCGGACACATCGCGCACACATCGCGGGCGTCCAATGGAGTCTCACAAACACAGGAGGCTGCCATGACCAACCCGATCGAATCCCCGCTGGCGCTGCTGGCCGGCCTGGCCACGGTGGCGTCGCCGTGCGTGCTGCCCGTGCTGCCGTTCCTGCTCGGCGCGACGGTGAAGCAATCGAACCGCCGCCGCCCGCTCCTCATCGTGGCCGGCTTCGTACTGTCGTTCTCCGCGTTCGCACTGGCGCTGGGCGCCGTGTCGAGCGCCGCGCAACTGGCGCAGGAGACCCTGCGCAATATCGCGATCCTGCTGCTGGGCGTATCCGGCCTGCTGCGCATCTGGTCGCGGCCGTGGGATCTCCTGGTCGACGCCATGCGTCCGCTGTGGTCGAAGCTGCGCGGCGCCGATGCGGATGCCGTGCCGAAGCAGAGCGGCGCGTTCGTGCTGGGCCTGTCGCTGGGCGCCGTGTGGACGCCGTGCGCCGGTCCCGTGCTCGCCTCGATTCTCGCCCTCGTCGTGCAGGCCCACGATCCCGCCAAGGCCGTGCAACTCGTCGGCCTGTATGCGCTCGGCGCCGCGCTGCCGATGCTGGCGCTGATCCACGGCGGCCAGGCCATCGTCCAGCGGGTGCGCGGCGTGGCCCGTCATGCGGTGGCCCTGCAGCGCGCGTTCGGCGTACTCGTGCTGGCCAGCGCGGCCGCGATCTGGTTCCAGGTCGATACGCAGATCGCCGCCCACGTCCCCTCCATCTTCCCAACCGTGTAAGGAGTTCACATGAAAATCGCCATCCGTTCCCTCATCGCCGCCGCCGCCTTCATCGCCGCCGGCGCAAGCGTGAATGCAAGCGCCGCCCCCGCACCGGAATTCGCGGGCATCGACAACTGGATCAACAGCGCGCCGCTCAGCATGCAGCAGTTGCGCGGCAAGGTGGTGCTCGTGGACTTCTGGACGTATGACTGCATCAACTGCCAGCACGTGCTGCCGTACGTGAAGGGCTGGCACCAGAAGTACAAGGACCAGGGGCTCGTCGTCGTCGGGGTGCACACGCCGGAATACGGCTTCGAGCGCAACCTGAACAACCTCAAGACGGCCGTGCAGCGCAACGGGATCACGTTCCCGGTCGCGCAGGACAACCGGTATGCCACCTGGAGCGCGTACGGCAACCAGTTCTGGCCGGCGTTCTACCTGGTCGACAAGAAGGGCGACGTCGTCTACTCGCACTTCGGCGAAGGGGATTATGCGCAGACCGAGGCGACGATCCGCAAGCTGCTGGCGCAGCAGTGATTTACGACGCTTCGGCCGGGGCGGCGGGCGATGCCGGTGCGGCGGCCTTCGCCCGCTTCGGCAGCAGCACGAGGCGGGTGCCGGCCAGGCGGTCGTGCAGGAACTGGCGGTCGCGGTCGAGCAAGGCCGTCAGGCCCCAGGCCAGCACCCCCGCGGCGACGGCCGCGCCGATCTGGACCTTGTCCCTCAGGCCCAGCACCGTGCAGGCGAGGAGGGCGGGCAGGAACCAGCCCCAGGCCAGCAGGTAGCGCACGATGGCCATGCGCAGCGGCAGGCGCGCGCCGGCGGCGGTCACGACCTGCATGCGCCAGGTCTTCATCGCGAGGGTGTGGCCGCTGTTGGTCCAGCCCCAGGCGAAATAGCCGCCGGTGACGACGAACAGCCAGACCTTCATCGCGTACTGGAACACGGGCGCGTGGTTGTTGCGCGTGACGATGAGGAACAGCGCCACCGCCAGCATCTCCACCGCCAGCAGGAGGAAGGTCTCGTAGACCATCGTGATCAGGCGGCGCTTGATGCTCGGGGTGTCGTGCATGAAATCCTCAGGCGTTGTTCGGGGTGATGCCCCAGTTGGCCGGCACCTGCTTTTCCGGCTCGGTTGCGGGCTGGGGATTGGCCGGCGGCTGCGCGGGCGCAGGCTGGACGGGCGCCGGCGGTGGCGGCGTCACGCACGGCGGGGCGGCCGAGACGGTGTTCTTGACCATGCCGGCCGGGCACGACGTCGCGCCCTGGCCCAGCGGTGCGACGACCTTGCCGCTGGCCTGCGACGGCACGACGCGCGGCGACTTGCGGGCCGTGGCCGAGGCGGCCAGTTTTTTCTTCTGTTCTTCCGGCAGCTGCTGGTAGCTTTCCCACGTCGCGTTCTTTTGATCGGGGGCGATCTTGCGGGTGCGCGTATAGGTTTCGCGCGCCAGTTCGCGCTGCTCGGGCGTCAGCTTGGCCCAGGCGCGCATGCGTTCTTGCACGCGCTCCTGCTCGGCCGGCTGCAGGGTCGCGAAGCGGTTCGCGAGCTGCAGCCATTTCTGCTTGCGCACGCCATCCATCTGGTCCCATTCGGCCTGCAGCGGCTGCAGGGCCACCTGCTGGGCCGGCGTCAGGCTGCGCCACAGAGGCTTGTCGCCGCCCTTGTGGCTGCCGGTAGCCTGTTTGGCCGGGTGGGTGGAGGAAGACTCGGCCGCCGCGTCGCGCGTGGCCGGGCCCGATGCGGCGGGAAACAGGCCGTCCTGCTGATGAAGTGTCAGTACGGCCGCGCCAACGAGCACGACGGCGGCGGCGGCGCCGGCAACCTTGAGCTTGTTAGCCGTCATCCTTTACTGGGCTCGCTGCGGCTGTTGCTGTGCTTGCTGCTGTTGCGCCAGGTAAGCGTTGAAGCCGTGGTCGGTGTAGGCGGTCAGGGGCAGGTCGTCGGACAGCACGGCCGCATCCAGTTCGGCCAGCTCGGCCGCACGTTGCTCGCGTTCGTACTGGTACACGCCGACCATGCCGCCCGCCATCAGCAGTAGCGGTGCGACGACGGCGGCGCGCGCCACCCACTGCATCGAGAACAGCGCGCCCAGGTCGAACGAAGCACGCTGCTGTTTGGCGCGGACCGGCGCATCGGCCTTCTTGCGAGCGAGCGCAGCCGCGCGCGCGGCCGCCAGGCGGTCGGTCGTCGACGCCGGCAGGTTGTCGAGGTTGTCGTTCAGGGCATGGCGGATCTTGTACGCCAGGTTGATGTCGTCGGTGTTCATAATTTTATTCCCTTGGCCTCCAGGGCTTTCTGCAGGGTATGCGTAGCGCGAGAACAATGCGTTTTCACACTGCCCTCGGAGCATCCCATCGCTTGGGCCGTCTCGGCCACGTCCATGTCCTGCCAGTAACGCATGAGGAAGGCTTCCCGTTGACGCGCTGGGAGCTTTTGTATCTCTTCTTCGATCAGGCGCAGGGTTTCGGCCCGTTCGGCCAGATCCGCGCTGGACTCCGCGGCGGACGTGCCTTCCTCGGCCTCATAAGATGCCAGTATATCAAATTCCTCGCCGTCTTCGTCCCGGCGGCCGAGGCCTCCGAAGAGGCTGACCCAGGTGTTCCGGACCTTTTCGCGGCGGAAGTAATCGAGGATGGTGTTCTGCAGGATGCGCTGGAAAAGCATCGGCAATTCGGCCAGGGGCTTGTCGCCGTACTTCTCCGCCAGTTTGATCATGGCGTCCTGAACGATGTCGAGCGCTGCCTCGTCCTTGCGGACCGCGTACGCCGCCTGCTTGAAGGCGCGCCGCTCGACACTCTCGAGGAAGTCGTTGAGTTCTTTATCAGTGGCCATGCGATAAGTGGTGGACGCCACCGGTACGTTGCCTGTGGCTTTTCGGAAAACTTTCGAATGCTAGCAAAAATTACGGATGACCGCACCCGAAACCGGCAGTGCGGTGCGTACGTAGTTTCCGCCATGGTCTCAAGCAATCTTGCAATTTTAACTTTAGAATGGCTGGGTCGACATGTGATGGAGATCAGGAAATGGTGCGTATCCTCGGCAAGGCAAGCTCGATCAACGTCCGCAAGGTCTTGTGGACTTGCAGCGAACTCGGCATTGCGTTCGAGCGGGAAGACTGGGGCAGCGGCTTCCGCTCGACGCAGGAACCGGAATTTCTCGGATTGAATCCGAACGCGATGGTGCCGGTGCTCGTGGACGGCGATGCCGTGCTGTGGGAATCGAACACGATCTGCCGCTACCTGGCCACGCGCTACGGCGACGGCGGCAACGATAGCCTGTTGCCGCGCGACGCGCTGCCCCGCGCGAAGGTGGAGCAGTGGATGGACTGGCAGGCGACGGAATTGAACAATGCATGGCGCTACGCGTTCATGGGCCTGGTGCGCAACAGCCCCGCGCACCAGGATCCCGTCCAGATCGCCGCGGGCATCGCCGGCTGGAATCGCCAGATGGGCCTGCTCGAGCGGCACCTCGAAACGTCCGGCGACCACGTGGCGGGCGGCGCGTTCTCGCTGGCCGACATCGTGCTGGGCCTGTCCGCGCACCGCTGGCGCAAGACGCCGATGGATGAGCGGCCGGATTATCCCGCCGTCGCGGCCTGGATGGCGCGGCTGGAAGCGCGGCCCGCCGCCATGGCGTGGCTGCCGGACGATACGGCTTGAGCCAGAATTTGGTGGGCACAGGGTGTCCACCCTACGGCGTCGATCGTAGAGTGGACACCCCCGTGCCACCATGCGATGCCGAAACGCGTGCAAATGCCGTGAAAAATTAATTATTTATCTTGACCAGAATGGTGCAACGCAGTAAGGTATAGAACGCTTTGCACCCCCGAAGCTTATTGTCAAGCCAGCTTGTCACACAACGTCAACCTAGGCATGGCGCGCTTTCACAATGTAGGCAGTTTGCTCCAACCCGTGCCACAAGCGCGAGAGATTCGCATTCCGCTACAGTAACTCAAGCTGAACGAGTTGCGTCCAGCGCCGGTTCGTAAGGATCCTACGGCATCCTGAAAGATCGACGTGACCGCAGAGAGAAGGGAAGCATGAGCACTGTTGCGTGACACGTATCTCGTCAGGGACGAGCATCCGATCAATCTCCCTATGGGTTTTGAAAGGAAACGTATCATGAGTAACGACGCAGCAGCTCCCATCACGGGCGCTGAGATCGTAGTCCGTTGCCTGGCGGAAGAGGGCGTGAAACACGTCTTCGGTTACCCCGGCGGTGCGGTTCTCTACATCTACGACGCCATCTTCAAGCAGGACAAATTCCAGCACATCCTGGTACGCCACGAGCAGGCAGCCGTGCACGCGGCCGACGCGTATTCGCGCAGCTCGAATGAAGTGGGCGTATGCCTGGTCACGTCCGGTCCGGGCGTCACCAATGCCGTCACCGGCCTCTCCACCGCATACATGGATTCGATTCCGATGGTCGTGATTTCCGGCCAGGTTCCGACCAATGCGATCGGCCAGGACGCATTCCAGGAGTGCGACACCGTGGGCATCACGCGCCCGGTGGTGAAACACAATTTCCTCGTCAAGGACGTCAAAGACCTTGCCGACACCATCAAGAAAGCCTTCTATATCGCCCGTACCGGCCGTCCCGGCCCGGTCCTCGTCGATATCCCGAAGGACGTGAGCATGCAGAAGGCGACGTACTCGTACCCGAAAGAGGTCGAGATGCGTTCCTACCGCCCCGTCGACAAGGGCCACGCCGGCCAGATCCGCAAGGCGGTGCAGCTGCTGCTGACGGCCGAGCGTCCGATGATCTACACGGGCGGCGGCGTCATCCTCGCCAATGCGTCGAACGAACTGAACAAGCTGGTCGACAAGCTCGGCTTCCCGGTCACGAACACGCTGATGGGCCTGGGCGCCTACCGCGCCACCGACAGGAAATTCGTCGGCATGCCGGGCATGCACGGCACCTACGAAGCGAACATGGCGATGCAGCACTGCGACGTCCTGATCGCCATCGGCGCCCGCTTCGACGACCGCGTGATCGGCAACCCGAAGCACTTCGCGTCGAACCCGCGCAAGATCATCCACATCGACATCGACCCGTCGTCGATCTCGAAGCGCGTGAAGGTGGACATCCCCATCGTCGGCAACGTCAAGGACGTGCTGATCGAACTGCTGTCGCAGCTGGATGCCGCCGAACAGCGTCCGAACCCGGCCGTGCAGAAGTGGTGGCAGCAGATCGAGGACTGGCGCGGCCGCGAGTGCCTGCGCTATGCGACCTCGGATGAGCTGATCAAGCCGCAGTCCGTCGTCGAGAAAGTGTGGGAAGTCACCGCCGGCGACGCGTTCATCACGTCGGACGTGGGCCAGCACCAGATGTGGGCCGCGCAATACTACCCGTTCGACAAGCCGCGCCGCTGGATCAATTCCGGTGGCCTGGGCACGATGGGCGTGGGCCTGCCGTACGCGATGGGCGTGCAGATGGCGAACCCGGGCGCGACCGTGGCCTGCATCACGGGCGAGGGTTCGATCCAGATGAACATCCAGGAACTCGCGACCTGCAAGCAATATCACCTGACGCCGAAGATCATCCTCCTGAACAACCGCTTCCTGGGCATGGTGCGCCAGTGGCAGGAACTCGACTACGGCTCGCGTTATTCCGAGTCGTACATGGATTCCCTGCCGGACTTCGAGAAGCTGGCCGAGGCCTATGGCCACGTCGGCATGCGCATCGAGAAGCCGTGCGACGTCGACGGCGCGGTGCGCGAAGCGTTCGCCATGAAGGACCGCCTGGTGTTCATGAACTTCATTACCGACCGTAGCGAGAACGTCTGGCCGATGGTCAAGACGGGCAAGGGCCTGTCGGAAATGCTGCTCGGATCGGAGGACCTGTAATGCGACACATCATCTCCGTCCTGCTGGAAAACGAAGCCGGCGCGCTGTCGCGCGTGGTGGGCCTGTTCTCGGCACGCGGCTACAACATCGAGACGCTGACCGTGGCGCCGACCGAAGACGCTACCCTGTCGCGCATGACCATCGTGACGACGGGTTCGGACGACATCATCGAGCAGATCACCAAGCACCTGAACCGCCTGATCGAAGTGGTGAAGGTGGTCGACCTGACCGAAGGCCAGCACATCGAGCGCGAGCTCATGCTGATCAAGGTGAGGGCAGTCGGCAAGGAGCGCGAGGAAATGAAGCGCACCGCCGATATCTTCCGCGGCCGCATCATCGACGTGACGGAAAAAACGTACACGATCGAACTGACGGGCGCGAAGACCAAGCTGGACGCCTTCATCGACGCCATCGACCGCGCCTCGATCCTCGAAACCGTCCGCACGGGCGGTTCCGGCATCGGCCGCGGCGAGCGCATCCTCAAGGTTTGACGCTGGCGATTCGTTCGGTGGGCACGGAGTGCCCACCCTACGGCACATGATATGTAGGGTGGGCTCCCCGAGCCCACCAAACAAATAACGAAACATATAAAAGTACAGGATCAAAAATGAAAGTTTTCTACGACAAAGACTGCGACCTCTCCCTCATCAAAGGCAAGAATGTCGCCATCATCGGCTACGGCTCGCAAGGCCACGCACACGCCCAGAACCTGACGGAATCGGGCGTCAACGTCACCGTCGGCCTGCGTCGCGGCGGCGCCTCGTGGGGCAAGGTCGAACAGGCCGGCATCAAGGTCGCTGAAGTCAACGAGGCAGTGAAAGCCGCCGACGTCGTCATGATCCTGCTGCCGGACGAAAACATCGCCGACGTGTACAAGAACAACGTCGAGCCGAACATCAAGCAGGGCGCCGTGCTGGCGTTCGCGCACGGCTTCAACGTGCACTACGGCCAGGTCGTGCCGCGCGCCGACCTCGACGTCATCATGGTCGCACCGAAGGCCCCGGGCCACACCGTGCGCGGCACCTACCGCCAGGGTGGCGGCGTGCCGCACCTGGTCGCCGTCTACCAGGACAAGTCGGGCGCGGCCCGCGACATCGCCCTGTCGTACGCGATGGCCAACGGTGGCGGCAAGGCCGGCATCATCGAAACCAACTTCCGTGAAGAAACCGAAACCGACCTGTTCGGCGAGCAGGCCGTGCTGTGCGGCGGCGCCGTCGAACTGATCAAGGCCGGCTTCGAGACGCTGGTGGAAGCCGGCTACGCGCCGGAAATGGCTTACTTCGAGTGCCTGCACGAACTGAAGCTGATCGTCGACCTGATCTACGAAGGCGGCATCGCCAACATGAACTACTCGATCTCGAACAACGCGGAATACGGCGAATACGTCACCGGCCCGCGCATCGTGACCGAAGACACCAAGAACGCGATGCGCGCCGTCCTGAAGGACATCCAGACCGGCGAATACGCCAAGTCCTTCATCCTGGAAAACAAGGCCGGCGCCCCGACCCTGATCTCGCGTCGTCGCCTGAACGCCGAGCACCAGATCGAGCAGGTCGGCGCACAGCTGCGCGCGATGATGCCGTGGATCGCCAAGAACAAGCTGGTTGACCAGTCGAAGAACTGATCGGTTTCCCAGCTGACCTGAAAATCGCCCCCGCTTGCCGGGGGCGTTTTTTTGCCCAGATTCGGGGTCAGATTCGGGGTCAGAGCACACTTCGCCCAAATGTGCTCTGACCCCGAATTTTCGCAACGTTGAGCGTTTGCACTGGTTTGCAATCATTTGCAACTTTCCATTACATAAACTCGACTTTCGCGCCAAACCGGTTATCGTTCTCCTGCCGCGGCAATACGCCGTGACGTATCAAGGAGAACAACAATGTCCATCAAAAAACTCGTCCTGCTGACCGCGCTGGCATCCGCCCTGGCGGCCCAGGCGCAAGCCCAGTCGGCCCCGGCCGCCGTCACCACGAGCGGCACCCTCGTCATCGTGCCCGCGTTCGGCGAAGTGAAGCATGCCAACGACGAGGCCACCGTCACCTTCGCCGTCGAAGAGCAGGACAAGGACCGCGCGGCGGCCACCGCCCGCGTCAACCAGAAGATGAAGCAGGGCACCGAGATCGTGCGTCGCGAAGATCCGCAGGCCGAACTCAAGACCGTCGGCTATTACACGTACCCGGTCTACCCGGAAGTGCCGGACGGTCCGCGTCCGCTGGCGAACCCCGCCGCGCGCCGCGTCCCGATCGGCTGGCGCGTCGGCCAGTACCTGGAAGTCAAGACGCGCAACCTGCAGGCGCTGCCGAAGACGGCCGCCGCCGCGCAGAAGGTCGTCAACCTGAACGGCATCGACTACCACCTGAGCCCGGAACTGTCGAAACGCCTGGACGACGAGCGCATCGCCGCCACGTACCGCAACCTGAACGAGCGCATCGCCTCGATCGCGCGCGCGATGGGCCGCAGCGTGAACGACGCCGTCGTCGACACGGTCGACTTCGAAGGCAGCGGCAATTACGCCGGCGGCCAGGCCGAGGCCGCGGCGCCGCAGATGATGCGCATGTCGGCCAAGCGCGCCGACATGGCCGAGATGCCGGAACCGAGCTTCGAGCCGGGCGAAACCACGTTGCAGATGCGTCTGGTCGGCAAGGTGAAATTCCGCTGACGGTAGCCGTTCGCTAACACGGGGGTGCGGACCTTATAATGGCGGGGTCCGCGCCTCTTCGGTGCATTGTTGAGAAAAAGAAACCTATGCCGACACTACCCCGACGCCGCAAACCCGGCGCCATCAAGGCGCCCCGCTTCGCCCGCTTCAGCCGCGTCCGCAAGTCCGACGCCGCCAAGGCCCGCCCGCGCCGGGGCATCTATCTTCTGCCGAACGCGTTCACGACGGCCGCGCTGTTCGGCGGCTTCTATGCGATCGTGATGGCGATGAACCAGCGCTTCGACCACGCCTGCTGGGCCGTGTTCATCGCGATGGTGCTCGACAGCCTGGACGGCCGCGTCGCCCGCCTGACGAATACGCAATCCGAATTCGGCGCGCAGTACGACAGCCTGTCCGACATGGTCTCGTTCGGCGCCGCGCCGGCCCTCGTCATCTATGAATGGTCGCTGCGCGGCCTGGGCAAACTGGGGTGGATCGCCGCATTCGTCTACTGCGCCGGCGCCGCGCTGCGCCTGGCGCGCTTCAACACGAACATCGAGGTCGTCGACAAGCGCTTCTTCCAGGGCTTGCCGAGCCCGGCCGCGGCGGCCCTCGTCGTCGGTTTCGTGATGATGATGACGGACCCGGACATCAACGTCAGCGCGCGCAAGGTCGACTGGATCTCGTGGGGCATCGCGCTGTTCGCGGGCCTGACGATGGTGACCAATGTCCCGTTCTACAGCTTCAAGGACGTCAATTTCCGCAAGTCGGTGCCGTTCATCGTCGTGTTCCTGATCGCGCTCGCGCTGGCGCTGCTGGCGATCGACCCGCCCAAGGTGTTGTGGCCGCTGTTCGTGCTGTACGGCCTGTCCGGCTACGCCGTGTACCTGTACCGCCTGGCGAAGGGCAAGCCCGTCAGCATCATCCAGACGGATGAAGAGACGCTCGATCCGAGCGAGCGCCGATAAAAAAACGCCCCTCGCGGGGCGTTGTTGTTTCCGGGCGGTGGTGTCAGCCCGCCTTGGCGGCCTTGCCCTGTACGCCACCCTGCACATTGCCGCGCAATGCGTCGTCATGCACGCCACCGTCGGCCCCGTTGGCGCCGCTCTGCAGGTTGCCGCGATGCACGCTGCCATTGGCGCCGGCGTGCTGGAACGGATCGCGGAAATTCCGGATCGTGTCCTGCTGCGTGCGCAGATGGTTCTGCGTTTCTTCGGAAGCGACGCGCGCCACCTCGTCGGCCAGCGAGCGGGCGGTGCGCGACGTCTCCTGCACGTGCTGCTCGGCCACGCGGGCCAGGTCGACCTGCGAGTCGGCCACCACGCGCGACAGGTGCTGCTGGTAGGCGCGCAGCTTGTCCGCGGCGGGCTGGGCGCGCGACGCGGCGGCCGAGATGACGTCGGTCGGTTGGTTCGTCGTCAGCAGCTGCTGGCCGGCGATATGGCTTTCTTCCAGCAGGGTCTGGCTCAGCTGGATGTTCGCGTCGATGACGTTCTGGATCGAACGCGACCACGATTTCGACATGTCGTTGAGGAAGGCAACCTGTGCGTCCAGGTGCGAGCGAACGGCGGGCGTGACGGACTGGGAAAACGGGAACATGGATGACCTCGTAAAAGTGGATCCGCTTCGGAAAATGCGACTCGGAAGAGCGCGACGTCAGGCTCGCCCATTTCGATGACATTCCGATGACAGGTCCAATCGTGCGCGTGGCGCGCAGGCGACGTCAGTCCCGTGCCGTGCGCCATTCCTGCGCGTTCGCCGTCGATTCGTGCTCCGGGCAGTTGGTGAGCCTGATCTTGCCGTGCTTTTCGATCATGTCGATGCTCGTCGTGGGCGCGCGCTCCGTGATGCAATACGTCCCGTTGCCCGTGATGACCCGCGTGCGCCGGGCGCCGTCGCCGGTGTTGTTGACCAGCTCCGCCGTCTTGGGCGCTTCGTACCACGCAGGCGGCGCCATGTCGGCCGCGGCCTGGATGCCCTTGCGCAGGCGGATTTGCGGGCTGTCCAGCGGCGCCACGATATAGGGATTGTTTTCCTTGCGCAGCGCGCGGTCGATGGCGCCGACGTCGCGGCGCGCGCGTTCCAGCATGGTGGCGCCGGCGGATGGCGCCGTCGGTGTGGCCGGCGTCGCGGGTGTGTTCGCAGCCGTCGGTGTTGCGTCGGTCGCTGGTGCGACGGCCGGCGTTGCAGGCACGATCACGCGGGGGAGGGTGATCGCGGCCGCGCGCGGCGCCGCCTGCGGGCGCGCGGGCGCTTGCTCCTCGTTCTCGCGGTGCGGCCGCGGCTGCGCTACGGCCGGTGTCGGCAACCGTATCCACTGGATCGTCGAGCTCGGCGGATCGGGCGCGACGGCAGGTGGCCGGCGCGTCGTCTGCCAGCCCACGAACAGGACGATGTGGACGAGGACGGTGGCCGCGATGCCGATGGAGCGGCGGTCGCGCGGCGGAAGCAGGGCAGGGGCGGTGGCGATCATGTCGGCCCAGTATAGCCAGCGCCGGTCGCCACATCCTCACACATTGTTGCGCCCGCCGGCGCGGCTCAGCGGCGGCGGAAGCGGTCGTCGTACAGCGGATCGGGGCCGTTGAGCATCTGGCGCACCACGCCCTGCGCGTCGAAGTGCACGTTCATCATCGAGTTCCACACGCCCGCTTCCTTGTAGCGGTACGACCAGACTTCGTAGTCGTGCGCGTACACGCGCGAGACCTCGGCGGGGCGGCCGAAGTTGCGCAGGATGTCGTCCTTGGTCCAGCGGTCGACCTTCACCTTCGCGAAGTTCTCGCTGGTGAGCACCTGGTCGAACGAGACGAGCCGGCCGTCCGGGCCGATGCGCGCCATGTGCTGGAACTGGCCCATCGGCTGGCCGCGGTATTCGAGCACCTGGCCGCCGCCGGGATCGGGGTAGGCGGCGTTGGGCTGCCCGAGCTGCGCGGTGACGGCCGCCAGCGGCGAACCGACGGGCGGCGGCTGGCGCAGCAGCGTGGTGCAGCCCGACAGGACGAGCGCGGCGGCCAGCGTCGCACCCGCCGCGCGCAAGGTCGAACGGAACGGAACGGTCATCGTGGTCTCCCGGCTTACAGGCCCTTCGAGCGGTCGTCGAGCAGCGGATCGGCGGTGTTTTCCGTGCGCCGCACTTCGCCCCTGACGTTGAAATAAATGTTCATGAACGAATTCCAGATGCCGTCCTGCTTGTAGCGGTACGACCAGACTTCGTCGTTGTTCACGCGGTCGCGCGAGACTTCGGCCGGGCGGCCGAAGTTGCGCAGGACGTCGTCCCGCGTCCAGCGCGCCGGCTGCACTTTCGCGAAGTTGTCGCTGGTGAGCACCTGCTCGTACGAGACGAGGCGGCCGTCGGCGCCGATGCGCGCCATGTGCTGGAACTGGCCCATCGGCTGGCCGCGGTATTCGAGCACCTGGCCGCCGGCGGGATCGGGATAGACGGCGTCCGGCTTGCCCAGCTTCGCGGTCACGTCGGCCAGCGGCGTGCCGGCGGGCGGCGTGCGGCTGAAGGTCGAGCAGGCGGACAGGGAGAGGGCGACGCTCAGGACGGCGGCGGTGATGAGAGTTGTTTTCATGTATGTATGGTTCAGCGGGCATGCCATTGTGGCATCGCCAACCCGCCGATTTTAACGGAAGCGGCGGAAAAACTGGCTTCGCCCACGCTTTTCACATATACTTCCCGGTCTTGGTCTTCGGGCCAGGATTTTTATTAATTCACGGTGCGCTGGGTTCCGACTCTTGCACCGCATGTGAAAGGCAACATCATGAGCGTAGAAAACATCAACAAGGCCGCGATCATCGCGGACAACGCACGCGGCGACAAAGACACCGGTTCGCCGGAAGTCCAGGTTGCACTGCTGACCGCCCGCATCAACGAACTGAACGGCCACTTCAAGGAACACCAGAAGGATCACCACTCCCGTCGTGGTCTGATCATGATGGTCAACCGTCGTAAGAGCCTGCTGGCTTACCTGAAGCGCAAGGATCTGAACCGCTACCGCGACCTGATCGCCAAGCTCGGCCTGCGTAAGTAATCAGCAGTTCCCGAGCATTGCGCCAGACGGCACAAGCTTCGAAATGCCTGCGTCAGTTTCACTGCCGCGGGCATTTTTCGTTTTGGCCGTCGCTGAGTGTTTCCTTGCAGTATTAAAGGTGTTAGTCAGTCGGGGTCAGAGCACACCCGTGAACACCGTGCTCTGACCCCGAATGAAAAAAAAATGTAGTTGAGGTGAACGACAGCGCCTGAAAATCTGTCGGCAAATAGAAAGGGATTACCCATGTTTAACAAAGTTACGAAAACCTTCCAGTACGGCGACCATACCGTCACCCTCGAGACCGGCGAAATCGCCCGTCAAGCCAGTGGCGCCGTCCTCGTGTCGGTCGAAGACACCGTGGTCCTCGCGACCGTCGTGGCCAGGAAGGATGCCAAGCCGGGCCAGGACTTCTTCCCGCTGACCGTCGACTACATCGAGAAGAGCTATGCCGCGGGCAAGATCCCGGGCGGCTTCTTCAAGCGCGAAGGCCGTCCGTCGGAGAAGGAGACGCTGACGTCGCGCCTGATCGACCGTCCGATCCGTCCGCTGTTCCCGGAAGGCTATCTGAACGAAGTCCAGGTAATCATCCACGTCCTGTCGGTCAACCCGGAAATCGATCCGGACATCCCGGCGATGATCGGCGCCTCGGCCGCCCTGTGCGTGGCCGGCATCCCGTTCAACGGCCCGATCGGCGCGGCCCGCGTCGGCTACGCGAACGGCCAGTACATCCTGAACCCGACCACCACCCAGCTCAAGACCTCGCAGATGGACCTGGTCGTCGCCGGTACCGAGCACGCCGTGCTGATGGTCGAATCCGAAGCGCAGCAGCTGTCGGAAGAAATCATGCTGGGCGCGGTCGTCTACGGCCACGAGCAGATGAAGGCCGTGATCGACGCGATCGACGCGCTGGTCGAAGAAGGCGGCAAGCCGGAAGTCGAATGGGCGCCGGCGCCGAAGAATGAAACCCTGATCGGACAAGTCGCGCAACTGGCCGACGCGAAGATCCGCGACGCCTACCAGACCCGCGAAAAATCGGCGCGCCAGCAAAAGCTGAAGTCGCTGTCGACCGAAGTGCTGGCTGGCCTGGCCGAGCAGGGCGTCGCCACGGATGCAGCCGAAGTCGGCAACATCCTGTTCGACATGGAAGCCAAGGTCGTGCGTTCGCAGATCCTGGAAGGCGAGCCGCGCATCGACGGCCGCGACACCCGCACCGTGCGTCCGATCTCGATCCGCACGAGCGTCCTGCCGCGCACCCACGGTTCCGCGCTGTTCACCCGCGGCGAAACCCAGGCCCTCGTGATCGCCACGCTGGGCACCGGCCGCGACAGCCAGAAAATCGACGCGCTGATGGGCGAGTACACCGACGACTTCATGATGCACTACAACATGCCCCCGTTCGCCACCGGTGAAACCGGCCGCGTGGGCACGCCGAAGCGCCGCGAAATCGGCCACGGCCGCCTGGCCAAGCGCGCGCTCGTCGCCGCGCTGCCGGCGCCGGAAGAGTTCAGCTACTCGGTCCGCCTGGTGTCGGAAATCACGGAATCGAACGGTTCCTCGTCGATGGCATCCGTCTGCGGCGGCTGCCTGGCGCTGATGGACGCCGGCGTCCCGATGAAGGCCCACGTGGCCGGCATCGCGATGGGCCTGATCAAGGAAGGCGGCAAGTTCGCCGTCCTGACCGACATCCTGGGCGATGAAGACCACCTGGGCGACATGGACTTCAAGGTCGCCGGCACCGCCAACGGCATCACGGCGCTGCAGATGGACATCAAGATCCAGGGCATCACCAAGGAAATCATGCAGGTGGCACTGGCGCAAGCCAAGGAAGGCCGTCACCACATCCTGGCCGAGATGCAGAAGGCCATGCCGACCGTGAAGACCGAGCTGTCGGACTTCGCACCGCGCCTGATCACCATCAAGATCAACCCGGAAAAGATCCGTGACGTGATCGGCAAGGGCGGCGCCGTCATCCGCGCGCTGACCGAAGAAACCGGCACGCAGATCGACATCACCGACGAAGGCATCGTGACCATCGCGTCGGTCGACGCCGCCGCCGGCCAGGAAGCCAAGCGCCGCATCGAAGAGCTGACCGCATCGGTCGAAGTGGGCAAGACCTACGACGGCACCGTGCTGAAGCTGCTGGACTTCGGCGCCATCGTCCAGGTCATGCCGGGCAAGGACGGCCTGCTGCACATCTCGCAGATCGCCAACGAGCGCGTCAACGCCGTCGCCGACTACCTGAAAGAAGGCCAGCAGGTGCGCGTGAAGGTCCTCGAGACCGACGAGCGCGGCCGCCTGAAGCTGTCGATGAAGGCAGCGGCTGCGGACGACGCGGCAGCGGCGCAGTAAGCCCCTGATTGGACGCTGCGGCGTCCAGCCAACGAAAACCGCCAGTGCGTGAGCCTGGCGGTTTTTTTATTGGTAGAGGCGTTTCCGGCCATCTTATTCATGACCCTGGGCTGGCTCATTCGCTGATGTGATATCTCGGCCGTGATGGATCGACGAGATATGCTCATGAGAAATGGCCTGTATTTGAACATGAAATTGGATTTATATCTCATCCGTTCGCATAATGTCCTTACACCTCAACGAACCGGAGAAGAGAAATGAACATCACTAAGAACATGGAATCGATTTTTGTCGCAGCAGTCGTCGTCGCCGTCAGTGTCGCGTCCGCGATCGCAGCACCCGCCGCGCCGCTGGAAGTGGCATCCCGTGCCGTCGCCTCGATAGCGCCGGTGATGGAATCCCCGATGATCACCATCGTCATCGTGGGCAAGCGCCTGACGGCAGAACAGAAAGCAAAGCTTGCTTGAGCCGGCGTCATGCAACACCGTCGGTTGTTACCTCATGTAGCACACCTGTTCATCAGTCATTAAAACCGCCAGCGCGTGAGCCTGGCGGTTTTTTTTGGCTGTGTGAGCGTTAGTTCGGTAACGTGGCCGCTTAACCGAGCTGGACCGCAGCGCACAGCAGGTGCGCGGGCGTCGTCAAGCGGTGAGCGCTCAGCACGCGCTGCCATCCCGAGTAATTGATCAGGTAGCGGCTGGCGACCCCGCGGAATCGTACCAGCCAGCTTTTGAAGCGGCTGTGCCAGCTGTTCACGTTCTGTATATGAATCGCGCCGCGCACCCGTTCACCGGCTTGCACGTTCACCGCTTCATGCGTGATGCCAGCCTCGACTGCGAAATGACGATAGGCGATGGCGCCATCGCTGATCAGCAGCACGTCGG
>JBJMVU010000044.1:0-28145 GCA_045810485.1 Massilia sp. | reverse complement strand
GCTGTTTACCCCGACAGGGTTTCGGTTGGTTTGATCGTTGCGGCCAGGTGGTCTGCGAGCGCCCGGGCCAGCGCCTGCTGCAACTCGTGCAGCGGCGCTTCCACGCCCATCGTGCGCATGTCCACCGTGGCCAGCCCGGAATAGCCGCACGGGTTGATCCAGGTAAAAGGGGCCAGGTCCATCGCCACGTTCAGCGAGACGCCGTGGTAGGTGCAGCCGTTGCCGCGCACCTTCAGGCCCAGCGCGGCGATCTTGGCGCCCTTGCGCGGACCGTCGGCGATATAGATGCCGGGCGCGCCTTCGACGCGTTCACCCGCCAGATTATACGCCGCCAGCACATCGATGACCGCCTGCTCGATCTTGTTGACGAACTGGCGCGCATACAGCTTGCCACCGGGCTTGTTGCGGCGCAGGTCCATCAGCAGGTAGATCACGACCTGGCCGGGGCCGTGGTACGTGACTTCGCCGCCGCGGTCGGTCTGCACGACGGGCACGTCGTGGGCCGTGACGCTCAGCAGGTGGCCATGGTCGGCGCCCAGCCCGAGCGTGAACACGGGCGGGTGCTCGACGATCCACAACTCGTCGGGCGTGTCGGGCGTGCGCGCATCCGTGAAGGCGCGCATCGCGGCAAAAACGGGCTCGTAGTCGGCGCGGCCAAGCTCACGGATGACCGGGTCGCGAACGACCGGCTGGTTCGCTTGCATGGATAGGGTCTTTGAAGGGATACCCCGTCATTATAAGCCAGCCTGATGGCCGGCGCTGTAAACCCGCAGTTACAAGACGATCTTCACCATCGGGTGCGCCGACAGCTCGCGGTACAGGTTGTCGAGCATCTCGCGGCTGGTGGCGCGCACGATCACGGTCAGGCCCGTGTAGGCGCCCTGGGACGACGGCCGCACTTCCATCTTGCCGACATGGAAAGTCGGATCGTGGATGGTGACCACTTCGACGATCGTGTCGGCGAACTCGTCGTGCGTCGGGCCCATGACCTTGATCGGGAAATCGCTCGGGTATTCGATAAGGGAATCTTTCGGGTCCATGGCCACTCCTTTTGTAAAACAGCATTGTAGCCAAACCGCCCCATTTCCGCCCGGATCAGCGTTCTTTCTGGTCCCGTCCGCGCTGGTCGACGTGGCGGCGCTCTTCCGACCTGGCCGGCGCGGGTGCCGGTGCCGGCGCAGGCGCCGCGGCGGGTGCCGGGCGTGGGGCCATCTGCGCGGGCGGCGGGGCCGGGCGCTCGACAGGCGGTGGCGGCGCCGGCCGTTCGGCGCGCGCCTGCTCGCCCCGCGGTTCCGGACGTTCGAAACGCGGACGCTCGACGCGTGGCTGCGGCTGCGGCGCCGCCATCATCGGCTGCTGCTGGGGTTGAGGCTGAGGTAGCGGCTGCACCTGCGGCTGCTGCACCGGCTGGCGGTTGCGGCGCATGTCTTCCAGCTGCTCGCGGCGTTCGTCGCGGCGCGCGTCGCGGTCCATCCGGTCGCGCAGCCAGATGCGGGAGTCGCCCGCCGGCGGCGCCGCCTGCGGCTGCTGGATCGTCGGGCTGACCGTGGACAGCGGTTGCGGCGACTGGCGCGGCGTCGGGCTCGTCACGGTACTCAGCGGTTGCGGCGGCAGGTGCGGCGTCGGACTGGTGACGGGCAGGCCCTGCGCCGGATTGACGGGCGGCGCCGTGATCACCTGCCCCGGCTGGCGCTGGCCAATGAAACCGTCGCGCCCGGCGCGGGCCGTCTCGATGCGGCGCTCGCGGCCCGGATCCACGTGGCGGCCCTCCATGCGGGCGATGCCGACGGGGCGGTCGCGATCTGGACGATCCGGGCGATCCGGGCGATTCGGCCGGTTCGGCAGCACCGGACCGGCCGGCGGCGTACCGGTCGGGATATCGCGCACCAGCACGGGCGGCACGGTCGTGATGGGCGTGCGCGGGACGTTCACCCGGCCCGGCCGGTCGAAGCGGTCCTGCGGGACGACCGTGAGGCCTTGCGGGCGGTAGTCGCGCGGGCGGCGCGGGTTGTCGCGCACGTGTTCGTTCAGCCAGCGCAGGTGGTGGTCGGGTGCGCGCCAGGTGGGCACGTAGCGGTCGTGCGGCGTCAGCGGATACCAGCCGGCGGCCGGCAGCGGGCGGTTGCGGTCGCGGTCGCGGAACGTGAGGTTCCAGCCGTTGCCGCCGACCCAGCCGACGAGCGCCGGCGCCCAGACCAGGTGTTCATGGCGCCGGCCCGGCGCCCACGCCCAGCGGTTACGCACCTGCACCCAGCGGCCGTAGTGGAACGGCGCATAGCCCCACGGCGCGTTGTCGACCCAGGTCCAGCCCCACGGATCGAGCCAGGTCCAGCTGCCGTCGCGGTACGGCACCCACGTGGAGGCCACGGTCGGGATCCACAGCGGGCCATATTCCGCGTCCTCGCGCCAGCTGCCGTAGCGGTCGAGGTCTTCGTAGCCCGTCATCTCGGTCGTCACGTAGCGGGACGAGGCGGCGTTGTCCTCGTAGCGGTCGCGCACGAGGGCCCACTCGTCGAAGTCGTCGCGCAGGGCGGCCATGGTGCGCACGTCGGCGTCGCCCACTTCGGCGCGACGGCCGGCGCGCAGGGTCAGCTGCGAATCGCCGTCCTCGACGAGCGCCGCGCCGTCGAACACGGTGACAAAACTGGTGTCGCGCACACGCTCGGCGTCCACGCGCACGCGGCCGGGCTGCTGCAGGCGCACGCGCGCCTGCGGCGTCTCGAGCTCGAAGCCGGCGACGATATCCCCATTGAGCACGCGCACGCTGGCGCTGCCGTAGTGCAGGCGCAGGCGCAGGGCGTCGTCGTCCATCTGCAGCACTTCCAGCGACGAGTCGCCGTCCAGGCGGATCGACGTCGAGCCGACGCGCAGCTCCGTGCGGCTGCCGGCCGTTGTGCTGATCGTGTTGCCCGACGTGACGGGCCAGTTGACCTGCGCCGCCATCATCTCCGCGCCGATGTCGCTGCCGATCGTGACCTGGCCCTGGGCCAGCGCGACGCGGCCCACGCGCGCGGGCGGATCGGCCGCCACGGCGAGCGCCGTCAGGGTGGAAAAGGCAAGGAGGACGGCGGTTTTCGCGACGCGGTTCGGCATGATGTCTCCAGGGCGGAAGTAAGCGTATTTTTATTGGTAGACGCGGCGGATTGCGTCTCCTGCATTACAACGCACGAGCGTACGAAACGACGACACGAATTACAAATGGTTGCGAAATGTTTCCGCGCTCAGGCGTGGGCAGGCTTGACGAAGAACATCAGCGCGCCGACGGCCATCAGCACGGCGCCGAAGAAGCGGTTCTGGACCTTGACGGCGCGCGGGTCGCGGAACCAGCGCTGCATCGTGGACGCCAGCAGCGCGTAGCCGTGCATCACGGTGGTGTCGATGGTGACCATCGTCACGCCCAGGATCGCCAGCTGCGGCAGCACGGGCGCCTCGTTCGAGATAAATTGCGGCAGCACGGCGACCATGAAGATGATGCCCTTCGGATTCGTCGCGTTCGTGAGGAAGCCCGTCAATACGCGGCGGCCGAACGACGGGTGCTCGGCCAGCCCCGCCGTCGACACGTTCGACGCTTCCGCCTTCGCGCGCCACTGGGCGATGCCGAGCCAGATCAGGTACAGCGCGCCGACAACCTTGACCACGAAGAACGCGGGCCCGGACGCGAGCAGCAGCGAGCCGACGCCGGCGCCGGCGATCACCAGCACGAGCACGAGGCCCAGCTGCAGGCCCAGCACGGTGGCGCTGGCCTTCCGCAGGCCGTAGGCGAGGCCGTGCGACATCGACAAAATGGCGCCGGAGCCGGGCGAAATGGCGATCAGCGTGCCCGCGATGACGAAAGCGATCCAGGTGGCGAAGCTCATGGGGGAAACCGGACGAGGGAGGGAAAGGAATTGCAGGCATGGCGCACGGCGCCGGCGATTGCCGGACGGCCGCGGCCAGCCGCGGGGTACTGCTTACTTCTTCTTCGGGTTGATGGCGGCCTTCAGGGTCGCACCGGCAGCGAAGCGCGGCGTCTTCGACGCAGCGATCTTGATGACTTCGCCGGTAGCCGGGTTGCGACCCTTGCGGGCAGCGCGCTTGGTGACCGAGAACGTGCCGAAGCCGGTGATACCCACCGTGTCGCCTTTTTTCAGGCGCTCGGTGATGATGTCGATGATGGTGTTCACTGCGTCGTTCGCAGCGGCGCCAGACATCTCGGTACGCTTCGCAAATTCAGCGATCAGTTCGCCTTTTTTCATAAATCCTCCGGGTTGAAAGAGCCGGAAGATTAGCATAATTAATTGCTGCGTGTAATCTTCTTACACGTCATACACCCTGTATTGGCGGGGTTTCTTGCGTTTTACGCCTCAGGCCGCGGCCGGATTCGCGTCGCCGCTGGCCAGACGCAGGCGCAGCGCCGCGTTGATCAGGGTCTGGTAACCGGTGCCGGTGCGCTCGGCGCGCGAGCGGAATTCGTCCAATACCTCGTCGTCGAGGTAGATGGTGATGCGGGTCTTGCGCTTCGGAGGACGGGCACGGCGGCGCGGAACGGACGGCAGGTCGAGGTTCTGGTTCATGGGCATCTCCTTCAGGTCGGAAAGGCTGCTGCACCGCAGCCAATATTGTCACTATACGTATGGCCCGGCATGTGCTGCACGGGAAAGCGACGAGATGCAGATTTCCGGGATTGAAACGCAGAAAACGCGCCTGAACCGCGTACCGGGCCCGGCTGGTCGTGTCGGTTAAGATGTGAACATATTGATATTGGGAGTGGTACATGGCTGCAGGAAGTTTATTGGCACTCATCGACGACATTGCCACCGTGCTCGACGACGTGGCCCTGATGAGCAAGGTGGCCGCCAAGAAGACGGCCGGCGTGCTGGGCGACGATCTCGCCCTCAATGCCCAGCAGGTGACGGGCGTGAACGCCGACCGCGAGCTGCCGGTCGTGTGGGCGGTGGCGGTGGGCTCGCTGCGCAACAAGGCGATCCTCGTGCCGGCCGCGCTCGCCATCTCCGCCTTCCTGCCGCAGGCGATCACGCCGATGCTGATGGTGGGCGGCGCCTACCTGTGCTACGAGGGCTTCGAGAAAGTGGCCCATAAACTGCTGCACAGCGCCGCCGAGGATGCCGCGCACGAAGAGGAACTGGCGACGGCCCTGGCGACGAACGCCGACATGCTCACGGTCGAGCAGGACAAGATCAAGGGCGCGATCCGCACCGATTTCATTTTGTCGGCGGAAATCATCGTGATCGCGCTGGGCGTCGTCAACGAACACGGCGCGTCGTTCGGCGCGCAGGTGGCGGCCCTCGTCGCGGTGGCGGTCGCGATGACGATCGGCGTCTACGGGATCGTCGCGGGCATCGTCAAGATCGACGACCTGGGGCTGTACCTGAGCCGCCGCGCGGGCAGCGCCTCACGCGCCATCGGCAATCTGCTGCTGGCGGCCGCGCCGCGCCTGATGAAGTCGCTGTCCGTGATCGGCACGGTGGCGATGTTCATGGTGGGCGGCGGCATCATCGGCCACGCGTTCGAACCGCTGCACCACGTGGCCGAAGCCGCCGCCGCGCTTGTCGCCGGCGTACCCGTCGTGGGTGGCCTGCTGGCGGCCGTGGCGCCGGGTGTCGTGGATGGCGTGGCCGGTGTCGTCGTCGGCGCGGTCGTGCTGGCGGTGGTGACGGTGGTGCAGAGAATTCGCGGAAAAAAGGACTGACAGCAGCTCGTCGTTCCCGCGCAGGCGGAACCCATACCGAGTTTCCGAAGCAACGCCATTGGGAACTGGCCGAGGTCGCGCTCGAGGCGAGCGGCGAGCCGCTCGAGAGTCCCGCGCCGCGCTGCCTGCGCGTGTGCCAGGCGATCGGCGTGTCCAGCCACGACCAGCTCGTTACGCGCGACGGCCGCCGGCTCGCCACCGAGGATTCGTCGGCGCCGATCTGGTCGCGCGACGGCCAGGTGCTGGGCGCCGTGATGGTGTTCCGCGACGTCAGCCACGCGCGCAAGCTGGCAGCCAGGTCAGCTGGCAGGCGGCGCACGACGCGCTCACGGGCCTCGTCAACCGGCGTACGTTCGAGACCGCCGTCGCCGACGCGCTGCGCAGCGCCAAGGACGAAGGCCACCGCCACGCCATGCTGTACATGGACCTCGACCGCTTCAGGATCGTCAACGACAGTTGCGGCCATGGCGCCGGCGACGTCCTGCTGCAGACGCTCGCCCGCCTCCTGCAGGACCACATGCGCGAAAGCGACATGCTGGCGCGCCTCGGCGGCGACGAGCTGGGCGTGCTGCTGCCGTTCTGCCCGCTGCCACGCGCGCTGCGCCGGGCCGACGAGATCCGCGGCGCGGTGCGCGATTTCCGCTTCCTGTGGAACGACCGCGCGTTCGAGCTGGGCGTCTCGATCGGCCTCGTCGAGATCGATGCAGACAGCAAGTCGATGTCGGAACTGATGATCGCCGCCGACCAGGCCTGCCACATGGCGAAGGAACAGGGCCGCAACGGCGTGCACATCTACCGGGAATCCGACGCGGTGAACCTTACGTGATGGGCATCCGCACCGTGGCCGAATTCATCGAGGACGGCGCCACACTCGACACCGTGCGTGCGCTCGGCATCGATTACGCCCAGGGCTATGCGCTGGGCGAAGCGCGCCAACTGTAAAACGCGTGCCCCCCAAACTGTTGCGTCCTTACATCTATGCGGCCTGATTGAATTGACAACGATAACAATCACGCCCCACTATCAAGATGAGCTTGCCGTTGTATCCATACCGACCAAGAATAAGGATGAAGAGAATGCAACAACGATTTGTGCCCGAAAAAACCGTACTCGCCCTCTCCATCGCCGCGCTCTTCGCCGGCGCCCCGCTGCTGGCCCAGGCCCAGTCCCAGGACAATTCCAGTACCGCCACCGTCGTCGTGACCGGCACCCGCGTGGCCAACCGCACCGCGCTCGACACCGCCTCTCCCGTCGACATCATCTCGGCCGACACCCTCAAGACGACGGGTTCGACCGAACTGAACCAGGCCCTGTCGGTGGCGCTGCCGTCGCTGAACTTCCCGCGTCCCACGCTGACGGACGGCACGGACACCGTCCGCCCGGCCACCCTGCGCGGCATGGCGCCGGACCAGAGCCTCGTGCTGGTGAACTCCAAGCGCCGCCACACGTCGTCGCTCGTGAACCTGAACGGCTCGATCGGCCGCGGCTCGGCCGCCGTCGACCTGAACACGGTGCCGTCCGCCATCGTGAAAAGCATCGAGGTGCTGCGCGACGGCGCGGCCGCGCAATACGGGTCCGACGCGATTTCGGGCGTCGTCAACGTCCGCCTGCGCACCGACCGCGCGGGCGGTGAAGGCACGATCACGTACGGCGCGCACATCTCGGAATACGACCTGCTGAACGCCGCGCCGCCGGCCGGCGCCACGTGGACCGGTCCGAACTCGCGCAAGCGCACGGACGGCCAGACCACCACCGTCAGCGCCTGGAAAGGCCTGCCGCTGGGCGACACGGGCTACATCACCATCGCGGCCGAATACAAGGACCAGAACCACACGGAGCGCAGCGGCTACGACATGCGCCAGCTGTACTCGAAGGTGAACGGCGCCTACGATCCGCGCGAGCTGACCATCAACCGCTTCGACGCCTGGTACGGCGACCCGGAGATGCAGCAGAAGACCGTGTTCGTCAACGTCGGCAACAACCTCTCCGGCGACGTGAAGGTCTACGGCTGGAGCAGCTACCAGCTGCGCGACGCGCGCTCGGCCGGCTACTTCCGCATGCCGCAGGACAGCCGCAACGTGCAATCGATCTACCCGGACGGCTTCCTGCCAATCATCGCCCCGACCGTCGAGGACTTCAGCGCGGCCGGCGGCATGACCTGGAGCCTCGGCGAGTGGGACATGGACACGTCGCTCGTGTACGGCCAGAACGGCATGAACTACGACATCCAGAATACGTTGAACGCGTCGATCGGCCCGACCAGCAAGACGTCGTTCGACTCGGGCGGCTTCTCGTACAACCAGCTCGTCTACAACCTCACCGGCGTGCGCAAGTTCGACGTGGGCGGCCTCGCGTCGCCGCTGAACGTGGCGGTCGGCGCCGAGGCGCGCCGCGAAGGCTACGAGCTGCACGCGGGCGAGCCGGATTCCTGGCGCAACGGCGGCGTGATCCTGCCGAGCGGCATCCCGGCCGCATCGGGCGCGCAGGTGTTCCCGGGCTTCCGTCCGGCCAACGCGTCGCACAGGTCGCGCACCGCGATCGGCGTGTTCGTCGACGTCGAAGCGAATGTCACCGACAAGCTGCTCGCCTCCGCCGCCCTGCGCGAAGAGCACTACAACGACTTCGGCAACAACCTGTCCGGCAAGCTGGCGGGCCGCTACGACTTCACGAAGAACTTCGCGCTGCGCGGCGCCGTGCAGAACGGCTTCCGCGCACCGTCGCTGCAGCAGCAGAGCTTCACGTCGACGTCGACCAACTTCGTCAACGGCATCCCGTACGAGATCACGACGTTCACGCCGAACGACCCGGTCGCCGTCGCGCTGGGTTCGAAACCGCTGAAGGCCGAGAAGTCGACCAACTTCTCGCTGGGCGCCGTGATGCGTTTCGCGCCCTTCAGCCTGACGGTGGACGCCTACCGCATCAACGTGCGCGACCGCATCGTGCTGTCGGAAAACCTGCTGTCGGCGGCGGTGCGCGACTACATCGTGGCGCAGGGCTTCACGGGCGTCGGCGGCGGCCGCTTCTTCATCAACGGCGTCGACACCAAGACCAAGGGCGTGGACATCGTGGCCAGCGCGCCGTGGAACGCGGGCGCCGCCGGCCGCTTCGACTTCACCCTGGCCGGCAACTTCAACCGCACCGACGTGACCAAGGTCCCGACCACCGCCCAGCTGGCCGCGCTGAATCCGGCGCCCGTGCTGTTCGACCGCGTGAACGTGCTGACGCTGGAGAAGGGCCAGCCGAAGAACAAGATCACGGCCAGCGCCACCTGGAAGCTGAACCAGTGGGGCATGACGGCCCGCGCCACCCGCTACGGCGAAGTGCTGTCGCCGGGCACGACGGAAGCCTTCGACTTCACCTTGAAGGCGAAGACGATCGTCGACCTGGAAGCCCGCTATGCCTTCTCTCGCCAGATGAGCCTGGCGATCGGCGCGGACAACCTGTTCGACCAGTACTCGGAAACCCTGCCGCCGGCGCTGAACACGACCAGCAACACGCCGTTCTCGAACTACACCCCGTTCGGCAACAACGGCCGCTACGTGTATGCACGCGCGACCTACAGCTTCTGATACGTAGGGTGGACACCCCGTGTCCACGCGTGACGTTCGTGGTATGTTGACGTTACGCGTGGGCACTGTGTGTCCACCCTACCCAGGAGACTGCGCCATGACGATCACGATCACCGCCTTCGAACGTTCGCCCGACGGCGGCAAGGGCCTCGCACGCGACACGCGCGTGCGCTGGGCGCTGGAAGAAGCGGGCCTGCCGTACGACGTCCGCCTCGTGTCGTTCCGCGCCATGAAGGAGCCGGCGCACCTGGCCCTGCACCCGTTCGGCCAGATCCCGACGTATGAAGAAGACGGCCTCGTACTGTTCGAGACGGGCGCCATCGTCTTTCATATCGCCACGCACCACGGATCCCTGCTGCCGGCGGACGATCACGCCCGGGCGCGCGCCATCACGTGGCTGTTTGCCGCACTCAACACCGTGGAACCGCCCATCCTGGAACTCGTCACGGCCCGCATCTTCGAAGGCGACAAGCCCTGGAGCAAGGACCGCATCCCGCTCGTCGAGGAACGCGTGCGCGACCGCATGAAACAGTTATCTGCGCGGCTGGGCGACGCCGACTGGCTCGACGGCGGTTTCAGCGCGGGCGACCTCATGATGGTGTCGGTGCTGTTGCGGCTGCGGCCGTCCGGCATCCTCGACGAATTCCCGGTCCTGGCCGCCTACGTCGCCCGCGGCGAGGCGCGGCCCGCGTACCAGCGCGCGTTCGCGGCGCAGCTGGCCGTCAACGCACCCTGACGCCACGTTTTCGCCCGCTCGCTTACACTCGAACCGGATCAGGACCGGCGGGAGAGCATCGCGCCGAGCGCCAGCCCGACGCCGAATACGCCATAGACGACGGCCAGCGACGGCCGCGACAAATGGGCCTCGTAGCCGGGCTGGAAGCGTTTGGGCGTGAGCTGGTAGTCGGCGAAGCAGGCCACGGCCGACGCGGCTGCCGCGACGCCGAGCGTCAGGGCGGGCTCCCGGCGGTCGAACAGGCGGCCGCACACACGCTCGAGCAGCACCGACCAGAACATCGCGCTGCCGTGGTGGATCAGGTAGCCGGGCACCGTGTGGCGCAAGGTCGGCGCGTTCTCGTGTAACGCCTCGTCGCCGTAAATCCAGTGGCTGACCGCGTTGGTGGGTGCGTAGGCACTGCCCGCTTCGCGCCGGCCGAGCAAGGCCAGCGCCGCGGTCGACAGCACGCTGGAGGTGGCGCCGCCGACGAGGCCGCGCCTGAATGCGGTGTTCCATGATTCCATGACGCCCTCCTGGGCAGTGGAGAAAGGAAAAGCATGCGGATCCTGCTCACGGGGGCAACGGGATTCATCGGACAACACCTGCTGCACGCGCTGCTGGCGGAAGGCCATGACGTCGTGTGCGCGGTGCGCCATCCCGGCACATTGCCGCACCACCCGCGCCTGTCCGCGATCCATGCCGATTTTGCAGAAGATACCGACAAATCCACATGGCTGGCGCGCCTTTCAGGGGTGGAAGCCGTGATCAATACCGTCGGCATCTTCCGCGAGCGCGGCGCGCAGACGTTCGAGGCCCTGCACACGCGCACGCCGCGCGCCCTGTTCGCCGCCTGCGCGGAGTCCGACGCCGTGCACATGGTCGTGCAACTGTCCGCGCTGGGCGCCGACGCGCAGGCCGACAGCGCGTACCACCTGTCGAAGAAGGCCGCCGACGACTACCTGGCGACACTCCCGATCCGCGCCGTCATCGTGCAGCCCTCGCTCGTGTATGGCGCGGACGGGGCCAGCGCGCGCGTGTTCAAGGCGATGGCGTCGCTGCCGTTCGCGGTGCGCCTGGGCAGTGCGCCGCAACTGGTGCAGCCGATCCACGTCGACGACGTCGCCGCCGCCATCGTGACCCTGCTGCGCCAGCGCCTGTATGCCGAAAAGACCGAGGACGGGCCCGTGCGCCGCATCGCCCTCGTCGGTCCGCAGGCGCTGCCTTTCGTGGCGTATCTCGCGGTCTTGCGCCGCGCGCTGGGCATGGGCAGGCTGCGCGTGCTGCCGCTGCCGGGCTCTGTCGCGCGGGCGCTCGCGCGCGTGGGCGCGTGGCTGCCCGGCGCCCTGCTCGACCCGGACGCGCTGCGCATGCTCGACCGCGGCAACGCGGCCGACCCCGGCCCCACGCTGCGCCTGCTGGGACGCCCGCCGCGCGACATCGCCTCGTTCGTCGTCGACCCCGGCGCCGAGCGGGCGCGCGCGAAGCTGGACTGGCTGCTGCCCGTGTTGCGGCTGGCCATCGCCATCGTGTGGATCGCCACCGCCATCGTCTCCGCATTCCTGTATCCGGCCGCCGCCAGCTACGACCTGCTGGGCCGCAGCGGCGTTCCCGAATCCCTGCGGCCCTTGATGCTGTACGGCGCATCGGTGTTCGACGTGCTGATGGGCTGCGGCACGCTGGGCCTAGCAAGGCGCCGCTGGCTGTGGCGGATGCAGCTCGCGCTGATCGGCTTTTATACGATCGTGATCGCGGTCCGGCTGCCCGAATTCCTGGTCCACCCCTACGGACCGCTGACGAAGAACCTGCCGATGCTGGCGGCGATCTGGCTGCTCCACGAACTGGAAAAAGAGGAAAAGTGATGGACTACATCGTCGTGAAATGGCTGCACATCCTGTCGTCGACCTTTTTGTTCGGCACGGGCATCGGGTCGGCCTGGTACATGTTGTTCGCCAACGTGAGCCGCGACGTGCGCGCGATCGCCGTCGTCAGCAAATATGTCGTGATCGCGGACTGGCTGTTCACGGCCACCACGGCCGTCGTGCAGCCGGCCACCGGGTACTACATGGTGCACCTCGCTGGCTATCCGATGGGGAGCCGCTGGATCATGTGGTCCATCGTGCTGTACGTGCTGGCGGGCGCCTGCTGGCTGCCGGTCGTGTGGCTGCAAATGCGCCTGCGCGACCTGGCGGCGGATGCCGCGCGCGCCGGCACACCGCTCCCCGCCCTCTACTGGAAATACTTCCGCACATGGGTGGCGCTCGGCGTGCCCGCGTTCATCGCGTTCGTCGTCATCTTCTGGTTCATGGTGGCCAAACCGATCTAGCTCTAGAATGCCTGCTTCACCACTGAAAGGCAGAATATGATCCGTCCCGGCCTCGCCCTCCTGTTCGCATCCGGCGCCGTCAGCGCCGCCGTCGCAGCACCCGCCGCATGGGTCGCCCGCAGCGACGCCTACACCCAGCCGGTCCTGAAGGACACCGGTAAGTACGTACCCGAGGAATCCACGGAGCTGGGCGACGAAAGCTACGACACGCAGGTCGCCGACTTCAAGCCGCGCGTCTGGGAGCGCGAACTGGCCGACACCGAAAAACGCCTCGCCGACCTGCGCCGCCAGCGCGCGCAGGAACGGGACGTGAAGGTGCGCCAGGACCTCGACATCCTGATCGACTCGCGCGAAAAGAAAGTCGCCACGCTGAAGCTGGAGCACCAGTACCTGCTCGACTACGTCAACGTGGGTGAACTCGTGTATGGCGGCCTGCGCGCCCTGCTCGACCCGCGCAACAAGCCCGAACGCCAGAAGCTCGCGCTCGTGCGCCTGAAGCGCTATGCCGGCAAGGAGGGCGGCACTGCGCCGATCGCCACGCTGGCGCGCGCCCGCGGCGAGGAACGCCTGGCCAACAAGACGCTGATCGGCCCGTACGTGGGCGAGGTCGAGGAAGGCCTGAACAACAACCCGACCTATATGGACGGCATCGAAGAGTTGTTCAAGAAGGCCAATATCGCCGGCTGGGAAAGCGACTTCGCGGCATTGAAGGCCCAGGTGAAGGAGTACGACGACTGGGTGCGCAACCGCCTGATGCCGCGCACGCGCAAGGAAGTGCGCCTGCCGGAAGCGATCTACGTGAACCGCCTCGCCAACGTCGGCGTCGACATCGCGCCGGAGCAGATGATCGAGCGCGCCGGCTTCGACTTCCAGGAAGTGCGCGACGAGATGCAGGTCGTGGCGGGCGTCATCGCCGCGCGCAACCACCTGCCGTCGTCCGACTACCGCGACGTGATCCGCGAGCTGAAAAAATCGGCGATCGCCCCCGACCAGCTGATGCCGTACTACCGCGAGCGTTTAAAAGATATCGAAGGCATGGTGCGGGCCCACGACCTCGTGACCCTGCCCACGCGCGAGGCGAACATCCGCACCGCGACGCCGGCCGAGGCGGCCCGTTCGCCGGCGCCGTTCATGAGCCCACCGCGCATGATCGGCAACACGGGAGAATACGGCGAGTTCGTGATCCCGCTGGCGAATCCGAACGCGAAGTCGAAGGACAAGATGAACGACTTCGACTTTTCCGCGATGGCCTGGACCCTGACCGCGCACGAGGCGCGCCCGGGCCACGAGCTGCAGTTCGCGTCGATGGTGGAGCAGGGCATGTCGGTGGCGCGCGCCCGCTTCGCCTTCAACAGCACGAACGTCGAAGGCTGGGGCCTGTATTCGGAAGCGATGATCCTGCCGTACATGCCGCCGGAAGGCCAGCTCGTCTCGCTGCAGGCCCGTTTGCTGCGCATGGCGCGCGCCCTGCTCGACCCGCAGATCAACCTGGGCCGCATGACGCCCGCGCAGGCCAAGGACTTCCTGATGCGCGAAGTCGTGCTGTCCGAACCGTTCGCGCAATCGGAAGTCGACCGCTACTCGTACCGCATGCCGGGCCAGGCGACCGCCTACTATTACGGCTACGTGAAACTGCGCGCGCTGAAGACGCAGGCCGAGATCGCGCTGGGCGACCGCTTCAGCCTGAAGGCGTTCAACGACTTCATCATCGCCCAGGGCATCCTGCCGCCGGCGCTGATGAAACAGGCGGTGCTGGAAGACTTCATTCCGGCGCAGCGGGGCAAGGTGGCGGCAAAATAAGGGTTTGCGCGGAGCGTGCGCCACGCGCTCCGTCCTGCGGCGACAATGTCTGCCCGCCCGGCGTGGGCGGCCGACAACCGATGGAGGACAGCGATGCGGGCATACCAGATCTTACCCGGCGATGGCATCGACGGGCTGCAGTGCGTGGATTTTCCTCACCGTGAACTGGGCAATGGCGAAGTGCGCATCCGCGTGCACGCCGTCTCGCTGAACTACCGCGACCTGATGGTCGCCAGCGGCAACTACCTCGTCACCGTCGACGACCCCATCATCCCCTGCTCGGACGGCGCCGGCGAAGTCGTCGCCACCGGCCCGGGCGTCACCCGCATCCAGCCCGGCGACCGCGTCGCGGCCTCCTTTTTCCCGCACTGGCAGGACGGCCCGACGGGCCCTGACAAAGTCCGCCATGCGCTCGGCGGCGACATCGACGGCATGCTCGCGGAAGAAGTGGTACTGGACGAGGAGGCGCTCGTGAAGATCCCGGCCGGGATGAGCTTCGTCGACGCGGCGGCCTTGCCCTGCGCGGGCGTGACGGCGTGGAACGCCATCTTCGAGTCCAGCAACGGCATCCGCCCCGGCGACACCGTGCTGCTGCTGGGGACAGGCGGCGTCAGCATCCTCGGCCTGCAGCTGGCCAGGGCCGCCGGGCTGAACGCGATCGTCACGTCGTCCAGCGACGCCAAGCTGCAGCGCGCCAAGGAACTCGGCGCGCGCCACGTCATCAACTACCGCACGACGCCGGAATGGCAGGAAGAGGTATTGCGAGCGACGGACGGCGCGGGCGCGCAGGTGGTACTGGAAGTGGGCGGCCAGGGGACCGTCAACCGCTCGATCGCATCGGCCGCGATGGGCGGCAGCATCGCCATCATCGGCGGCGTCAGCGGCTTCGGCGGCGAAGTCAACCCGGCCACGCTGCTGGCGACCGCCAAGCGGCTCGTGGGCATCTACGTCGGCAGCCGCGCGATGCTGGAAAAAGTCGTGCGTTTCGCCGATGCGACCGGGCTGCAGCCGGTCGTCGACCGCGTGTTCACGTTCGACCAGGCGCGCGAGGCGTACCGGCACATGGAATCCGGCTCGCACTTCGGGAAGGTCGTGATCGCGGTGCAGTAGGGTGGGCGGCCTCCGCCCACGCGCAACGCCGGCGATACGCAGACGTCACGCGTGGGCTCGGTGAGCCCACCCTACGGCTTCCGAATAGGGATAAGTTCGATCTCGAACAGCTTGGGCCACAGCTTGCCCGTCACGTACAGGCGATGCTGCTTCGGCTCGTACGCGATGCCGTTCAGGACCGCGTCCGGATTCGTCGTCCCGCGCTGGTCCGGCGGCAGCAGGCCCGTGCAGTCGATCCAGCCGACGACGTTGCCGGTGTCCGGGTCGATGCGGGCGATGACGTCCGTGCCCCACACGTTGGCGAAGATCTGGCCGTCGACGAATTCCAGTTCGTTGAGCTGGATGATCGGCTTGCCCTCGGCCGTCACGCGGATGCGGCGCTGCTCGCCCAGCGTCTTCGGGTCGAGGATGCGGATCTCGTTCGTGCCGTCGCTCATGTAGACGTGCTGCGCGTCGCTGGCCAGCCCCCAGCCCTCGCCCTTGTAGTTGAAGCGACCTTTCAAGGCGAACGTCTTCGCGTCGAACAGGAAGCCCACGTTCGACTGCCACGTGATGTTCACGATCGTGTCGCCCACGGCCGTGGAGCCTTCGCCGAAGTACTCGTCCGCCAGGTCCTTCTTCTGCAGCACCTTGCCCGATTTGAGCTCGACCTTGCGCAGCGACGAGTGCCCCTTCTGGCCCGTGGATTCGTACAGCTGGCCGTCCCTGAAGAACAGGCCCTGCGTGAACGCCTGCGGATCGTGCGGATACGTGTTCTTGACGAAGAAGCCGTACACGGGGATGGCGGCGTGGGCGGCGCTGGTGGCTGCAACGGCGGCCGCGGCGAGCGCGAGGGAAGCGACGATTTTCATAAGACTCCACGATTCGGGCCGGACCGTCCCGGCGCGAGCAAGATAGTAACGCAGGATGGTAAGCTAGCGCCATGCAACGAAAGACTCTTACATATCTGCACCTGCCGCCCGACGCCGCCCTGCCCGACCTGGGCGCCCGCCCGCCGTTCCTCACCATCGTGCTGGCCGAGGACGAGGTCGCGGAGATGTGGCTGTGGGACGCCGCGCGCTGGCTCGTCGCGTCCGGCGCACGCTATGTGCAGGCCTGGGGCAAGGATGCCGAGGCCTGGATCGAAGCCGTCGACGACGCCGCGCTGGAAGCCGTCGACTACGAGGACGTGCCCGGGGAGCAGCGCGTGCTGGCCACCGCGCACGATCCCGCCGACGAGGACGTGGACGAGGTGTTCTGGTTCACGAAGCACCGCGCCGCGCACCCTGCCCTCCCGCTCGACGCGGTGCTGATCGTGCACATCGCGTCCACGCCGCGCAAGCAAGAAATCGAGACGGCCTACGCGGACGCCTGAGCCAGTTCCTCGCCCAGCAGGCGCACCAGTTCCCCTGCCGGCAGTGCGCGCGCCAGCGCAAACCCCTGCCCGGCCCAGTTGACCGTGAAATCATTGTTGCCGGCCTTCGTGGCCGCCGCGTTCAGGGCCTTCACGGCATCGTAGGCGATCGGATAATCCGGCAGCGGCGGGTGGCCAGGTGCGCCTATCTCGCTGAACAGCCGGTTCACGAGGCCGCGCGCGGGCCGGCCCGAGACGACGTCCGTCACGGCCGTGATCACGCCCTCCCCGGCCTGCATCAGCGCGCGGTGGTGCGGTGTGGCCGACGACTCCGGGCACAGGATGAACGCGGTGCCCATCTGCGCGGCGCTGGCGCCGAGACGCAGCGCGGCGGCGATGCCGTTCCCGTCCATGATGCCGCCGGCCGCGATCACCGGAATGCGGACGGCGTGCGCGACCAGTTGCGTGAGCGCGAACGTGCCGATGGCGGGATCGCCCCGCTCCGGATCGAACAGCCCGCGGTGGCCGCCGGCCTCGTAGCCCTGCGCGACGATGGCGTCGATGCCGGCCGCCTCCACCTGGCGCGCTTCGTCCACCGATGTCGCGCTGCCCAGCAGCACGATGCCGGCATCCTTCAGCGCCTGGATGCGGCGTGCGTCCGGCAGGCCAAAGTGGAAACTGACGACGGCTGGACGGGCCTCCAGCAGCACGTCCAGCATCGGATCGTCGTCGAGGAAGCTCTTGTAGATTTCGCGTAAAGACGCCGGCGGCTGCGCGCCGCTGGCGGCGAAGTGCGGCGCCAGGTAATCGAGCCAGACCGCTTCGCGCGCGGCGTCGGCCTGCGCGGGGCGGTGGCAGAACACATTGACGTTGAACGGCCGGTCGGTCAGGCGGCGCACGTCGGCGATCGCGGCGCGGCCCTGCTCGGCGTTGCCGGCGCCGACGGAGATCGATCCGAGCGCACCCGCCTGGGACACGGCCGCCGCCAGCGCCGCCGTCGAGACGCCGGCCATCGGGGCCTGGATGATGGGAAGGTCGATGCGCAGCAGGGACAGCAGGTCTGGCTTCATGGTGATCTCCAACACGGGTCGCAGTCCGACGAGTATAGCGCCGTCGTGCGCAAAAACGGTATAAACCGTTTTTGCCCCCTGCACTCTTGCCGGGTAGCGCGGCCCGTCGCGGTTCGTGTTTTTGCGTTAGGATTCACGCTGGCCGGTGGGCCTGTGTATTTTCGTTTGGCAACAAAAAGGAAGGCAATGGACAGTATCGACCTCGAAGTGCTGCACGCCTGCGACCAGTGGCTGCGCGCCGGCTGGCGCTGCGAGTACGTGACCGTCGTCAGGACGTGGGGCTCGAGCCCGCGGCCGGAAGGCGCCACGATGGCGATCCGCGCCGACGGCGTGGTCGTCGGCTCGGTGTCGGGCGGCTGCATCGAGGATGATTTGATCGCCGCGGTGCGCGAACAAGGCATCGTGCGCACGGCGCCGGAAGTCATCACCTACGGCATCTCGGCCGACGAGGCGCACCGCTTCGGCCTGCCCTGCGGCGGCACGATCCAGCTGGTCGTCGAGCCGCTCGGTGCGCACAGCCGCATGGACGAACTGCTCGCGCTGGCCCAGCGCCGCGTGCTCACCCGGCGCACGCTGGACCTGACCACCGGCGCGGTCGAACTGGCGCAGGGCAAGGCCGACGAGCAGCTGGGCATCGACGGCACGGCGCTGGTCTCGATCCACGGCCCCCGCCTGCGCATGCTGATCATCGGCGCCGGCCAGCTGTCGCAATTTTTGGCGCAGATCGCCGTGGGCCTGGAATACCAGGTAACAGTGTGCGACCCGCGCGAAGAATACCGCGCGAGCTGGAACCTGCCGGGCGTGGAGGTCGTGCACGCGATGCCGGACGACCTCGTGCTGGAGATGAAGCTGGACAGCCGCAGCGCCGTCATCGCCCTCACCCACGACCCCAAGCTGGACGATCTCGCGCTGATGGAAGCGCTCAGGACGGACGCCTTCTACGTCGGCGCCATCGGCTCGCGCGCCAACAATGCGCGGCGGCGCGAACGCCTGCGCGAATTCGACCTCACCGAGGACCAGATCGCGAAGCTGCACGGCCCCATCGGCCTGTACATCGGCAGCAAGACGCCGTACGAGATCGCCGTCTCGATCCTCGCCGAACTGACCGCGGTGAAGAACGGCGTCGCGCTGCCGGTGCAGATGTCGGTCGAACACGGCAAGGCGTTGGCTGCCTAGTTGTCGAGCACCAGCAGCGCGGCCAGCACGAGCATCGTCGTCCCCGTAAATCCTTCGATGGCGCGCCACACGGCGGGCCGCGCCAGCACGAACGCGCAGCGGCGCGCGCCCAGGCCCAGCGCCGAAAACCACAGCAGCGACGCCGTCATCGCGCCGGCCGCGAACGACACGCGGTGGTTCGCCGCGAGGCTGCTGCCGACGGCGCCCAGCAGCACGACGGTGTCCAGGTACACGTGCGGATTCAGCAGCGACATCGCCAGCACGATGCCCAGTGCGCGCGACGCCGTGGCCGCGGCCTGGCCTTCGCCCGCATTCGGCGGCGCCGTCCCGCGCCAGCAGCTTTTCAGGCAGCGGATGCCGTACCACAGCAGGAACGCGGCGCCGCCCCAGCGGGCGACCAGCAGCAGCGCGGGCGACTGTTCGATCAGGGCGCCGAAGCCGGACATGCCCAGCGCAATCAGGGTGACGTCGATCAGTACGCACGCGAGCACCGTCAGGACGACGTGACGGCCAGCGACGCCCGTGCGGATCACGTGCGCGTTCTGGGCGCCGATCGGCATGATCAGGCTGGCGCCCATGCCGAGGCCTTGCAGGAAAATCGGTTGTGAAAACATGATGCCCTCCGTTGTTATTGCGGAGCAGCATGCCTTCTCTGCGCGGCTACATCAATTATATTAATGACTTCTAAAGTTCCTTAAGCTGGGCTAATCCAATGACTATCGATCCGCGCCGCAGCGAGGCGTTCGTCGCCGCCGTCGACAGCGGCAGCCTGGAGCAGGCAGCCGCCCTGCTGAACGTGACGCCGTCCGCCATCTCGCAGCGCATCGCCGCGCTGGAGCACGACCTGGGCACGCCGCTGCTCGTGCGCGCCCGTCCCTGCCGGCCGACGGCGCCCGGCATGCGCCTGCTGCAATTCCTGCGTCGCCGCGCGCTGCTGGAAGACGAATTCTTCGCCGAGCAGCAGGCCGATCCGGGCCCGGTGCGCGTGGCGCTGGCCGTCAACAACGACACCCTCGCGACATGGCTGCTCCCCGTGCTGGCACCGGTGCTGATCGAGGAAGGCCTGCTCGTGGAATTCGTCACGGGCGACCAGAGACACACGTTCGCGCTGCTGGAACAGGGGCTGGCCCTCGCCTGCGTCTCGGGCGAAACGGAGCCGATGCGCGGCTGCACCGTCAGTCCTCTCGGCGTGATGCGCTACCGGATGGTGGCGGCGCCGTCGTTCGCGTCTCGCTGGTTCCCCGGCGGGATCACGAGGAACACCGCGCGGCGCGCGCCGGTGATGGTCTTCGACCGCAACGACCGCCTGCAAACGGCCTTCCTGCTGCAGCATTTCGGCCTGCCGGAAGGTGCGTATCCGTTCCACTACGTGCCGTCCAGCGACCCATACGTGCAGGCGATCCGCCTGGGCCTCGGCTACGGCCTGCTGCCGCTCGAACAGTGTGCGGACATGCTGGCCAGCGGCGCCCTCGTCGACCTGACCCCCAACTTGTTCGTCGACGTGGCGCTGTACTGGCACGCCTGGCGCATTCAGCCGCCGCGGCTGGAGCGCATGGGCGCGGCATTGATAAAAGGTGCGCGCGCCGCGCTGCTGCCGTCGCCTTCATGCTCGCCCTGAGCGACCGGCAGCCACTGCGCCACGCCCCAGCAGAATTCCGGCACGACGAACAGCCACAGCAAGGGCGCGCCGGTGGTCGCGAGCGCCCAGGCCATCCAGGCCGAGAACAGGAAGCGGCCGGCGCCATCGTAGCGGCCCAGGGTGACGCTGGCGGCGCGCAGGCGCAGCACCGACCACACGAGCACGATGCTGCCCATCAGGCAGGCGAACAGCACGTGGAATGGGCCGAAGTCCGGTAACGTATCGCCGCCCAGGCTGCGGTTGATGGCGGACAGCTGCGCGTGCGCGAGGGCGAAGGTCCACGGCGTGGCGAACGGCGCCGTGAGCAGCAGGTCGTACGCGGCGCTGGCGCGCACGAGGGTCAGAAAGGCGGATCGGCTGAGTTGCATGGAAATCTCCGGGGATGACAGTTTCCGTATCATCGACCCTGGAGTACACTCCAGGGTCAAGACCTTTATCGCATCGACCGCCATGCAGATCGGAGAACTCGCCGCCGCAACAGGCCTCAGCCGGGATACCCTGCGCTTCTACGAGAAACGCGGGCTGCTGCTGTCGCGCCGCCTTGCCAACGGCTACCGCGACTATCCGCCCGAAGCCGTGCAATGGCTGTGCTACCTGCGCGCCGCCCAGGCGCTCGGTTTCAGCTTGGCCGAGATCGAGACGGGGATGCCGCTGCTGGACGATCCGGCCGCCGCCGCGCCGCAGTTGCGTGATGCGTTGACGCGCAAGCTGGCCGACATCGATGCGCGCATCGAGGGGCTCACTGCCCTGCGTGCCGACCTGGCGCGCGAACTGGCGCGGCCGGGGTTTGGATGCCCGGTGCTGGCCGCGTAAAATTTTGTTACAAGGAAACTGTCAGCCACCTGTACCGGGCCCGCGTTAACAGCACAGGCGCCGACGGAAGGCGCACCCCCCCATGGAGATATCATGAAACGCCTGCTTGCCGCCGCCGCCGTGCTGGCCACCTTCACCCACGCCGCCTTTGCCGGAGAACTGACCCTGTTCTCGGACAGTAATTTCCATGGCCAACGCGTGACCATCGACCGCGACGCCGCCAGCCTGGGCGACGTCAACTTCAACGACCGCGCATCGAGCGCCGTCATCCGCTCGGGCACATGGCTGCTGTGCGAACACGCCAACTTCGGCGGCCGCTGCGCGGAGTTCGGCCCGGGCGAATACCGCGAGATTCCGGGTTTCAACGATGCCGTCTCCTCGGCACGCCAGGTCGACCGCGACCGCGGCGGCCGCGGTCGCGGGCGCGACCAGGACCGTGACGACGACCGGGGCGGCTGGCGTGGCGATGACCGTGGCGACCGCGGCGACCGTGGCGACCGTGGCGACCGCGGCGGCTGGCGCGGCGACCGGGGCGGTCCCGATGTGGTGATGTTCGCCGGCCCGCGCTTCGAAGGCCAGCAGGTCGAACTGTCGCAGGACGTGCGCGCGCTGAACGACGTCGGCTTCAACGACCGCGCCACCTCGCTCATCATCCGCGAAGGCCGCTGGGAATTCTGCGAACACGCCGACTTCCGCGGCGAATGCGTCGTCCTGGGCCCGGGCCGCTACGACGTCCTCGACCGCATGAACAACCGCATCTCGTCGATGCGCCGCGTGCGCTGAACCGGGGTCAGACCCCAAAAACAGGCAATTGCCCAAAACCGGGGTCTGACCCCGGTTTTGGGCAAATTCAGCTGAGCAACGCCACACCCTTGATCTGCACCCACAGCCGCAGGCCCGGTGCGATGCCCAGCTCGCGGCGCGAGCGTTCGGTGATGCGGGCCAGCAGCGGCGACTCTCCCACCCGCAATTGCACGAGCACGTGGCCCGGCGTGTCGGTGGCGGCCACCGCCGTCACCACGGCCGGCAGGCGGTTGACGATGCTCGTGCCTTGCGGACGGTCCAGCGCCAGGCTGACGTCGCGCGCGTGGATGCGGCAGCGCAGGTGCGTGCCGACGGCTTCGCGGCGCCGGCCCACGAACAGCGCGCCGCCCGCGAATTCCAGCCGCGACAGCGCGTCTTCCTCGTGGCCGGCCAGGATCGTGTCCAGCACGACGCCGGCATCGTCGGCAAAGCTGGGCGGCAGGTCCACGCGCGCCAGCGTCTCCGTCAGCGGTCCGCTGGCGACCGCCTTGCCGTCGTCCAGCAGCACGAGGTGATCGGCGAGCCGCGCGACCTCGTCCGGCGCGTGGCTCACGTAGACGATCGGGATCGCCAGTTCCGCGTGCATCCGTTCCAGGTAGGGCAGGATCTCCAGCTTGCGGCGCAGGTCGAGCGCGGCCAGCGGTTCGTCCATCAGCAGCAGCCGCGGCGACGCGAGCAGGGCGCGCGCGATCGCGACCCGCTGGCGCTCGCCGCCGGACAGGCCGTCGGGCCGGCGCTCGAGCAGGCCTTCGATCCCCAGCAGGGCCGTCACGGGCTCCAGCGCGAAGCGGCGCCCGTGCACCGGCACGCGCTTGCGGCCGAACTCCAGGTTGGCGCGCACGGACAGGTGCGGAAACAGGCTCGCTTCCTGGAACACGTAGCCGATGGCCCGTTTGTGCACGGGGACGAACACGCCGCGCGCATCGTCCTGCCAGACCTCATCGCCGAGCGCGACGACACCACCGGGCGCGCGTTCCAGGCCGGCGATGGCGCGCAGGACCGTCGTCTTGCCCGAGCCGGAATGGCCGAACAGGGCGCTGATGCCGCGCTGGGGCAGGTCGAGGTCGACGTCCAGGCGAAATGCGCCGCGGTCCAGGCGCAGGCGTACGCGGAGTCCGTCCGTCATCGGCCCCGTCCTTTCATCGCCTGCGGATACAGGGTGTACAGCGCCAGCAGCACGAGGAAGCTGAACGCCAGCATGCCGCCGGCGAGCCAGTGCGCCTGCGCGTATTCGAGCGCCTCGACGTGGTCGTAGATCTGCACGGAGACGACGCGCGTCTTGTCCGGGATATTCCCGCCGATCATGAGGACGACGCCGAATTCGCCCACCGTGTGCGCGAACCCGAGCACGGCGCCGGACAGGAACCCGGGCCGGGCCAGCGGCACCGCCACCGACCAGAACGCGTCCCACGGACTTGCGCGCAAGGTGGCCGCCACTTCCAGCGGCCGCGTGCCGATCGCCTCGAATGCGTTCTGCAGCGGCTGCACGACGAACGGCAACGAATAGCACACGGACGCCAGCACCAGGCCGCCGAACGAAAACGGCAGCAGGCCGATGCCCAGTGCCTCCGTCAGCCTGCCGACCGGGCCGTTCGGCCCCAGCAGCAGCAGCAGATAAAAGCCGATCACGGTGGGCGGCAACACGAGGGGCAGCGCTACGACGGCCCCCACCGCGTGGCGCAGGCGCGAGCGCGAGCGCGCGAGCCACCACGCGATCGGCGTGCCGACCAGCAGCAGCAGCAGGGTCACGACGGTCGCCAGTTCCAGGGTCAGGCGGACGGCCGCGAGGTCGGCGGCGTCCAGCGTCACAATGCGTAGCCGTACGAGCGGATGATGTCCTTCGCCTTGTTCGACTTCAGGTAATCTTCCAGCGCCTTCGCGGCCGGATTGGCGCCGCCCTTGGCGAGGATCACGGCGTCCTGGCGGATCGGGCCGTGCAGGTTGTCCGGCACGATCCAGCCCGAACCGGACGTGAACTTGCCGTCGCGATAGACCTGCGACAGTGCGACGAAGCCGAGCGGCGCATTGCCCGTGCTGACGAACTGGTGCGCCTGGGCGATGTTCTCGCCCTGCACGAGCTTGCCCTGCACGCGGTCGTAGAGGTTCAATTTGTTCAGCGTCTCGATGGCGGCCGCGCCGTACGGGGCCGTCTTCGGGTTGGCGATGGCAAGATGGGCGTAATCTCCGGTTTTCAGGACCTGGCCCTGGCCGTCGACGTAACCGTCCTTCGCGGACCACAGCGCCAGCTTGCCGGTCGCATACGTAAAACGCGTGCCGGGCACGGTGCGGTGCTCCGCTTCCAGCTTCGTCGGGGTCTCGTCGTCGGCCGCGAGCAGCACCTCGAACGGCGCGCCGTTGACGATCTGGGCGTAGAACTTGCCGGTGGCGCCGAACGCGAGGACGGCCTTGTGGCCCGTGTCCTTGTCGAATTCCGCCGCGATCTTCTGCATCGGCGCCATGAAATTGGCGGCGACGGCCACTTGCACTTCGTCCGCCTGGGCGGCGTGGCACGCGATCAGGGCCAGCAGGCCGGCAAGTTGCTTCATGGTCGACTCCCGTCGTTAGCGTTATGTAGTAGAGTATATAACGAAACGGAACAGGAGAGATCGTGGAAAGCGACAGCACAGGCTTCGGGCTGCAGGGCGCCGTCTGGATGACGGTCGGCGGCGAGAAATTCGGCGGCCAGGGGCGGGTCGAGCTGCTGGCCGCGATCGGCCGGACGGGATCGATCAGCCAGGCCGCGAAAGCGATCGGGATGAGCTACAAGGGCGCCTGGGACGCGATCGACGCGATGAACAACCTGGCCGGCGAAGCGCTGGTGGAGCGCGTCGCCGGCGGCAGGGGCGGCGGCGGCACGCGGCTGACGGCGCGCGGCGAACAACTCGTCAGGAACTTCCGGGCGCTCGAGCAAGTCCATCGACAATTCGTGGAACAACTCAACGGGCAGGCCGGCAACCTGTCCGCCGACCTCACCCTGATCAGCAGGCTGAACATGAAAACGAGCGCACGCAACCAGTTCTTCGGCACCGTCTCCCGGGTCCAGTCCGGCGCCGTCAACGACGAAATCGAAATCGACATCGCCGGCGGCCACCGGATCGTCGCCATCGTCACGCACGAGAGCACGGCCAGCCTCGGCCTCGCACCGGGCGCCCAGGCGTTCACCCTCGTCAAGGCCTCGTCGATCATCCTCATGACGGACGGCGAGGGCGCGCGCTTCTCGGCCCGCAACCAGCTCGCCGGCACCATTTCCCGCCTGATGCCGGGCGCCGTCAACACGGAAGTCGTCCTCGACCTGACGGGCGGCGGCAGCATCGCCGCCATCATCACCAACGAGAGCGCCCGCGCCCTCGAACTGGCCGAAGGCAGGACGGCCACGGCGATGTTCAAGGCGTCCAGCGTGATCGTGGGTGTACCGGCGTAAGCGCCAATCGCTCATAATGCGACGCATCATGCACGAGCGTCGAGAGCGATGAACGATTTTTTACCGAAAGAATGCGATATCGTGATGGAGGGGGGCGTGACCTCCGGCGTGGTCTACCCCGCGTTCGTGGCGCGGCTGGCCGAACGGTTCACCTTGCGCTCGATCGGCGGGACGAGCGTCGGCGCCGTCGCGGCGGTCGCGGCGGCGGCGGCCCAGTTCAAGCGCAACCGCGTGCGCAAGGACGGGCAAGGTGAGGACGACGGCTTTCACCTGCTGGCCCGGTTGCCGGGCAGCCTGCAGGAGGCCGTCGGCGCGCATACCCGCCTGTTCTCCCTGTTCCAGCCGTGCGCCGCATTGCGTGCGCACTTCCGCGTGATCGCGGCCGCGCTCAACGAAACGAGCAAGTCGAAGGCGGCCGGTTATCTGTCCTTCGCCATGCTGTGGAATTTCCCGCTCGGCGCCGTGGCGGGCGGGGGGATGTGGCTGCTGGGCTATCTGATCAGCAGCAGCCTGCTCGGCGGACACTGGCCGCGTGTGCCCCTGGTCGGCCTCGCCAGCATCCTGTGGTTCGGCCTGTGCCTGTTCGTGGGCGCACTGGCCGGGGCGCTGCTGCAGGCCACGTGGTCGGCGTGGCGCGGGCTGCGCGCCAACCGCTGCGGCATCTGCTCCGGCCTGCGCACGGGTGCGGACAATCCGCCCGCGCTGACCGAATGGCTGCATGGCCTCGTGCAGGACATCGCCGGCCTCCCGCTCGAGACGCCGCTGACGTTCGGCCAGCTGCGCACCTCCGAGCCGCCGATCGAACTGGCGCTGATGACGACGGGCCTGTCCGAACTGCGCGCGCACCGGCTGCCGCATTCGAGCGCCGACCTCGTGTTCCGCGCCTCGGAAATGGCCGCGCTGTTCCCGCCCGCCATCGTCGACTGGATGACGGCGCGCTCGCGCCACACGCGCCACGGCGCGCGCACCGTCGGCATCCTGGCCCACATGAACGCGGCCGACGAGGACTACTATTTCATGCCCGATCCGGACGACCTGCCGCTCGTGGTGGCCGCGCGCATGAGCCTCAGCTTTCCCGTGCTGCTGCAAGCCGTGCCCCTGTACCGCCTGCGCGCGCTGCCGGTGCATGCGGAAGGTGTCGGCCTGCTGCGCGTCTGGTTCTCGGACGGCGGCCTGACCAGCAATTTTCCGATCCACTTTTTCGACAACATCCTGCCGACGCGCCCGACCTTCGGCGTCACCCTGCAGGACGACCTGGCAGACGACGACCCGTTCGAAGCGCGCGTCTCGCTCCCTACGAACAACAACACGGGTGTAACGGCGCCGTACATGCCGGTCGACGACGCCGACGGCCGTCCCTCGCTGCCGCGCTTCACGGCCGCCATCCTGCGCACGATCCGTACGTGGCGCGACGAAGCGCTGAAGCGCACCCCCGGCTACCGCGACCGCGTCGTGCAGATCCGCCATACGAAGAAGGAAGGGGGCCTGAACCTGAACATGACGTGTACCGCCATCGACGCGATGAGCCGCAGCGGCGACGAAGCGGCGCGCCAGGTGATCGAACGTTTCCTGAATCCCGTCGACAAGGAAAACGGCTGGCTGAACCACCGCTGGGTGCGCATGCGCAGCACGGCCGCCGTCCTGCAGGAAACGTTCGCGCCCCTCTCCGAAGCCTGGCACGACGCCCGCCTGACGCCCTCGTACGAAGCGCTGTGGATGGCCCACGGCATGGACGCCTTGCCCGCCTACCAGCTCAGCAAGGCGAACCGCACGGCCGGCTTCGCGCTGTGGGAACGCATCGTGGCGCTGCCGCAGGAAGTGGCGCCGGCGGAACTGTCGGCCCATGCGCCGCGGCCGCAGCCGGAACTCGTGATCGCGCCGCGCCTGAACTGACGGTCAGGCGTCGCGGCCGTCGAAGTGCTGCACCGGGATCGCGTCGAGGTCGATGCCCTCGATGCAGCGCAGGTTGATGGCCGCCATCGGATTCCCCTTCGGATCGACCCCTTCGGCATACGGATGAATGCCGCACGTCGGACAGAAGCGGTGCTTGATGACGTGCTTGTTGAACGTGTAGGTGGCCGCCGCATCTTCGGGCGTGCGCAGGCGGAACTGCGCACGCGGCACGAACCAGAGCAGGGATCCCTTGCGCTGGCACATCGAACAATTACAGGCGAGGGCGCCCTGGATGTCTCCCTCCACTTCGTACGCAACCTGGCCGCAATGGCAGCTGCCTTGATAAATCATGTGTCGTCTCCTTTGTACGTTGAGCTACGGCGCCCATGGTAGCGCAGGATTTTTGCAAGCGCATGTGTCGGGAGGCGCGCCCGACACAATCGGACATCAGCCGGCGCACGCGACCCGCTACAGTGGCCGCATCGTCATCGACAAGGTGCAGGCCATGACATCCGACTGGATCAGGAAGCTCGTCCCGCTGGCAGCCGCCGCTTTTCTCGCACCGCTGCCGGCGGCGGCGCAAGGCGTGGATGTCTGCGCACGCGTCTCCTGCAGCGCCAGCGGCCAGCGCGCCGCCGTGCTCGACGAACCGGCGCCACCGCGTCCCGCCGCGCGGACGACTGCCGTGGCACGCCGCCCCGCGCAGGACGACACGACACGCGATCCGTGGGCGCGCCGCTTCCAGGGACGGGACAACGAAGACGAGGATGTCTGCCTGCTGAACTTC
>JBJMVU010000043.1:0-3210 GCA_045810485.1 Massilia sp. | reverse complement strand
TTATGCAGGTGCGGCAGCTCGAGCACCATCGGATCGAGCCGGCCGGCCTGCGCATACTCGGCCAGGCGCACGCGGCAGGCCTCGAAACTCATGCCCAGCACCGGGTGCTCGCGGATCAGCATGGTGGCGCCCTTCCACAATTCCAGCCGCGTGCCGACGTTGGTCCACACGGGGCCGCCCTCGTACCAGGCGCGGGCTTCGTGCACGCCTTCGACGAAGCGTTCCTGCACGCCCAATGCCGGCGTAAACCAGGCCGCGGCCAGCACGGCCACGCCGGCGGCCAGCAGCGCGCGCGCGCGGCGACCGTCGATGCGGCCCACGTGGCGCCCCAGCACCAGCGCCGCCAGCACGAGCGACGCCCAGCCGCCGCGGGTGCCCGTCAGCACGGACGCGGCGAGACCCGCCAGCGCGCCGGCGCCGGCCAGCAGCGCGTCGCGCGGGCGCTCGCGCATGTCGATCGCGCCGGCCAGGGCAAGCAGGCCCAGCAGCATCGCCAGGTCGCCGAACGTGATCGAATTGATGAATCCGCCCGGCCGCTCGATATGCAGGAAGACGCGCTGCCAGGCGATGAACGGCAGCGCCGCCACCGCCCCCGCGCTCACGCCCCACCACAGCGCCCGGCGCGGCGCGCGCACGGCCACGACGAGGACCAGCGCGCTTACGGACAGGAGCATGCGCAGCGGCTTTTCCTGCACGCTCAATCGTTCGCCGCGCAGCAACGCGCAGGCAAGCACGAACAGGAAATGCAGCAGGAAGGCTAGCACGACCCAGCGCACCTGCGGCCAGTGGCGCACGAGCGCGTCACGGCTCGGTTTGATCAATATCAAAGCGCTGGCCAGAAACAGGAAACTCGCAAGATTCACACCGAACGAGGTGACGAGGCTCAAAAAGGGTAACAGGAAGGCCAGGGCGCCGATCCAGACCCGCATCGGCTCCCTCGTGTTCGTGGGATTGCTGTTCATCGATGTTCTTGTGGGATACTCTTGCCCCTAATGGCACCTCGCAAAACCGTCGCGAGCGGCGGCAATGTCGTTCGAGAAGCGCAGCTGTACGAAAGTACAGTGAGCATCGCAGGACTCGCCGTCCGCAACGACAGTGCAACGCGCAGCAGGTTTAGCGACGTGCCCGGAATATGGCAGTGTACACTGGACCTTATGCTTTACGCACAGACAATCTCGGTCGTGATCACCACCTATAACCGGCCGGACGCGCTGGAGTCGGTGGTGCGGGCATGTTTTATGCAGAACGACAAGAATTTCGAAATCATTATCGCTGATGATGGCTCGACTGCCAACACGCGTGCCTGCGTGGAACGGCTGGCGGCGGCGTCACCGGTGCTTCTACGCCACGTCTGGCAACCCGACCAGGGTTTTCGCGCCGCCATGGCGCGCAACCGCGGCACCTTGGCCGCCGCCGGCGACTACATCATCTTCCTGGACGGCGACTGTATCCCGCAACGCGATTTCATCGCGCGCCACCGAATGCTGTCCCAGCCGGGCTGCCTCGTGTCGGGCAGCCGCATCCTGATGTCGGAGGCGCTGACGCGCCGGGTTTTGGAACAAGGGATAGCCGTGACAGCGACGTCCCCGCTCACCCGCCTGGGCTGGCGGCTGCGCGGCGACCTGAACAAGACCCTGCAGCCACTGGGACTGCGCTGGCCCGACGTGGGCCGCACGTCGCGCAAGTTCACCTGGCGCCGCATCAAGAGCTGCAACCTGGCCGTCTGGCGCAGCGACCTGGAGAAAGTGAACGGGTTCGACGAGAGCTTCACGGGCTGGGGCCATGAAGATTCCGACCTCGTCGTGCGGCTGTTCCACGCGGGCGTGCGGCGCAAGGACGGCGCCTTCGCCACCGAGGTGTTCCACCTGTGGCACCGGGAGGCGCAGCGCGACCAGGAGACGAGCAACCGCAAGGTCGTCCTCGAACGCGCTGCGAACAAGGTTACGCAGGCGACGATCGGGTTGCGCGAGCACGCGCAGCCGGTGCAATAGCGGATTGGCGGGTCGCCGCCTCGTCGCCCTCGGGACGTAGCGGCTGGCGCGCTCAGTTCGCAAAGGCGGGCACGGGGTGCCCACCCTACGTGCAGGTGCGGCCGTAGGGTGGGCGGCCTCCGCCCACCATTCAACGCATCCTGGCCACGCTCAATACTCGACCGCGACCTCTTTCGCGCCGAGGTGCAGCTCGAGCGCGTATTTCAGTTCGTCCGACGGCGCCACGCGCCACGCGTCGCCCAACTGCAGCGTGCACGGGATGCCCTGCGGGGTCACGCGCAGGCTGACCGGCAGGCCGTTCTCGTGGCGGTACGGCTGCAGGATCTCGGCCAGCTTCGCCGGCGCGATCGTGCACGCCACGTCCATCTCCAGCTTGTGGCCGTACTGGATGCGCGCCGTCGCGATGTCGAACACCTTCTCGGCCGTGATGCGCAGGCCGCCGTTGAACCGGTCTTCCGACACCTTGCCCACCACGAGCAGGAACTCGTCCTCGCGGAAGATGTTCTTGTGCTGCTCGAACAGCTCGTTGTAGATCGTGACCTCGACGACGCCGGACTTGTCGTCCAGCGCGACGATGAGGATCTTGCCGCGCTGCGTGAGCTGCGTGCGCACGCCCGTGATCACGCCGCACAGCATGCGCGGGTCGCGCGACGGCTCCAGGTCCTTCAGCTTGGTCTTGGCGAACCGGCGCACTTCCTGCGCGTACGAGTCGAACATGTGGCCCGACAGGTAGTAGCCCAGCGCGGTCTTTTCCTCGGCCAGCTTCTGGCGGTCCGTCCACGGCGTCGCCGTCACGTAGTCGGGCGGCGCGACGAGGTCGGAATCGTCGCCGCCGAACAGGCTGACCTGGTTGGCGGCGGCGGCGGCCTGGCCCGCGGCTTCCATCGCGAAGGCGACGGACGCGAGCAGCACCGCGCGGTCGGTGCCGAAACAATCCATCGCGCCGGCGCGGATCAGCGATTCGATCGTGCGGCGGTTGATCTGCTTGCGGTCCACGCGTTTGCAGAAGTCGAACAGGTCCTTGAAGTGGCCGCCGTTCTGGCGCGCGGCGATGATCGCCTCGATCGCCGACTGGCCCGAACCCTTGACCGCACCCAGGCCGTAGCGGATGTTGGTGACGCGCTTGCCCGTCACGGACGGCGCCTCGCCTTCCGGCGTAAAACGGTAATCGGAATGGTTGATATCGGGCGGCAGCAGGGTCAGGTTGCAGACGTCGATG
>JBJMVU010000042.1:0-5996 GCA_045810485.1 Massilia sp. | reverse complement strand
CTGCGGACGATGTTCCGCGAACGGGGCTTCGACGGCGTGGGCCTCGCCGAGCTGATGGCCGCGGCCGGCCTCACGCACGGCGCGTTCTATAAACAGTTCAAGTCCAAGGACGACCTCATCGCCCAGGCCTGCGACCGCGCGCTGGAAACCGGCATCAACGGCTGGCGGCGCGCGGCGGCGGACGCGGGGGAGAGCGCCTACGCGGCCCTCGTGCGCCGCTACCTGACGCCGCGCCACCGCGGCCGCCCGGGCACCGGCTGCGTGATCGCCTCGCTCGGCCCGGACGCGGCCCGCCACGGCCCGGAACTGCCGCGCCACTTCGAGGCGGGCGTCAAGACCTTCGTCGACATCCTCGACGGCGCCATGCGCAAGAAGGATCCGGCCGCGACGCCGGATGACGCGCTGGCCGCGTTCGCGACGATGGTCGGCGCCCTCGTGCTGGCGCGCGCCGTCGACGACGACGCGTACGCGCACCGCATCCTCGACGCGGCCACGGCCCGTCTGCTCGATTAAGGACTCCCATGCTTTCCACCTCTCTCGCCCAGTGGATGGGCCGCCGCGGCCTGCACTACGGCTGGCTCGTCGCCGCCATCACCTTCCTGACGGCCCTGTCGTCGTCCGCCGCGCTCGGCCTGCCGGGCGCGCTGCTGAAACCCCTGAGCCAGGAATTCGGCTGGACCGTCGACCAGATCTCGTCGGCGCTCGCGGTGCGCTTCGCCCTGTTCGGCCTGATGGGTCCCTTTTCCGCGCTGCTGATGGAGCGCTTCGGCCTGCGCAACGTGATGGTGACGGCACTGGCGGTGGTCGCCGCCGGCCTCGGTCTCGTGCGCCAGATGACGGACTTCTGGCAGCTCGTGCTGCTGCTCGGTGTGATGCTGGGTCTTGGTTCGGGCATGACGGCCCTGGTGCTCAACGCCGTCGTCGCCAACCGCTGGTTCGAACAGCGCCGCGGCCTCGTGATGGGCTTGTTGACCGCCAGCTCGGCGACGGGGCAGCTCGTGTTCCTCCCGGTCGGCACGTGGCTGATCGAGCATGGCGGCTGGCGCATGGCGCTGCTGCCCGTGATGGCCAGCTGCGCGCTCGTGGCCATCCTCGCGCTGCTGTTCGTGCGCGACCATCCGCAGGAACTGGGTCTCGCACCCTACGGCGGAGACACGTCCGTCAAACCCGTCGTGCCGGCGCGCGCACCGGTCTCGATCCGCACGCCGTTCACGATCTTGGCCAGCGTGCGCGCCGACCGCGTGTTCTGGGTCCTGTTCGGCAGCTTCTTCATCTGCGGCCTGTCGACGAATGGCCTGATCCAGACCCACTTCATTTCGCTGTGCGGCGACGCGGGCCTGGGCGCCGTCCCGGCCGCGTCCGTGCTGGCGATGATGGGCACGTTCGACCTCGTGGGCACGATCCTGTCCGGCTGGTTGTCGGACCGCTACGACAGCCGCTACCTGCTGTGCTGGTACTACGGCATGCGCGGCCTGTCGCTGGCGTGGCTGCCGTCGGCCGATTTCACGCTCACGGGCCTGTCGCTGTTCGCCATGTTCTATGGCCTCGACTGGATCGCGACCGTGCCGCCGACCGTCAAGCTGGCCGCGCAGGCCTGGGGCAAGCGCGCGCCGATGATCTTCGGCTGGGTCTTCGCCGGCCACCAGCTCGGGGCGGCCGTGGCCGCGTACGGCGCGGGCCGCATCCGCACGATCTCGTTCACCTATTCGCCGGCCGTCTACACGGCGGCGGCGGCGTGCGGCGTCGCCGCGCTGATCGTGCTGCTGGCGCGGCGCCGCGCGGTTGCTCCCGCGCCGGTGGCCGAGGGCGCGGTCAACTGAGCGTCACGCGCGCGCGGCCGGATGCATCGAGCTTGACCGTCGCGAGGCGCTCGCCGATCCGCACCTTCACCGCTTGCCCCGGCTTGCCGCGGAGCAGAACGCGCGTGGCGCGGCCGCCGGCCCAGTCCAGGTCGACCTCGACGCCACCGCGGGCGCGCACGCCGTGCACGGCGCCTTCCGGCCACGCGCGCGGCAGCGCGGGCAGGATGCGGATCTCGCCGCCCCACGATTGCACGAGCATTTCCAGGATGCCGGCCGCGCCGCCGAAATTGCCGTCGATCTGGAACGGCGGGTGCGCGTCGAACATGTTCGGGTAGGTGCGCTCCGGCGCCAGCAGGCCGCGCAGGATGGCGTAGGCGTGCTCGCCGTCGCCCATGCGCGCCCACAGCGCCAGGCGCCACGCGGTGGCCCAGCCGGTCGACATGTCGCCGCGCGTGTTGAGCGACACCTTGGCCGCCGCGATCAGGTCGGGCGTGTCGCGCACGTTGATCTGCTCGCTGGGGTAGACGCCGTACAGGTGCGACACGTGGCGGTGATGCTGTTCCGGCGCCTGCGCATCCCAGTCCTCCAGCCATTCCTGCAGCTGGCCCTGGGCGCCGATGCGGTCCGGCGCCAGGCGCGCGCGTTTCGCTTCGACCGTCTTGCGGAAGTCCGCGTCCGGGTCGCTCAGCTTGTCGTGGGCCGCGATGGTCCACGCGAACAGGTCGCGCACGATCTGGCGGTCCATCGCCGGCCCCGCGCACACGGCCACGCCTTCGTGGTGCTGGTTCTCGGGCGAGATCGACGGCGACGTGACGAGGCCGCGGCCCTGCGGATCCTCGACGAGGACGTCGACGAAGAACAGCGCGGCGCCTTTCAGCACGGGGTAGATGCGGGCGAGGTAGGCGTCGTCCGGCGTGTATTCGTAATGGTCCCACAGCGTCTTGCACAGCCACGCGCCGCCGCAGGGCCACATGCCCCAGTTCGGCCCGTCGATGGGCGCCGCCGCGCGCCACAGGTCGGTGTTGTGGTGCGCCACCCAGCCGCGCGCGCCATAGGCTTCCTGCGCGACGGCCGCGCCGGTGACGGCCAGCTCCTCGACCATCGCCACGAGCGGCTCCACGCACGGCGCCAGGTTGGCCGCTTCCGCGGGCCAGTAGTTCATCTCCGTGTTGATGTTGATGGTGTACTTGCCGCCCCACGGCGGATTCGTGCCCTCGTTCCAGATGCCCTGCAGGTTCGCGGGCTGGCTGCCCGGCCGCGACGACGAGATCAGGAGATAGCGGCCGTATTGCAGGTACAGCGCGGCCAGCGTCGCGAGCGCAGCGTCGTCGGCCTGCGGGACGGCGGCGATGCGCGCGTCCGTCGGGGGAGTGTCCGCGCCGGGGCGGCCGAGGCGCAGCGACAGCCGGGAAAACAGCGCGCGGTGCGCCTTGACGTGGTCGGCGCGCAGGCGCGCGTACGGCTTGCGCGCGGCGGCGTCCACGCGCTCGCGCACGGCCCTGACCGGGTCGCCGCCGATGTCGTTGTGGCTGATGAAACTGGTGGCGGCGCCGATCAGCAGCGTGACCTCGCGCGCGCCGCGCACGCGCAGGCGGTCGCCCGTCGCTTCGATCCTGCCGTCGCCGACGGCCTGCACGCGCACGGCGTAGCGCAGGGCGCCGGCCACGCCGGCGTGGTCGGCATTGCGGCCTTCGACGAGCAGGGCGCGCGGGCCGTCCGCTCGGATCGCCAGGCTCGCGGGACGCTGCGCTTCCAGCAGCTCCTCCTTCACGTCCCAGGCGGCGCCCACGGCATTGTCCTGCGCTGCCTGCGCGGCGTCGTAACTCACCTGGCCGTACTTGACGTCGTGCGGGTGCCGGTAGCCGACGTCGAAATCGAGCGTGCCGCCCGTCGCCTGCAGATGCAGCACGATCACCTGATCGGGCGCGCTGGAAAACACTTCGCGCACGTGGCGCGCGGCGCCGCTCGTGAAGCGCGTCGTGGCGACGGCGCTGTCGAGGTCCAGCGCGCGGCGGAAGCCTTTGGCGCCGTCGACGCCGTGGAAGTCGAGCAGCAGGTCGCCGGCCGCGCCATAGGGCATCTGCGTGGCCGGCTTCGCGATCATCTCCTTTGCCACGAGGTCGCGCGCCTCGATGAAGCGGCCCGCGTCGATCAGCGCACGCACGCGGGGCAGGGCGGCCTTGAATCCGGGATTGTCGAAGCGGTACGGGCCGCCGGCCCACAGCGTGTCTTCGTTCAGCTGCAGGCGTTCCTGCAGCGGACGGCCGTAGACCATCGCGCCCAGCCGGCCGTTGCCGACGGGGAGGGCCTCGACCCATTGGCGCGCGGGGCGTTCGTACCACAGCGCCAGGTTTTCCTTGTCGCCGTCCGTGCGCGCCACGACGGTTGCACCGGCCAGGCCGGGCATGCCGGTCGCGGCGGCCGCAAGGCCCAGCGTACCGAGCACGCGGCGCCGGGTCGGATTGATCTGTTGATGACCTGCTTTACGCAATGTTGTCTCCTGGTGGTTGTATGAGCGCGATACCGGCAGCGCGCTTCTGATTGTTTATTATAAATAAAAATCAAACCAGGGGAAATTTTCGTTACCGCGCGCCGGTCCGGTAGTGCGTACGCGCCTCGCAGACGTGCCGGTGATGCTCGTCGGCCCACGCGACGAGGCCCCTCATCGGGACGAGGAAGGAGTGACCCAGCGGCGTGAGGTTGTACTCGACCCGCGGCGGCACTTCCGGATACACGGTGCGGCGCACGAAACCGTCTTCCTCCAGTCGCTTGAGCGTGAGCGACAGCATCTGCTTGGAGATGTCGCCCAGTGCGCGCATCAATTCATTGAACCGCTTCGTGCCGCCTTCGAGCGCGTCGAGCACGAGGAGGCTCCACTGGTCGCCGATGCGGTCGAGTGCGTCGCGGATGGGGCAGGGTTGTTCGAAGCCGCCATCGGTGGTCAGCATACTTGTTTTAGCCATGGTTTTCCGAGGTAGCGGTCAGTTCCCACTGACCTGATCACGCCGCGCTGACTTCTTGTGCGGCATGCGCAGACTAGCATAAGATGCCTTATCGGTCTCTTTTTTAGACTGTCTCAGCCAACCATTTAGGGAGTCACACACATGGCACGCATCGCTCTCATCGGCGCTTCCGGCAACGTCGGCACGCGCATCCTGAACGAACTCGTTTCGCGCAACCACCAGGTCACGGCCATCGTCCGCGATCCGTCGAAAGTCCCGGCAAGCGCCGGCGTGACCGCCGCCCGCGGCGACGTCGCCGATCCGGCCGGCCTGGCCGACGTGCTGAAGGGCCACGACGCCGTCGTCAGCGCCGTGCGCTTCCTCGACAGCGATCCGGATGCCCTCATCAACGCGGTGCGCGCGTCCGGCGTAAAACGTTATCTCATCGTGGGCGGGGCGGCCAGCCTGTTCGTCGCGCCGGGCAAGCGCCTGCTCGACCAACCCGATTTCCCCGCCGCGTACAAGGACGAGGCCACCAGGGGCGCCGTGTTCCTGGATGCGCTGCGCGATGTGAGCGATCTGGATTGGACGTTCATCTCGCCGTCGGCGCTGTTCGTGCCGGGCGAGCGCACCGGTAAATTCCGCATCGCCAAGGACGAGCTGCTGGTGAGCGAGAAGGGCAGCACGATCTCGTACGAAGACTACGCCGTCGCGCTGGTCGACGAGATCGAGACGCCGGCGCATGTGCGCGAGCGGTTCACGGTGGGGTATTGATCAGAAGGTCGAACAGTTGAAGAAGCCGCGATGACCGAAGCAGGTGGTCGTCGTCGGCGCAGTCCGGTAGCGCAGCGTGTTCCTGGTGTCCAGCGACAGGATGCACGAGCGCCACTGCTCGGAATCGCGCGCATTGCCCAGCCGCTCGCACGCCGGTCCGTACACCGCAATCATGTCGTCCACTTCGCGCTGCTGTTGCGCGGCTCGCTCCGCCTGTGTTGCGCAGCCGCCCAGTAGCAGGGCCAGCGTCAATGCCATTGTCGTACGCATGACAAATCCTCCTTCAGCTTCCCGCGCACCAACGGCGGCACGCCAGCGAACAATCAAGTTCACCGGTTTATGCCCGTTCGACGGCACAAGGTTCTACGGGAATGCGCGACAATGGCGTATCAGACCTTGTTGGCCGGCTGCCACTCGTCGAGCCGCCGGCCTTCCGTGCATGCCGTGATGAGGCGGTCGAGCCGCGCGGCCCGCGTCT
>JBJMVU010000041.1:0-6131 GCA_045810485.1 Massilia sp. | reverse complement strand
TGGATGCAGCGCACCGCGCAGGACTGGCTCGTGCTCACGGAACTGACGCACCACAATGCGTCGGCCGTCGGCACCGTGATGGCCCTGCAATTCGGCCCACAGCTGCTGCTCCTGCCATGGACGGGCTGGGTCGCCGACCATGTCGACCAGCGCCGGCTGATGATGGTCACCCAGGCCGCGATGGGCACGCTCTCCCTCCTGCTGGGGGCGATGACGCTGACCGGCGTCGTCGCGCTGTGGCACGTATATGTGTTCGCTTTCCTGTTCGGCTGCGCGTCGGCGTTCGACGCGCCGGTGCGCCAGACGTTCGTCGCGCAACTCGTCGGCGACGCCGACCTGCCGAACGCGATCGCGCTGAATTCGACGTCGTTCAACGCCGCCCGGATGATCGGCCCCGCGGCCGCCGGCCTCCTGATCGCCGGCGTCGGCACCGGGTGGGCGTTCATCGTCAACGGGCTGTCGTATGTGGCGATACTGGGCTCGCTGACGTGGCTGCGCAAGGACGAGCTGCACGCGCACCCGCGCGCGCAGGCAAGCGCGGGCGGGCGCGGGATGCTGGACGGCATGCGTTACGTGTGGAAGCGGCCGGACCTGATGGCGCTCCTCGCCATGCTGTTCCTGATCGCCACGTTCGGCCTGAATTTCCCGATCTTCATCGGCACGATGGCCGTCTCGGTGTTCCACACGGACGCGCGCGGCTACAGCCTGCTGTCGTCGACGATGGCCGTCGGCAGTGTCGTCGGCGCGCTGCTCGCCGCGCGCCGCGAGCGCACCCAGTTCAGCGCGCTCGTCGTGGGGGCCGGGGTGTTCGGCGTCGGCTGCGCGCTGGCGGCCGTGTCACCGGGCTACCTGTGGTTCGCGGCCGCGCTGGCGCTCACGGGCGTGGCCGCCCTCACCTTCACCAACACGTCGAACAGCCTCCTGCAGCTGTCGACCGAACCCGCGATGCGCGGCCGCGTGATGGCTTTGCGGCTCGGCATCGCATTGGGCACGACACCGATCGGCGCACCCATCGTCGGCTGGGTGGCCGACCATGCGGGGCCGCGCTGGGCGCTGGGTGTCGCCGCCGCGTCCGGCTTTGCGGCGCTGGCGGTCGGGATGCGTTACCTGGCGTTGGCCCGGCAACGTGGCGACGTTCAGCCGCGGTAGCGGTTGATCGCGTCGCGGGTTTCGAGCGCCACGCGGCGCGCGGCCGCGGCGAAGTCTTCATCCCCCTGCGGCTGCGCGTAGATGATGGCGCGCGAGGAATTGATCATCATGCCCGCGCCGGCGGCCGTGCGGCCCGCATTGACGGTCGCCTCGATGTCGCCGCCCTGCGCGCCGATGCCGGGCACGAGCAGCGGCATGTCGCCGACGATGGCGCGCACCTGCGCGAGTTCTTCCGGGAAGGTGGCGCCCACGACGAGTGCGCACTGGCCGTTCTTGTTCCATTTTTCCGCGACGAGGCGCGCCACGTGCTGGTACAGCGGCTGGCCGCCGACGTCGAGGAATTGCAGGTCGGAGCCGCCCGCGTTCGACGTGCGGCACAGCACGATCACGCCGCGGTCCGTCCATTCCATGTACGGCTCGACCGAATCGAACCCCATGTACGGGTTGACGGTGACGGCGTCGGCGCCGTAGCGGTCGAAGGCTTCGCGCGCGTACTGGTGCGCGGTCGCGCCGATGTCGCCGCGCTTGGCGTCGAGGATCAGCGGGATGTGCGGATAGGTTTCGCGCAAATATTGGCAGATGGCTTCGAGCTGGTCTTCCGCGCCGAGGGCGGCGAAATAGGCGATCTGCGGCTTGAAGGCGCAGGCCAGGTCGGCGGTGGCGTCGATGATGGCCTTGCAGAACGCCACGATGCCGTCGGGGCGGCCCTGCAGGTGCGCGGGGAAGCGGGCCGTGTCCGGGTCGAGTCCCACGCACAGCAGGGAATCGTTGCGCTTCCAGGCGGCGTTCAGTTTGTCGATGAAGTTCATGGGCGGCCTCTTTGATCTGATTGCAAACCCTCTATTGTAGCGCCCAGTCCCGCTTGTCTCGCCACTACCGTGGCATTTCGGTTATATTTTGGCCATTCGACAACTTGTTACGGATCGTCCGATGAAACCTTCCCTGTTCACACGCTGGGCCGGCATGCTGCTGGCCGCCGTACTGGCCGCAACCTTGCTGTCGGGCTGCGGCTACAACCAGTTCCAGGCCAAGGACGAGGCCACCAAGGCCGCCTGGGCCGAGGTCGTCAACCAGTACCAGCGCCGCGCCGACCTGATTCCCAACCTGGTGAACACGGTCAAGGGCTATGCCACGCACGAAAAGGAAACGCTGGAAGCCGTCACGCGCGCGCGCGCCGCCGCAACCAGCTTCCAGATCACGCCGGAAGTCCTGAACAACCCGGAAGCCTTCCAGAAATTCCAGCAGGTGCAGGGCGAGCTGTCGGGCGCGCTGTCGCGCCTGATGGCCGTGTCGGAAAACTATCCGCAGCTGAAAGCCGACGCCGGCTTCCGCGACCTGCAGTCGCAGCTGGAAGGCACGGAGAACCGCATCACGGTGGCCCGCCAGCGCTACATCGCGGCCGTGCAGGACTACAACGTGACGGTACGCAGCTTCCCGACCAACCTGACCGCGATGATGTTCGGCTACCAGGCGAAGCCGTCGTTCACGGTCGAGAACGAGAAGTCGATCTCGACGGCGCCGACCGTCAACTTCGGCAAATAAGGTCACGCCATGAACGCCCTGCCGCGCCTGCTGTGGGCCTGGATGCTGACCTTGCTGCTGGCGTGTAATGCGTACGCGCAAGGCCAATTCAAGACGGTGCCGCCGCTGCGGGCACGTGTCACCGACGAGATCGGCATGCTGACGCCGGACCAGCGCCAGAAACTGGAAGCCGTGCTGGCCGACTACGAGGCCAAGACGGGCAGCCAGATCGCCGTGCTGCTCGTGGCGTCGACGGAACCGGAAGCCATCGAGCAGTACAGCATCCGCGTGGCCGACGCGTGGAAGCTGGGCCGCAAGGGCGTCGACGACGGCGTGCTGCTGGTCGTCGCGAAAGACAATCCGAAGGCGCTGCGGCGCCTGCGCATCGAGGCCGGACGCGGCGTGCAGGGCGTGCTGACGGACGCGCAATCGAAGCGCATCCTGGAAGACACGATCGCCCCGCACTTCCGCCAGCAGGACTGGTACGGCGGCCTCGTCGCGGGCGTCGGCGCCATCGCGACGCTGCTGAACCAGGAAAAATTTCCCGCGCCGCCGGCGCAGCCGACCGCGCAACAGCAGGAGGAGGACGGCCCCAACGTCGTCGTCAGCATCTTCCTGATCCTCGTCGGCATCACCGTCCTCCGCTCGGTGTTCCGCCCGCGCCGCACCCGTCTCGCGCAGCCGGGCCGCTACGGCAGCGGCTGGGGCAGCGGCACCACCGGCTTCATCCTCGGCAACATCCTCGCCAATGCCGCCCACCAGCACGACAACGACCGCTGGCGCGGCGGCGGCTTCTCGGGCGGCTTTTCGGATGGCGGCGGTGGCGGCTTTTCCGGCGGCGGCGGCGGCAGCTTCGACGGCGGCGGCGCCTCGGGAGACTGGTGATGGAAGAACCGAACCGTCTGCGGCGCGCCCTGCGCCATTTGTTCAGCACGCGCAACGAGGCCGAGCGCGCGTTTCCGCCGGAAGCCCTCACGGCGATCACGGAAGCCATCACGGCGGGCGAACAGACGCACCGCGGCGAAGTGCGGCTGATCGTCGAGAAGGGCTTGCCGCTGGCGCTGGCGTGGGCCGGCGTGACGCACCGCCAGCGCGCCATCGCCCTGTTCGCCGACTACGGCATCTGGGACACCGAGGATAACTGCGGAGTGTTGATCTACGTAAACCTTGCCGACCACAAGGTCGATATCATTGCCGACCGTGGCATCGACCGCAAGATCGACGCGGCCACGTGGCAGGGCGTGTGCGACACGATGACGCGCGGCTTCGCCCGCGGCGAGTTCCACGCGGCGACCCTGGCCGCGATCGCCCAGGTGAACCAGCTGCTGCGCCAGCATTTCCCGTACGGTGGCGCGCGGCCGAATGAACTGCCGGACCGCCCCGTGATCCTTTGATTCGTCGCGGCCCGTCAACGTCGTTGAATGAGGCCTCGCGATGAATGCTCTGACACGGTTGTTGTGGGTCTGGATGCTGCTCCTCCTGCTGGCCTGTCTCGCCCGCGCGCAAGCCCCGTTCAAACCAGTCCCGCCGCTGCGGACGCGCGTCACCGACGAGATCGGCATGCTGACGCCGGGCCAGCGCGAGCAACTGGAAAGCGCGCTGGCCTATTACGAGACGAAGACGGGCAGCCAGATCGCCGTGCTGCTCGTAGCGTCCACCGAGCCGGAAGCCATCGAGCAGTACGGCATCCGCGTGGCCGACGCGTGGAAGCTCGGGCGCGTCGGCATCGACGATGGCGTGGTGCTGCTCGTCGCGAAGGACAATCCGAAGGCGCTGCGCCGCTTGCGCATCGAAGCGGGACGCGGCGTGCAGGGCGTGCTGACGGACGCACAATCGAAGCGCATTCTCGAAGACACGATCGCGCCGTATTTCCGCCGGCAAGACTGGTACGGCGGTCTCCACGCGGGCGTGGGCGCCATCGAGATGCTGCTCGACCAGGAGACGTTCGCGGCGCCGCAACGGTACACCAGGTCACAGGTCGCCGGTTACGCCGTGCTGGCCGTCTTCGCCTTCGTAGGGCTTGTCTTCGTCATCGGGGGGTTCATCGTGATCCGTGCCGAGAGGCGGTCCCGTCGCAAGCCACGGGGACGCAGCCGCGTCCGGCGCGACACGGCGTCCACTGACAGCACCCCTGCCCTCGCCTGCAGCAGCAGCGACAGCGGAAGCTCCAGCAGCAGCAGCAGCGATGTCTCCGGCGGCGGCGGCACCTTCGACGGCGGCGGCGCTTCGGGAGACTGGGACGATTGAGCCGTCCCGCTACAATGGCGGCCTTTTCTTTATATTCGCAGCAGCGAGGACACCATGAAACTCATCGACAAAACCGCCATCGTCACCGGCGCCAGCCAGGGCATCGGCCTGGCGTGCGCCGAACGTCTCGTGCGCGAGGGCGCGCGCGTGATGCTCGTCGACGTGCGTCCCGAAGGCGCGGCCGCGGCCGAGGCGCTGGGCGACGCTGCCCGTTTCTTCCGGGCGGACGTGAGTATGAAAGCCGAGGTCGATGCAATGGTGGCCGCCACGCTGGCCGCGTTCGGCCACGTCGACATCCTCGTCAACAATGCGGGCGTGACGCATGCCGCCGATTTCCTCGACCTGGCCGAGGAGGATTTCGACCGCGTCCTGCGCATCAACCTGAAATCGATGTTCCTGTGCAGCCAGGCCGTCGCGCGCGAGATGGTCAAACGGCAGGCGGGGTGCATCATCAACATGTCGAGCGTGAACGCGGAGCTGACGATTCCCAACCAGATCCCGTACGTCGTGTCCAAGGGCGGGATCAACCAACTCACGCGGGTGACGGCGATCAGCCTGGCCCAGCACGGCATCCGCGTCAACGCGATCGGGCCGGGCACGATCCTGACGGAACTGGCGAAGCAGGCCGTGCTGGGCAGCCCGGAAGCGCGCCACACGATCCTGTCGCGCACGCCGCTCGGGCGCTGCGGCGAGCCGGAGGAAATCGCCGCCATCGCCGCGTTCCTCGCGAGCGACGACTCTTCGTACATGACGGGCCAGACGCTGTATGCGGACGGCGGCCGCATGGCGCTGAATTACACGGTGCCGGTCCGGGAATGAATGGCGAGCTCGACCATTATTAACCCACGTAATATCCGGTATCCGATTTCGTCATTGGACACGCATATCGCGCTGCAACATAATGGCACCTGTCTCCACTATTCTCCTCCAAGAAAATAGTTTTGAAGCCCGCAAACAGCGGGCTTTTTTTTTTGGCTGTGTTCGCGTAAATTCGACGAACCGAAATTCGTTGCGCAGGTCTTACGTACCGTCGAGTTAACTCATGAGGAGCGACGATGCGCAGCCCGACGTTCGACGAATTGTTCAGCCTGTTGTTGGCGGTCGAGTTGTCCACCGGCGATCTGGTCCGGCTACGGGAATGGATCGCGGGCATCGCGCATCCGGCCGAGTGTATTGCCCTGATCGAACGGGCAGCGGCGGGACGGCCGTGTCCG
>JBJMVU010000040.1:0-18395 GCA_045810485.1 Massilia sp. | reverse complement strand
CCTCGCTGCCCGCGATCTTGAACTTCTTTTCGTGTTTGACCAGGATGCCTGGACGCGCGGCTGCCGGCACCGGATCGAAGGTCCAGTTCCACGCGTTGACATGCGTGGTCTCGGTCAGGTGCTTGAACGTGTTGTCGTGCGCGACGATGGTGGCCCCCGCTTCGTGCAGCCACGCATTGCCGTCGGTATGGTCCCAATGCCAGTGCGTGTTGACCACGTATTTCACGGGCGCCACACCGATGCCGGCGAGCGCGGCCTGGAGTTTCTCCCGCGATTTGCTGATGCCGGCATCGACCAGGAATTTGCCGTCGTTGCCGGACAGGACTGTGATATTGCCGCCAGAACCCATCAACACCGTGATGTTCCCGCGCAGCGGCTGGGCAACGAGATCGGTATCGGCGCGCCGCAAATAGCGGGCTCCCGCGCCGGTATGAAAATAATCGTCCGGCGTGGCCTGGGCGCTTGCGGCCGGCTGGTTTGCCGGTTCGGCCACGGCCGGTGCCGCTGCCAGTGCGCCGCCGGAAGCAAGCGACATCGCGACGAGCAATGCCGATAGCAAGTTGTATGTTCCGCCAGCCGTTTCCGGCTTGATAAATATGCTCATTTGCTTCCTCTGAATACGAGCGTCCGGGATGGTGCGCCACGTATTCAGTATGGGACAGCAAAGAACGCCGGTGCAAAAGCGTGAAGCGGATTTCCGCCAAATCGGGCGGGAATTCTGCCAAACCGGTCTGCCCGATGCATCCTGCTACCGGATGAATTTCGTGCAACTCGGCCATGCAGAATGATCCATTCCCCGGTCATGCAGGCGCCGGTAGCATGCCGGTAAAAGCGATTGCCTGTTCAGGCACATCGAATCATATGGAGATGGAGCATGAAGCCTGTGTACCAGCCACAACCCGATGGAATCGCCGGGTGCGAATGGCCGAATGAGGGCGTGCGCGGCGCGGTCGATGGCGTGATCCGTGCGAGAACGGCCGTCAGGCGCTTCCTCGACCGGCCGGTCGACAAGAAGCTGGTCGTGGACATCCTGGATGTGGCGCGTGCCGCGCCCAGTAATTCGAATACCCAGCCGTGGCGCGTCCATGCGATCGCGGGAGAAACCAAGCGAGTGCTCGCTGACGCGCTGGGCGAGGCGCACGCCCATCGACAAGAAGACTATACGCCCTGCTACAAGCATTTGCCGGATGTGCTGAGCGAGCAATTCCGGGCGCGGCAAAACACCTTTGCCGCCGAATACTACGGCTGCCTCGGGATCGAACGCGCCGACTCGGCAGGCCGCGCTCGTCAAACTGGACAGAATTTCCGCTTTTTCGGCGCTCCGGTCGGGTTCATTTTCACGATCGACTGCACGCTCGAACGCGGCAGCTGGCTCGACTATGGCATGTTTTTACAAAATATCATGATCGCGGCCAAGGCCCGTGGATTGGATACCTGTCCCCAAATCTCGTTCGTGAAGTATCACGACATCATCCGCGCCCACCTGTCCATTCCCGCCAACGAAACCGTCGTTTGCGGCATGTCGATGGGCTATGCGGACAAGACCGAGCAGGTCAATTCCCTGCGCCTGCCCCGGGAACCCGTCGAGGCATTCTGTACATTTTCAGGCTTCGACAATTAACGACATCGAAAGGTCAATATTCATGAAAGATCGTATCCGCATTCTCGGAATCGCAGGTAGCCTGCGCGCGCAATCCTTCAATCTGTCCTTGTTGAAAACCGCGCAAAACCTGTTGCCGGCCGATGCGCATGGACATCTTCGATCTTGCCGACATACCGATCTACAACCAGGACCACGAACATACGCTGCCGGCCAGTGTCGAGCGGCTGAAGGCCGCCATCCAGCGCGCCGATGCGGTTCTGTTCGCGACTCCGGAATTCAACTATTCCGTGTCCGGCGTGCTGAAAAACGCGATCGACTGGGCGTCGCGCCCGGCCGGGGCGAACGTATGGGCAAGTAAACCCGCTGCGGTCATCGGCGCCTCGGCCGGGATGCTGGGCACGGCGCGCGCGCAGTATCACCTGCGCCAGATCCTCGTCGGTCTCGACATGCCGACGGTGAATCAGCCGGAAGTCATGGTGGCCGGAGCGCGGGAACGGTTCGATGGGAACGGTCAGTTGAGCGACGCGAAAAGCAAGATGTTATTGGACCAACTGCTGGCCAGGCTGACCGACATGGCGCGTCGCCTGCGGTGATCCCGGGTCGTGCAGGACACTTCCAAGCGGGGTACCGCGTCCTTTGTCCGGTGCCGCCGACTATGCCGCATGTCGCGAAGCGGCCCGGCAAGTCGGACGCAACGCTTAGTCGTGCTGCCGGCGTGTGGCATCCAGCCCAAGGAAGCACCGGAGGCCTTCGTCCGGTGGCGCCGCCGGCATCGCGCGTCAGGCCGCGACAGCGGGCTTGACGTCGTACGAGATGCGTCCAGCCGGCAGGAAGAACAACGCGACCACGGCGCCGCCACGGGCTTCCGGGAAATGGTGGCTGCCCGGCGCCGGCGCCGTCCAGCCTGCGTCGCGCCAGCCGAGCGGCCCCATCAACTGGGCGCCCGGCGTCACCGGAATCACCATGTTCAGTTCACCGTACGGATGGGAATGATAGTCGCCCCGGAATACCATCGCCGTATCGCCATCGTTTGCCGCGGTGCTGTCCATGTACACCGCGGTGATGCTGAAATAGTCGGTCGCGGCGCTCGGCTCGGCCAGGCGGCTGCGGCGGTAGTGCGGTCCCGCGATCTCCACGTTCGCGGCCCATCCTTCCTCGATGCCGATCCGGATCAGCCGGGCAAGCTCGTCGTAGACCGGGGTGCCCGGCCCGTGGGTGGCGTTCAACCAGCGCTCCACGTCCGGACCGGCCGTCTTGTTCTTGACGTCTTTCAGGAAGTCGGCGCTGCGGGCAATCAGTTGGGCTTTCGTGTCCATGTCTTCTCCTTGGTCTGCTCGTTGGGAACGGACCTGGTCTTCCGTACGCTTCGGTCAGCGTTGTCGGCCAGGCTCGCCATGACGCTACGATGCCTGCCCGGCGTGACCAGCGCCAGAGGCGAATGTTCAATACAATGCTGAATGCGGTTCAACATCCAGGCGTCCGGACAGCCACCATGAATTTCAACAGATTCGACCTGAACCTCCTGCGCGTCTTCGATACCGTGTTCGAGGAGCGCAACCTCAACCGGGCGGCGCAAAGGCTCAACTTGAGCCACTCGGCCATCAGCCACGCGCTGGGCCGGTTGCGCGCCGTGGTCGAGGACGACCTGTTCGTCCGCACGTCGTCCGGCATGCAACCGACGCCACGCGCACTCGCAATGGCCGGTCCGCTGCGCAACGCGCTGCGCGAGATCGTTGCGGCGATGGGCGGCGAGCCGTTCGACCCCGCCGCGACGAACCGCCAGTTCGTGATCGCGGCGAGCGACTACGTCACGCAACTGCTGATGGGCAGCCTGAGTGCCGATTTCCAGGTGCATGCGCCCCATGCGGGTCTCGTGATCCGCCCATCGACCCGTCTCGACCTCGCCGGCCAGATCGACCTCGGCCGGATCGACCTCGCCGTGGGCGTGTTCGCCGAGCTTCCCACGCGCTTCCGGTCGATGTCCTTGTGGACGCAGAAGGACGGCCTGGCGATGCGCGCAGGTCATCCGCTCGCCGGGAGGGTGGTCTCCACCGCCGACCTGCTGGCGTATCCTCTGGTCGCCGTATCCCTCGGCGGCCCGGAGGAAGGCGCCGTGGACGGCTACATCGCCGAACGGGGCCTTGCGCGGCATTCCGAGATGTTCGACCGCCTTTCGCTGTGCAATGCCCTCGCACCGGACGTGCCGAACCTGCGCCTGCTGGTCGCCCATGCGCTGACCGTACCGTCGCTACTGCGCGGCAGCGACATGCTCGCCATCCTGCCTTCGCCGCTCGCGCGTTCGTTCGCACTCGATCACGCCATCGTCGCCGTCCCGCTGCCCTATTCGCCCAGGCTGGTGGAAGTGCGCGCCGTCTGGCACGAGCGCAGCGAAGCCGACCCCGCCCATGCATGGCTCAGGGCGCGGCTGACGGAACTGGCGGCCGGCGTCCCGGCGGCCGGCGTCCCGGCGGCCGGCGTTCCCGCGGGATGACGCCCTAGCCGGGCACGGCGAGCAAGCATTCGAGCCGTTCCGGATCGGCCAACAGGCTTGCACTGCTGGCGTCATGGACGATCCGGCCACGTTCGAGCACGATGGCACGCCGGGTCAGGGACAGCGCCAGGCGGGCATGCTGTTCCACGACGATCACCGCCATGCCCTCGTCCTTCACCAGCGTGCCGATCACCCGCGCAAGCTCCTGCACGATCACGGGCGCCAGGCCTTCCATCGGCTCGTCGAGCAGCAGGATGCGCGGATTGGTCATCAGCGCGCGGGCGATCGCCACCATCTGCTGTTCGCCGCCCGACAGCTGGTTGCCGAGGTTGGCCCGGCGTTCGCGCAGCCGTGGAAAGATGCGGTAGATCTTCCCGAGATCCCAGGGGCCCGGACGCGCGACCACCGTGAGGTGTTCCTCGACCGTCAGCGAGGGAAACATGTGGCGCTCCTGCGGTACCCAGCCCAGTCCGGCGCGCGCGCGCCGGTGCGGCGGCAGGCGCGAGATGTCCTTGCCTTCCCAAGCGATGCGGCCGCCGCGCAGCCTGGTGAAACCCATCACGGTCGTCAGCAGGGTCGTCTTGCCGACGCCGTTGCGGCCCAATAATGCCAGGCTGTCGCCCGCATTCAGGGTGAACGCCAGGTGTTCCAGCACGATCGCTTCGCCATACCCCGCGCTGACGTTCTCGAGCGATAGAAGCTCATCCATGTTGCGCCTCCCCCAGATAGACTTCCCTGACACGCGGATCGCCCGCGATATCCGCCGGCCGGCCCTCGGTCAGGACTTTGCCGCCCACCAGTACCGTGATCCGGTCGGCGAAGCGGAACACCAGTCCCATGTCGTGTTCGATGAACAGCACCGTGACGTCGCGCGGCAGGTGCGCGAGGACCTCGAACAATTCCCTGCTCTCCGCCGCGGGGATCCCGGCCGCGGGCTCGTCCAGCAACAGGATCCGCGGTCGGGTGGCCAGCGCCAGCGCGATCTCCACCAGGCGCTGCTTGCCGTAGGCCAGGTTGCGCGTGATGCTGTCCGCCTGGTCGGCCAGCTTCAGCGTGGCCAGCAGCCCAATCGCTTCGTCGACCACGTCGCGGTGGCGGGCCACGGTCCGGTACCAGACCCGGTGCAGGCCGCGCCGTTCGCATATCGCCAGCACCACCGATTCGAGCACGGTCATGCCCGCGAACAAGGTGTTGAGCTGGAACGTGCGCGTGATGCCGCGCCGGACCCGTTCGTGCTGCGCCAGCCGGGTGATCTCCTCGCTCCCCAGAAACACCTTGCCGCTGCTGGGCAGGTAGCCGCCGGTCAGCAGGTTGATGAACGTGGTCTTGCCGGCGCCGTTCGGGCCGATCAGGGCGTGCCGGGCGCCGGGCTCGAAGGTGAGGCTGATGTCGCTGTTGGCGGCGAAGCTGCCCCAGCGCTTGCCCAGCCCCTCGGTACGCAATGTGATGTCGTCGTTCATGGTGCCTCCTTGCCGGCCGCCCGTTTCAGGCGCGCCAGGACCTGTTCCAGCCCGCCCAGGATGCCGCCGCGCGCGAACAGCACGATGAAAACCAGCAGCAGGCCGAGATAGAACTGCCAGTAGGCCGGGTCGATGCCGGCGATGTAGTCGTGGGCGACCATGAAGACGGCGGCACCGACCAGCCCGCCATACAGGCGCCCGGTCCCGCCCAGTACGACGATGATCAGCAGTTCGGCCGAGCGCGTGAAACCGAGCGTGTCGAGGCCGACGAATTGCGTGGTCTGCGCCAGCAGCGCACCGGCCACCCCGGCGAGCGCCGCGGCGACGGTGAACACGACGACCAGACGGCGCTCGACGTCCACGCCGAGCGCCGGCATCCTGCGCGCGCCTTCGCGGATGCCGACCAGGCCCAGTCCGAACGGGGAGCGGACCATGCGGCGCAGCACGATGAACAGGATGAACAGCACCGCGAAGCTGTACCAGAACGCGAGTTCGCCGTTCAGGTCGAATTCGAAGACGCCGAACAGCTTGTCGAACGCCAGGCCGGACAGGCCGTCGACCCCGCCGGTGACGAAGGCGGCCTTGTTCGCCGCTTCGAACAGCAACATGCCAATGCCCAGCGTGACCATCAGCCGTGTCAGGTCGCGGCCACGCACGACCAGGAACGAGGTCAGGAAGCCGAGCAGCCCCGCCACCACGGCAGCGGCCAGCAGGCCACTCAGCAATTCGCCCCAGCCGTGGGCTGCGAGCAGGCCGGCGGTATACGCGCCGGCGCCGAAAAAGGCGGCATGGCCCAGCGAGACGATGCCGGCATAACCGAGGATCAGGTCGAGCGACAGGGCGAACAGGCCGATGATCATGACCTGGCTGAGCAGGACCAGATACTCGGGGAAGGCGATGGACGCCGCCGCCGGCAGCAGCCAGAACGCGATCTCCAGCGGCGTCCAGCGGTCGTCCGGAAGCCGCGCCGGGGGCAGCACGGCGGCACGCGCGGCGTGCCTGGTTTCAGTCGAGCCGAACGCGTTCATGCGGTCCTCCGCAACAAGCCGGTGGGGAACAGGATCAGCAACAGCACCATCAGGGCGTAGATGACGAACGCCCCCGCTTCCGGCGCATAGTATTTGCCGGCCACGTCGAAGACGCCGAGGATCATGGCGGCCAGCAGCGGCCCCTTGATGGTGCCGGCGCCGCCCACGGCGACCACGAGCAGGAAGTAGACCAGGTACTTGAGCGGGAAGGTCGGATCCAGCCCCAGCACGTCGATGCCGAGGCCGCCCCCGAGTCCCGCCAGCCCGGAGCCCAGGGCGAAGGTCAGGCTGAACACCCGGTCGACGTGGATGCCCAGTCCCGCGGAGGCGGTCGGGTTGTCGACCGCAGCCCGGATCTGCGCGCCGAAACGGGTCCGCTCGATCAGCAGTCCCAGCGCCACCGTCAGCAGGACGACGAGGCCGACCAGGAACAGCCGGTACGCGCCGACCTCGATGCCGGGCAGCGCGACCTGGCCGCGCAGCCAGTCCGGCAGCGTCACCGGCTGCTGGGTCGGGCCGTACAGCCAGGTCGCGGCGGCGATGGCCATGAACACCAGGCCGACGGAGAACAATACCTGGTCCAGGTGGCTGGACTTGTACAGGCGGCGATACAACAGGCGGTCCAGTACCAGGCCCATGCCGGCGGACGCCAGGAACGCGAGCGGTAGCGAGGCCAGGAACGGCACGCCGAAGCGCGCCGCCAGCCCCACGCTCACATAGCCCCCCAGCATGGCGAACGCGCCGTGGGCGAGGTTAATGAAATTCATGAGCCCCATCGTGATCGACAGACCGACGCTGATGAGGAACAGCAGGCTGCCGAAGGCGACGCCATCGAACAGAACACCGGCGAAATTGCCTAGCATGGTGGCCTCCTAGAACGCGTGGCGCATGCCGACCAGCACGCCGTTCTGGGTCTTGCCGACGCCCACCGTGCCGCCCGCGTCGAGCGCGATGGCCGAGGCGCCGGCATTCTTCATGCGCCCCACGTCGGCATACACCGCCGTGCGCTTGGACAGCGCGAGCATGAGCCGCACGACCGCCATCCAGGCATCCGCATCGCTGCCCTTGACGTCGTAGCGGGCGACCTGGGCGTCGAGCGTCATGCGCGGCGCCACCGGATAGCTGAGACCCAGGAAATACAGGTCCGACTCCTTGAGGCCGGTCGCGGCGCGCAGGGTGCGGTCGACCACGCCGGCGCCGAGCCTGCCCCGCCCCACGTTCAGATAGGCATTGACGGTGATCCGCTTGTCGCTGTTGTCGCTGCCGGCCAGGCCGCCGCTCGCGCCGGTATTGCCGTACATGATGTCGTACGACGTGTTCAGGCCGTAGTCCGGCGTTTCGTAGCCGACCAGCCCTGTGATCTGGCGGCAGGCCCGGGCATTGCCGGGCACTTCGCCCGGGCAGCCGGTCGCCGCCGGCCCGCCGGCGAACGAGCTGTCACGGCCGGTACTGTAGGTGGCGCCCACGACGACATTGCCGAACGTGCCGTAGTAGCCGACGGCGTTGTCGCTGCGCGCATTCGGCAGGTAGAGGTCGATGCTGGAAATCGAGAACAGGTTGGGGCCCAGCACGTCCGACTTCTGGGTCGCGATATAAGTCATGTTCACCTGGCGGCCGAGGGTGAAGGTGCCGAACCGGCCCTTCAATCCGAGCGCCGCCTGGCGTCCGAACAGGCGCCCGCCCTGCCCCAGGGCACCGCCGTCGACCGTCAGGCCGGCCTCGAGGGTGAAGAAGGCTTGCAGGCCGGGGGCGAGTTCCTCGCTGCCGCGAAAACCCAGGCGCGACGGCAGCGAGCCGGTCAGCGAAGGCATCCTGGTGACGGAATGTCCCGCCGCGTCGGCATTGGTCGTGTGGACGATGCCGGTATCGAGCAGGCCATAGAGGGTCACGTTGCTGCCCTGGGCATGGGCGCCGGATGCGCCGATGGCGGCCAGCAGCGCGACCGCGCTGCGAAGTGCGTGTTGCATGGATTGTCTCCTGTAGATATATTTTTTCGATGCGGCAAGGCCGGGGCCGCGCGCCGTGTCAGCGCCTGAGCTTCAGGCGCCAGCGGTCATACATGCGGGCCATCAGGGCATTGACCTCGGCACATTTGTTGTCGACGTCGTCGAGCATCTGCGCGGCGGTTTGCACGGCCGCCGGCCCGCGCAGGCGGATCTCGCGGTCGATTTCTGCGGCGCCCTTGATCGTCAGCTTGCGCACCAGGTCGGGCGTCATCTCGAGGTGGCTCTGCATGCCGAGGTGGAGGTCGCGGATGACATAGGTCTGGTGCGCGCAGAATTCGCTTTCCATCAAGAGATCAGCCCCTTCCGGTACCGTGAACGTGTCGCCGTGCCACTGGAAGCTGCGGACCCGGCCGGCGCGGACACCCAGCCAGTCGCCGGACGAACGGCTGTCCAGCACCTCCATCCAGCCCCAGCCGATTTCCTTGACCGGATTACGGGTGACGGTCGCGCCGAACGCCTTCGCCAGCAGCTGGCTGCCGAAGCAATGGCCGACGATCGGCACGCCCAGCCGGTCGGCGTTCCAGATCAGCGCCAGCGCCTCTTCGATCCATGGCAACGGGTCGTTGACGCTCATGCTGCCGCCCAGGAAGCACAGGCCGGCATAGGACGCCGGGTCGTCGGGGACGGCATCGCCCTCGTCGATCCGCAACAAGCGCCACGGGATGGCGTGCTGGTCGAGATACTGCGTGACGTAGCCGGGCTCGGCGTACGCGGAATGCTGGAGCAGGACGACGTGCTTCATTTGCCCCCCTGGGCGGCGGCCTGGAACTTGTCGAATTCCACGCTGTACAGCTCACCGTCGCGACGCTCGACCTTGCGTATATAGATCGTCTGGACGATGTCGCGCGTGGCCGGGTCGATCATGATGGGACCGCGTGGACTGTCCAGCTTCATCCCGCGCAGCACGGCCATGGCCTTGTCGCCATCGACCGCGCCGTTCAGCTGCCGGATGACCTGGTAGATCGCGGCCATGCCGTCGTAGGCGCTCACGGCCATGAAATTCGGCTTGACCTTGTCGCCGTACAAGGCCTTGTAGTGCTGGACGAACTCGCGGTTGCGGGCCGAATCGTGGGCCAGCGAATACTGTCCGGCCGTGATGGCGCCGACGACGCCGTCGCCCATGCCGTTGACGAACATGTCGTCGACGGCGTCGCTGGTGCCGATCAGCTTGATGTTGGCCTTGTCCAGCCCACGTTCGCTGTAGGCCTTGACCACGTTGGTCGCGAGCTCGCCGGACGGGAACCAGATGAACGCGGCATCCGGCTTGCTGTCCTTGACGCGCTGGATGAAGGGCCCGAAATCAGGGTTCTTCAGCGGGGCGCCGAGCTCGCCCTTGATCGTGCCGCCGCCGGCGACGAAGCGTGCCTTGAACTGCTCGGCGCCCTCCTTGCCCGGCACGTAATCGGCGTACAGGATGAAGGCGGACTTGATGCCGTTCTTCACGGCCCAGTCGGCGATGCCGATGGCATTTTGGGCGATCGTCATGCTGGTGCGCACGATGTAGGGGGAGCGCGCGGGGATCGATGCCCCCGCGGCGTTCATCACGACCATCGGCGTCTTGCCTGCGGTGGCGATGGGCGCGGCGGCCAGCGCATTGGGCGTGAAGCCGAAGCCGGCCAGGAACTTGACCTTGTCGCGCGTGACCAGCTCCTGCGCCAGCCGCTTCGCCACGTCGGGGTTCGGTCCGCCGACGTCCTTGACGATCAGCTCGACCTTGCGGCCGGCCACCATGTCGCCCTGCTCGTGCATCAGCAGCTTGATGCCGTTGACGATCTGCAGGCCATACTCGGCCTGCGGACCGGTCAGCTCGGCGACGACGCCGACCTTGACCGGCTCCGCGGCCATGCCGAACGTGGACGTGAGCGCCAGGGCGGCCGTTGCCAGGATGTGCTTGATATTCATGTCGAGTCTCCGTTATCGTTGTGTGTCAGGCTGCGGCGTCACTGCGTGGCAAGGACCGCCTGCTGCAGCTGTTTTCTGGCCTGCATGTGCACGCCCGGCTGGTTGACGCTGTCCACGCCGGTCAACTGGCCTTGCAGGAAATAGCGAATCGAGAACTGGTGATCGGCCGGATCGCCCACGACTTCGACCGTCTCCCAACCCTGGCTCAACCCCGCCATCTGCAGCTTGCAACTGAATTGATCGGACCAGAACCAGGGCACCGCCCGGTATGGCGCCGGGCGTCCGCACACGGTGGCGGCGGCGGTCCGGGCCAGGTCGTTGGCGCTCTGCACCGATTCGAGCCGCACGGTCGGCGTACGCGCCCAGGGGTTCGGATAGCGCGCGCAGTCGCCGGCGGCGACGATGTGCGCGTCGCTGGTGCGCGCATACCGGTCGACGACGATGCCGCCGTCGACCAGCAGGCCGCATGACCGCGCCAGCTCGTCGTTCGGGACCACGCCGATGCCGACCACGACCAGGTCGCAGGCCAGTTCGCGGCCGTCATCCAGGTGGACGGCGGCGACGCGTCCGTCCTTGCCCGCCACGCGCACCACCTGTGCCCGTGTGTGGATCGCGACGCCTTTTGCTTCGTGCAGGTCGTGCAGGTAGCGCGACACGATCGGATGCGCGACCCGGCCGAGCAGGCGTTCGCCGGCCTCGATCACGCTGACGTCCTTGCCCAGCGTGCGCAGCGAGGCCGCCACTTCGAGACCGATGAAGCCGCCGCCGACGACGACGACGCGCCGCACGCCGGTCGCGGCGGCGGCCAGGCGCGCGGCGTCGTCGAGCGTGCGCAGATAGTGGATGCCGTCCAGTTGCGCGCCTTCGCAGGCCAGCGTGCGACAGCGCGCCCCGGTGGTCAGCCCCAGCCGGCCGTAAGCCAGCACGGTGCCGTCGGCCAGCATCAGCTCGCGCTGGGCGCGGTCGATGGCGACCGCGCGGGTGCCGGGGCGGAACTCGATGTCCGCCTGCGCAAAATAATCCGGACCCTTGAGCGGCTGGGCCGTGCCGCCGTTGAGGAGGAAGCCTTTCGACAGGGGCGGCCGCTGGTACGGGGCGTGCGCCTCGTCGCCCAGCAGGACGATGGGGCCGGCGTAGCCGCCGTCCCGGGCCGCGGCCGCGAGTTGCAGGCCGGCATAGGAGGCGCCGATGATGACGAGTCGGTCGTCCATGATCAGCTCTGCGCGGCAGGAACTTGCAGGATCAGGCCGTCGAGCTCCTCGCTGAGGACGATCTGGCAGCTCAGGCGGCTGGTCGGGCGGCGCTCCGCGGCGACTCCCTCCAGCAGTTCCCGTTCCACCTCGTCCGGCGGCGGCAGCAGCAGCGCCCGCACGGGTTCGACGTACACGTGGCAGGTGGCGCACGAGCAGCAGCCGCCGCATTCGCCATCGATGCCACGGATGTTGTTGCGGATCGCCGTTTCCATGGCGGTGGCGCCGGCCTTCGCCTCGACCTCGGCGCGGCTGCCGTCCTTCAGTATAAATATGAGTTTCATTGCTGTCCTCGCTGATGCGTTCAAAACATCTCGAAATACTCGCGATGCTCCCACTCCGAGACTTCCTGGTTGTAGCGGGCGATTTCCGCTTCCTTGATGGCGCAGAAATAATCGACGAAGCCCTGGCCCAGTCCTTCGCGCAGGCAGGCGCTGGCGCGCAGGTGCTGGACCGCCTCCTGCAGGCTGGCCGGCAGCCGCGCCGCCGGGGTGTCGTAGGGACTGTCGGCCGATGCGCCCGGGTCGAGCCGGCGGCGGATCCCGTCCAGGCCGGCGATCACTTGCGAAGCGAAGTACAGGTACGGGTTCGCCGCCGGTTCTCCGACCCGGTTTTCGATTCGGGTGGCATCGTCGCCGGCGCCGCCCAGCACGCGCAGCATGACGCCGCGGTTGTCCCGGCCCCAGTTGGCGCGGTCCGGCGCCAGCGAATAGGCGCGGTAGCGCTTGTAGCCGTTGATCGTCGGCGTCGACAGCGCGGTCGACGCCGGCGCGTGCGCCAGCAGGCCGCCCAGGAAGTGCAGGCCGGTGGACGACAAGGCCTCGCCCGCGGCCTCGGGCATGAACCGGTTGCGGCCGTCGTCCAGGCCGACCAGCGACTGGTGCAGGTGCCAGCCGCTGGAGACCGTGTTCGGAATCCGCGGGCGGCACATGAAGGTGGCGTGGTGGCCGTGGCGCCGGCAGATCTGCTTGACGGCACTGCGGAACAGGATCATCGCGTCGGCCGTGCCCATGCCGGCCTGCGGTCCGAACGTGAATTCGAACTGGCTCGGCCCGAGTTCCACCTCGAGCGAGCGCAGCGGCAGGCCCAGCGCCTCGATGTCCCGGCGCAGGATCTCGCTGATCGGATCGATCTGGTCGTAGCGCAGTTCGGTGAGGTACTGGTAGCCATGGGTCAGCAGCTCGACTTCCGGCGGCCGCCCGGGCTGGCCGGAATCGCCCAGCTGCATGCGCGCATCGGTGACCTTGAAGACGTGGAACTCGACTTCGAGGCCGGCGATGAATTCCAGTCCCACGCCGTGCAGGTCGTCGAGCGCGCGCCGCAGCAGCCGCCGCGTCGAGAACGGCATCGGGGTGCCGTTGCCGAAATAGACGTCGCACAGCACCCACGCGGTATGCGGAGCCCATGGCAGCACGCGGAACGTGGTCGGATCGGCCACCATGACGGTATCGGCGCAGCCCTGCATCTCGGGCATGTCGAAGCCGCCGCCCTTTTCGAAAACGGGAAACACGGTTTTATGCGCGGTGTCCTTGGCGAACAGCGTGCTGGTCAGGCTGACGCCGGCATGCAGGGCCCGGATCGCCTCCGAGGCCACGAGGGTCTTGCCGCGCAGGATGCCGTGCTGGTCCGCGAACGAAAAGCGCACGACGCCGATGTCTCCCGAGCGCAGCGCCTTGACGACGTCGTCTGCGGCGGCGTGCTGCTCCGACGACCAGAGATCAAATTGAGTAACGAATGACATGATGTGATGAACCGGCAGCGACGGGCCGCCAGGTCCATATCTCCTCTCTTTTTTGTTCAGGTTCGTTGCGCTTATTCGGCGTGCGCGGATGCGGATGCGGATGCGGCCTGGAGCCAGGGGCAGCGCTGGCGCCGTTCACGGTCGGCGTCGACCCAGTAGCTGTTCCAGGACGCGCGCGGACCGATGCCGTCGATCGAGGGCGGACCGCTCAGGGTGCGGGCCTGGGCCGGGTCGAGCATCATGAGTGCCTTCTCTCCGGCCTGGTTGCGCTCGATCGCTTCGACGAGCAGCTTGCGGTACGCGATGATGCCCTTGTCGGTCGTGCCCAGGTGCTCGCGGGTGCGGTCCTGGATCGGCCCCTGCGACTCGACCGCCCACTGGTCGTGGACGTTGATGTCGTGGCCCATGCCGGTGTAGGTGGCGCGTTTTTGCTCGTCGATGTCGAAACCGTAGTTGTTGTGCTTGTTGATGCGTGGCTTGTAGTCCGGCATGTCGTACAGGGCCAGGCGCTGGTCGCGCATGTGGTTCTTGTCGACCGGCCCGGTGAAGCTGGTGAAGATCGCGTACCAGTAGCAGCTGTGGTCGTCGATCGGCACATGCCACTGCGAAATCGTCATTTCCGAACTCATCGGGATCACGAAGGCTTGCGGGAACATGAGGTTAGTCACGCGCACGTGGGCCAGTTGCTCATCCAGTTCGCGCAGTGCGATCAGGCGCAGGCCCGCGTCGACCCGTTCCACCGTGATCTCCGGCCGGTCGTACTCGCGCAGGACCTTGGTGATGGGCATGTCCGAATCGGCCGACGTGCCGCGGAACTGCTTGCCGTAGCTCTCTTCCGGGTTCGCATCTTCGAAAAAGCGGTGCAGGTAGGACGCGTGGGCCGGATCGATCCCGACTTCCAGCGCCTGCAGCCAATTGCATTCGAACAGGCCCTTGAACGCGAACGTGTGGCTGTCCGGCGCGATGAAGCAATCGAAATCGGGGAAGGCCGGCGGTTCACCCATGCCCAGGAAGCCGAACAGGATGCCGCTGCGTTCGACGACCGGATAGGCGGCCTGTCGCACGCGCTGGCACAGCTTGCTGCCGACGGGTTCCGCCGGCGTTTCCAGGCACGTGCCCGAGGCGTCGAACAGCCAGCCGTGGAACGGGCAGCGCAGGCCGCCGTCCTCCAGGCGCCCGTAGGACAGGTCGGCGCCGCGGTGCGGACAGTCGCGGTCGATCAGGCCGTACCGGCCGCTCTCGTCGCGAAACACGACGAGGTCCTGCCCCAGTACGCGCACGGCCTTGACCGGGCGCGCTTCGGGCAATTCATCGACCAGCGCGACGGGTTGCCAGTACTGGCGCAGCAGCTTGCCGGCCGGCGTCTGGGCTCCTGTCCTTGTCATCAGGTCGTTCTGTTCTTTGCTGATCATGTGCGTCTCCTGTGGTTGAATGCATGCATTAGTTTAGACATTGCATTCAAAGAAGCGCAAGCGAATTTTTTGTCTTCGTTGCCCCGTAAGCGATACGAGGCGCATCTGCTCTAAATTTATCGTTAAAAATCATAGATTTACATATACTCTGGCTTCGCGATCTGGAAATCGCGCCGATTGGCTGCCGACAAAGATTGCATGCAACGCCTGGCAAAATGGATGTTACTTGAACGAGTTGCATGCAAGGCCTACAATGTTTGGTATCAAGGAGGCGATTAATGTCTAGAAGCAATTCGGAATCACTGCAGGACCGGGTGCTGGTGCAGTTGCGGGACTTGATCCTGAAAGGCGAGTTCGTCGCCGGCGAACGGCTCGGAGAAATTCCGCTCGGGGAGAAGCTCGGCACATCGCGAACGCCGATCAAGCTGGCGCTCGCCACCCTCAAGAAGGAGGGACTGGTGGACCAGTCGCCCGGCGGCGGCTACCTGATGCGCCGGTTCACCGAGGAAGAGATTTTCGATGCCATTTCCGTGCGCGGCGCGCTGGAGGGGATGGCGGCGCGGCTGGTGGCGGAGCGTGGCGTGTCACGGCAATTGTCGCGCGCGTTTTACGACTGCCTGGAAGAAGGCGACCGCATCGTCAAGGGCAAGACGAGCCTGAGCATCGACGACTACGCCGCCTACGTGCACATGAACGACCGCTTCCACGCCTTGATGATCGACGGGAGCGGCAACGCGGCGCTGGCGCGGGCCATCGAGGTCAACAACCACCTGCCGTTCGCGCCGGCCAGCGCCATGCTGCCGATGCAATCGGCGATGGAACAGGAAGAGCTTTACCTGGCCCATCGCCAGCACCACAACCTGGTGTATGCGATGGAACACGGACAAGGCGCGCGGGCACAGGCCCTGGCGGAAGAACACGTCGAGATCGCCAAGATGAACCTGAAGCACGCCTTGAAGTCACCGGAGCGGTCCGCCGAGTTGATCCCGACCCTGAAGCTGATCGCCGGCAGTTGAGAGGCAATCGGCCGGCCCCGGTACGCCCGCCGTGCGGCCTCAGGCCGGATTTCAGCGCATTCCGGGCCGCGCTCGGTCGCAGCTGTTTCGCGTTCTGCCCGTCGGCCGGACCATGTGGCCCCGACTGGCGCTCAGGATGGCGAATGCGGCGCATCAGTGCCCGTGCACGCCCGTGCGGCCGCAGCCGCAGCCGTCGTTCCAGGCCGAGCTCAGGATCAGGCCGCAGAAATTGGTGCGCCGGTAGCCGGGCTGCTTCAGTGCGAGCACGTCGGCCTTGACGTTGCCGAACGTGGTGTCCGGCTTGTGCGCGATGCCCCGGGTGAACGCGTCGATGATGTCTTCCTTGAAGTTTTCTTCGCGTGGATGGGCTGCGACGACGAGCCGGCGCTGCTCCTCGCTGAACTGGTCGTACGCGATGCCCAGCACATCCATCTCGACGCCGGCCGTGACGAGCGCGACGACCGGCTTCTTGTGTTCCGGGATGCCCGGCGTCGTGTGCAGGGCGATCGCGTCCCACACCTGATCGACGTCCGCTTCGTCGATGCCGTACGCGCGCAGGAAGTCGCGCGCGGCATTGGCGCCGTCGACCTCGAACCGCAGGTCCGGGCTGCTGTACGGCGCTATCAGGCCCATGTCGTGGAACATGGCGCCGACATACAGCAGCTCGCGATCGAACGCCAGATTCTTGCGCTTCCCGGCCAGGGCGCCGAACAGGAACACCCGGCGGGAATGGTGGTACAGCAGATCGGTTTCCGTGTCGCGCACCAGCTGGGTGGCGTCGCGGGCAATGCGGCTGTCCGGGATGACGATGCCGGCAATCGTTTCGCTCATGTGCTTCTCCTTCAGGAAAAATGGGGACGAACGCGGCGATCGTCGATGCCGCCAAAACAGTATCGGCGCGCGCCGCGGCGTCGTGGCGGAAAGCGGGTCGCAAGGCTGCCAAATCAGGTGGGTTTTCCGCCAGCCGCGCCAAATTCGCTTCCGAATGCCCCATGGAAATGGCATGCTGGGCGTATCCCAAAGGTTTCCCTGCCACGGACAGGATGCACTCCGCAATGCCGGGGCCTTCCCAAGGCAGCGATTGAAGGAGCACATCATGCCTAGCATCGCCATTCTCGCCTTCCCGGGCGTCCAGGCCCTGGACATCACCGGTCCCATGGACGTGTTCGCGGAAGCGAACCACTACCTGGAACCGGCGCATCAATACCGGCTGACGGTGCTCGGGACGATCCCGGGCCAGGTCGCCTGCTCGAACGGGTTGCTGCTCCAGCCGCATGCCACTTATGAGGACCTACACGAGGCGCCCGACCTCCTCATGGTGCCCGGCGGACCCGACCTGCCGCGCCAGCCGCGCGACGGGCCCTTGTCGGACTGGCTGCGCGCGATGGCCGAGAGGAGCCGGCGCGTCGCTTCCGTCTGCAACGGCGCTTTCCTGCTGGCGCATGCCGGCCTGCTGGACAACCGGCGCGCGACGACGCATTGGAACGACGTGCAAAAGCTCACGGCCCGCTTTCCGTCCATTACCGTCCAGCCGGACCGCATCTTCGTACGCGACGGCCACGTGTATACCTCCGCGGGCGTCACCGCCGGGATCGATCTTGCCTTGCATCTGGTCTTCGAGGACGTCGGCGCGGACGTTTCCCTCAATGTCGCCAAGCGCCTCGTGGTGTTCACGCAGCGCAGCGGCGGCCAGTCCCAGTTCAGCCCTTACCTGGCGCCGCACGTGGGCGGCGAATCCGTCATGCAGACGGTCCAGTTGTACGTGCTGGGCCACCTGGACCAGGACTTGAGCGTGGAGCGTCTCGCCGCGGTGGCCGCGATGAGCGAGCGTCACTTCGCGCGCGTGTTCGCCAGGGAGACCGGCAGCACGCCGGGCGAATTCGTGGAGCGGGCGAGAGTCGATGCCGCGCGCGTGCACCTCGAAACCGGCGGCGAGCCGCTCAAGACCGTCGCGTACCGCTGCGGCTTCGGCAGCCCCGCGCAGATGCGCACCGCCTTCGTCAAGCAGCTCGGGGTGACGGCGCGCCAGTACCGCCAGCACTTCGGCGCTTTCGCAAACGACGCCGCCGACGCGCGCGCCGTCTGACGGCGCGGCCGCCCCACGCATGGGCGATGGCCGTCAACGCATGTTCTTTGGCGCTTTGGCGCTGCTCGTGGCGCCCATCCGCTGCACGTTGGCCCCTAGACTTCCTGCATGAATCAACCCTTCATTCGCAGAGAGGAAACACCATGAGTCATGCAGCAGAGCGCGTCGGTCCGGCGTTCACTTTCGAGGGCATGGAACGGGCCCGCGCCGAGACGCGCAAGGCGATCGCCGCGATCGCCGCGCGCATCCGTCCGGGTATGGTCGAGGAGGACGCGGTCGAGATGGCGAAGGACATCATCCGCAGCCAGGGACATGCCCTGAGCTGGCATCCGACCCGCGTGCGCTTCGGCCGGAACACGATGAAGCCCATGAAGCAGGCGTCGGTCCCGGGCGTCGTACT
>JBJMVU010000039.1:0-9176 GCA_045810485.1 Massilia sp. | reverse complement strand
GAGCGCCAGCGCCAACAGCGCGGCGAACCCGATTTACGAGCCGCAGGTCAGCACGACGACGGAAATTGGCGCCAAGTGGGAAGTGTTCGACCGCCGCCTCGGCCTGAACGCCGCGCTGTACCGCACGGACGTGAAGAACGAGGTCGAGCAGGATCCCGTCGACCTGAAGTACTACCAGACCGGTAAAAAACGCGTGCAGGGCGTCGAGCTGGCCGTGACGGGCGAGATCACGCGCGCCTGGTCGATCAACGCGGGCTACACGTATATGGACACGAGCATCGAGGCGGGCAAGATCGTCACGGCGAGCGGCGCGAACGCGCTGTCGTACACGCCGAAGCAGGCCTTCACCAGCTGGACGACGTATAAACTGCCGCACGGCCTGACGCTTGGCGGCGGCGTGCGCTACCAGGGCAAGCTGCTGCGCGGGACGGACGGCGCCGTCGGCACGCCGGCGTATGCGGACAGCTACTGGGTGGCGGACGCCGTCGCGGACTACCAGGTGAACCGCTGGCTGGATCTGCGCCTGAACGTCTACAACCTGTTCGACAAGGAATACGTCGCATCGATCAACAAGAGCGGCTACCGCTACACGCCGGGCGCGCCGCGCTGGGCGAGCCTGACCGCCAACTTCCATTTCTGAGTTGTGAGCCGGCGTTAGCCGCTTCCGCCGTACGCCGCAGCCGTGGGGGCAATGCGGGGTGGGCGGGATCAAGCGGCGCGCCTCCCTTTGCCGTCCTTTCGCGTGAGCGGGAGGGCGGCTTTTTTATTCCACTGCGGTTGCGCGCCACCCGTCGTCCCCGCGGAGGCGGGGACCCAATTTTGCGAGCGCTGCCACTGCGCGTAAAGCTTGGGCTCCTGCCTTCGCAGGGGCGACGGTTTTTGAGGGGGGCGAAAATAAAAAAGCCGCCGGCCCGCGAGGACCGGCGGCTTTCACACAAGGCCTGTGATTACTGCCCGCGCTTCTTGCGCGCGTTCGCCGCGATGCGCATGCGCAGCGCGTTCAGCTTGATGAAGCCGCCCGCGTCCGCCTGGTTGTACGCGCCGCCGTCTTCGTCGAACGTGGCGATGGTCTGGTCGAACAGCGAATCGGTCTTCGAATCGCGTGCGACGACGATCACGTTGCCCTTGTACAGCTTGATGCGCACCCAGCCGTTCACGCTCTTCTGGGTGTGGTCGATCAGCGTCTGCAGCGCGACGCGTTCCGGCGCCCACCAGTAGCCGTTATAGATCAGCGAGGCGTAGCGCGGCATCAGGTCGTCCTTCAGGTGCGCCACTTCGCGGTCCAGCGTGATCGATTCGATGGCGCGGTGCGCGCGCAGCATGATCGTGCCGCCCGGGGTTTCGTAGCAGCCGCGCGACTTCATGCCGACGTAGCGGTTTTCCACCAGGTCCAGGCGGCCGATGCCGTGCTTGCCGCCCAGGCGGTTCAGCTCCGTCAGCACCGCGGCCGGGGTCAGCTGCTTGCCGTTCAGGGCCACGATGTCGCCGTGCTGGAATTCGATGTCCAGGTATTCCGCCTGGTCCGGCGCCGCTTCCGGCGACACGGTCCAGCGCCACATCGATTCCTCGGCTTCCGCGCTCGGGTTTTCCAGGTGGCGGCCTTCGAACGAGATGTGCAGCAGGTTGGCGTCCATCGAGTACGGCGCGCCGCCGTTCTTGTGCTTCATGTCGATGTCGATGCCGGCGTCTTCCGCGTACTTCAGCAGTTTTTCGCGCGACAGCAGGTCCCACTCGCGCCACGGGGCGATGATCTTGACGTCCGGCTTCAGCGCGTATGCGCCCAGCTCGAAACGCACCTGGTCGTTGCCCTTGCCGGTCGCGCCGTGCGACACGGCGTCGGCGCCGGTCTCGTTCGCGATTTCAATGAGGCGCTTGGCGATGAGCGGACGCGCGATCGACGTGCCCAGCAGGTATTCGCCTTCGTAGACGGTGTTGGCGCGGAACATCGGGAACACGAAGTCGCGCACGAATTCTTCGCGCACGTCGTCGATGTAGATGTTTTCCGGCTTGATGCCGAACTTCAGCGCCTTGGCGCGCGCCGGTTCCAGCTCTTCACCCTGGCCCAGGTCGGCGGTGAAGGTGACGATTTCGCACTTGTAGTTATCCTGCAGCCATTTCAGGATGACGGAGGTATCGAGGCCGCCCGAGTAGGCGAGGACTACTTTTTTAATGTCGCTCATGGAAATTCCAGTGATGTCAGATGTGGAGGGGGATGATGGTCAGCCGGCCCGGCCCGGGCCGACGATCAAGCTCAATGGTTGATGCGGATTATTTTTTGTCTTCGATGCGGCCCAGCAGCAGGTATTCGATCAGCGCCTTCTGCACGTGCAGGCGGTTCTCGGCCTCGTCCCAGACGACGGATTGCGGACCGTCGATGACGCCGGCCGACACTTCCTCGCCGCGGTGCGCGGGCAGGCAGTGCATGAACAGCGCGTCGCCGCTCGCGCGCGCCATCTTGGCTTCGTCGACGATGAAGCCGTCGAACGCCTTCAGGCGCTCGGCGTTTTCCTTTTCGTAGCCCATGCTCGTCCACACGTCCGTGTTGACGAGGTGCGCGCCGGCGCAGGCATCCGACGGGTTCTCGAAGAACGTGTAGTTGTTCGTGGAGACCAGTTTCGGATCGATGTCGTAGCCCTTCGGCGTCGACACGTTCAGGTGGAAGCCGAACACTTCCGCCGCCTGCAGCCAGGAGTACAGCATGTTGTTGGCGTCGCCGATCCACGCCACCGTCTTGCCGACGATGGAGCCGCGGTGCTCGTAGTACGTGAAGATGTCGGCGAGCACCTGGCACGGGTGGTGTTCGTTGGTCAGGCCGTTGATCACGGGCACGCGCGAGTGGGCCGCGAAGCGCTCGATGATGTCCTGGCCGAACGTGCGCACCATGATGATGTCGCACATGCGCGACATGACCTGGCCGGCGTCCTCGACGGGTTCGCCGCGGCCCAACTGGCTGTCGCGCGTGTTCAGGTAGATCGCGGCGCCGCCCAGCTGGTGCATGCCCGCTTCGAACGACAGGCGCGTGCGCGTGGAATTCTTTTCGAACACCATGACGAGCGTGCGGTCGACGAGCGGGTGGTAGATCTCGTAGTTCTTGAACTTGCGCTTGATGACGGTCGCGCGCTCGATCAGGTACTCGAACTCGTCGCGGGTGAAGTCGGAGAACTGCAGGAAATGCTTGATGTTGGTGGGAGTCGTGCCAGCCATTTTTGTGCCTGAGATACGATAATCTCTTGGATTATAAGCGTTTTTGCTTGCTTTCCGGGAAATCGGGTTCGGAAAAGTTGTCAGTACAACGTCTGCGCCGACTCGTGCAGCAGCTGTGCGTACAGCGCGTGGCGCAGCTTGGCGATCTTGCCGTCCGCGACCGCCTGCAGCACGGCGCACTGCGGTTCCGCCAGGTGGCGGCAGTTGTAGTACTTGCAGCCGCCCAGGTAGGGCTTGAACTCGACGAACGCCCGTTCCAGCATGCCTTCGGTCAGGTGGTACAGGCCGAATTCCTGGAAGCCCGGTGAATCGATCAGGGTGCCGCCGGCGGGCAGCTTGTACAGGCGGGTAAACGTCGTCGTGTGCTTGCCGGTGTCCAGCGCTTCCGAGATCTCGCGCACGGCGATGTCCGCATCCGGCACCAGCAGGTTCACGATCGACGACTTGCCCATGCCCGACTGGCCGATCAGGATCGACGACTGGTCCTGCAGCAGCGGCGTCAATGCCGCCACGGTTTCCTCGGGATGCGTCTTCGCCGACACCTCGTGCAGCGGATAGCCGAGATTCGTGTACAGGCTCGCGCGTTCGCGCGCGCGGGCGAGGTTGGGCTCGAGGTCGACCTTGTTCAGGATGAGGTGGGCGTCGACGCCAGCCGCCTCGCAGGCCACGAGGGCGCGCGACACGAGGTCGTCGGCGAAGCCGGGTTCCGTCGCGATGACGATGAACAGCCGGCTGATGTTCGCGGCCAGCAGCTTGCTCTTGTACTGGTCGGAGCGGTACAGCAACGTGGTGCGCTCGGCGATTTTTTCGATCACGGCCTGGTCGTTCGACGTGCGCTTCAGGTGGACGATGTCGCCCACCGCCACGTTGGTCTTTTTCCCGCGCGTGACGCACTGGAGGAATTCGCCGTCGACGTCGGCCAGGTAGTGGCGGCCGTGGGCCGCGACGATCGTGCCCGTGAAATCAGTCTTGCTCATGCGCCCGCCCGTCCCAAGTACAGCGCGTCCGCTTTGGCTGCGCAAATGAAGTCGTTGTCGGACAGGCGGTTGCCGGCCGAATGCGTCGTCCACGCCGCGGTGCAGCGGCGGTAGCCGACGGTGAGGTCGGGGTGATGGTCTTCGCGATGGATCATGTAGGCGAGGGCGTTCACGAATTCCATCGTCTCGTGGAAGTCGCGGAACACGAACTCGCGCTCGATGCGGTTGCCGTTGACACGCCAGTCCGGGATCCCGGCCAGCAGGGCCGGCAGCGCGGCATCATCCAGCGCGGGCGCGTCATGCACGCAGTGGCGGTCGACGAGGCTCATGCGGCCCCCGCGAGACGCAGCTGGCGGATGCGCACCGAGGCCGGCGGGTGCGAATCGTAGAACGCGGAGTGGATCGGGTCGGGCGTCAGGGTCGACGCATTGTCCTCGTACATCTTGACGAGGGCCGAGACGAGGTCGCGGGCGTCGCTGTGGATCGCGGCGAAGGCGTCCGCCTCGAATTCGTGCTTGCGCGACGTGATCGATGTCAGCGGCGAGAAGGGGAACGTGAACACGGGCAGCACGAGGGAGAACAGCAGCAGGGCCATCGCGTCGTTCGACTGGCCCAGCAGCGGCAGCACGCCCAGGCCCGTGTAGAACCACACCTGCGTCTTCAGCCAGCCGAGCAGGGCGAGGAACGCGAGCGACAGCGCGAACAGCACGCCGATGCGCTTGATGATGTGCTTCAGCTTGAAGTGCCCCAGTTCGTGCGCCAGCACGGCCTCGATCTCTTCCGGGGCGAGACGCGCCAGCAAGGTGTCGAAGAACACGATGCGCTTGTTCGCGCCGAAGCCGGAAAAATAGGCGTTGCCGTGCGCGGAGCGCTTGCTGCCGTCCATCACGAACAGGCCCTTGGCCGCGAAGCCGACGCGCGTCATCAGGCCCTCGATGCGGTCCTTCAGCTTGTCGTCCGCGAGCGGCGTGAACTTGTTGAACAGCGGCGCGATGACGGTCGGGTACAGCACCATCATCAGCAGCTGGAAGCCGCTCCACACGAGCCAGGCGTACAGCCACCACAGGGCGCCGGTCCTGTCCATCAGCGTGAGCACGACCCACAGCAGCGGCAGGCCGATGGCGGCGCCGACGAGGCCACCCTTGACGGCGTCGGCGATCCACAGCCCGACCGTCATCTTGTTGAAACCGAAGCGCTCCTCCAGCACGAACTGGCGGTAGTACGAGAACGGCAGGTCGAGCGCACCGGAGACGATGGCGAACGCGACGATCAGGAGGATCTGGTGCACCATACCGGGACCGGTCGCGTGCAGCAGCGCCGTCGACAGCGCCTGCAGGCCGCCCAGCAGGGTGAAACCGGTCAGCACGAGCGTGTTCCACAGCGCGGCCCACAGCCCGAAGCGGGTCTTGGCGACCGTGTAGTCGGCGGCCTTCTGGTGGGCGGACAGGGGAATCCTGGCGGCGAATTCGGCCGGCACCTGGGCGCGGTGCCCCAGCACGTGGCGGATGTGCCGACGCGCCAGCCAGTACCTCAGGCCGAGCGTGAGCAGGAGAAAGACGACGAACAAAACCGAAAACGCGGATGAAAGCATTCTATGCCTGTGAGAAAATCCTACATTTCGGGGTCAGAGCACGAATTTCTATCAGCGGGGTCAGAGCACGGTTTTCACGATTGTGCTCTGACCCCGCCAAATCAAGCTCTGCCCCCGACTGATTAAAAGCTTTTAAGCAAAGAGAGAATTATGTCACAAGCTACCACTACCGAAGCAGCGACCCAACGCCCGAACGAATTCAACCTCGTCTGGATCGACATGGAGATGACGGGCCTGGACCCGGACAACGACCGCATCATCGAAGTGGCCGCCGTCGTCACGGACGCCAACCTGAACGTACTGGCCGAGGGCCCCGTGATCGCCGTCCACCAGAGCGATGCGACCCTGGACAAGATGGACAACTGGAACAAGGGCACGCACGGCCGCTCGGGCCTGATCGACCGCGTCAAGGCGTCGACCATCGACGAAGCCCAGGCCGAGGAGCAGCTGATCGCCTTCCTGAAGCAGTGGGTGCCGGCGAACAAATCGCCGATGTGCGGCAACTCGATCTGCCAGGACCGCCGCTTCATGGCGCGCGGCATGCCGAAGCTGGAAGCGTTCTTCCACTACCGCAACCTGGACGTGTCGACGCTGAAGGAACTGTGCCGCCGCTGGAAGCCGGAACTGGCGTCCGGTTTCAAGAAGGCGCAGAAGCACACGGCGCTGGCCGACATCATCGAGTCGATCGAAGAATTGCGCTACTACCGCGAGCATTTCATTAAACTGTAAATCGCACGAGGCGGCCCGGACACGAAGTTGCAATCGTGCATGGGCCCGCCGCCAGGTATGCGAGAATCGCCCCATGGCTGACATTCTGCGTACCACCGCCGGACTCGGCGGAGAGAGCGACGTCCGGCGTCTCCTGCGGGAGCACGACTGGAGCGTGTCGCCGCTCGGTCCGCCGGAAGACTGGCCGCCGGAACTGGCCACCGCCGTGTCGATGACCGTCAGTTCCGCGTTCCCGATGTTCGTCGCCTGGGGGGCGGACCTGCGCTTCCTGTACAACGACGCCTACGCCACGATCCTCGGCGCCAAGCACCCCGCCGCGTTCGACGCGCCGTTCCAGCATGTGTGGGCCGAGATCTGGCCCGACCTCGTGCCCATCGTCGACCGCGCGCTGTCCAACAAATCCGCGTATTTCGAAGACCTGCCGCTTACGATGGAGCGCCACGGCTTTCGCGAGCAGACATGGTTCACGTTCTCGTATTCGCCGCTGCACGACGGTCAGGGCCGCGTGGCGGGCCTGTACTGCACCGTCGTCGAGACGACGGACCGCGTGCAGGCCGAGCGTCGCGCCGCGTTCGAGCTGACGGTGGCGGACGCGCTGCGTCCGCTGGCGTCAAGCGACGAGGCCATCCGCACGGGATGCACCCTGCTGGGACTGGAGCTGGGCATGGCGCGCGTGCTGTACGGCGAGGTCGACGACGACCTCGATACACTGGCCGTGGCGCGCGACTGGCACCGCCCCGGCCTCGCCAGCGTCGCCGGCCACACGTTTTCCATGGACGCCTTCGGCGCCGGCCTGGCGCAGTCGGGACGCGAAGGCCGGATCGTGCGGCTGGCCGACGTGCGCGCCGACCCGCGCGCGTCCGCGCGCCAGGGCACGTATCTCGCGTTGGACATCCACGCCTGCGTCGCCGTCCCGCTGCGCCGGAGCGGGCGGCTGCAGGCCTTCCTGCTGCTCGGCCTGGACCGGCCGCACCCCTGGACGGACGCCGAGGTGGCGCTGGCGCGCGGCACGGCCGAGCGCATCCGGGCCGCCGTCGACCTGGCGCGTGTGCAGGGCACCCTGCGTGAGGAACGCGACCGCGGGCGCGCCATCCTCGACACGATCGCGGAAGGCTTCATGCTGCTCGACCGCGACTGGACCGTGCTGCAGATGAACCCGGCCGGCCAGCGCATCGCGCACCTGGATCCGGCCGGGTTCATCGGGCGCAACCACTGGGACGTATGGCCGGAAGCGATCGACAGCGAGGCGGGGCGCATGTACCGCCGCGTGATGCGCGACCGTGTGGCCGGCACCGCGGAATACTGCCAGCGGCTGCCGGATGGCGTCGACATCTGGTGCGAGGTACGCGCCTATCCGACGGCCGACGGCGGCCTCGTCTCGTTCTTCCGCGACATCACGGAACGCAAGGCGGCCGAGGACAAGCTGCGCGCCGCCGACCGCCGCAAGGACGAATTCCTCGCGATGCTGGCGCACGAGCTGCGCAACCCGCTGGCGCCGATCAGCGCCGCCGCCGACCTGCTGCGCATCGGCCGCCTGGACGAGGCCCGCGTGCGCCAGAGCAGCGCCATCATCGGCCGCCAGGTGCGGCACATGACGAGCCTCGTCGACGACCTGCTCGACGTCTCGCGCGTCACGCGCGGCCTCGTGACCCTCGCGCGCGCGCCCGTGCCGGCCCGCGCCATCGTCGACGAGGCGATCGAGCAGGTGCGCCCGATGTTCGAGGCGCGCCGCCAGCACCTTGCCGTCGCCGTCGCCGTCGGCGAGCCGGAGGCGCTGGTACTGGGCGACAAGGCGCGTCTCGTGCAGGTGCTCGCCAACCTGCTGGGCAACGCGGCCAAGTACACGCCGGAAGAGCGCCGCATCGACGTCGCCGCCATGGTCGACGGCGCGCGCGGGCGCCTGCTGCTGACGGTACGCGACGAGGGCATCGGCATGGAACCGGAACTGACGGGGCACGTGTTCGACCTGTTCACGCAGGGGCAGCGCTCGGTCGACCGCGCGCAGGGCGGCCTTGGGCTGGGCCTCGCGCTCGTCAAGAACCTCGTCGAGCTGCACGGCGGGACCGTCGGCTGCACGAGTCCGGGCCTGGGACGGGGCAGTACGTTCGAGGTGGCGTTGCCGCTGATGGAAGGGACGCCGCGCCCGCCGGTGGCCGAGGGCGGCATGGTGGCGTGCGCTGCGACCGGTCGCGCGCGGCGTCCGTTGCGGGTGCTCGTCGTCGACGACAACGTCGACGCGGCGACCACGTTGGGCATGCTGCTGGAAGCGTGCGGCTACCTGGTCGACGTGGAGCACGAGTCGCACCGTGCGCTGGAGCGGGCGCGCCACCGGCGGCCGGACGTGGCGCTGCTGGACATCGGCCTGCCGGACATGGATGGCAACGAACTGGCCCGCCGCCTGCGCGCGGATGCGCAGACGGGGGCCATCGTGCTGGTGGCCGTCACGGGCTACGGCCAGGAACAGGATCGCCGCGCGGCGTTCGAGGCGGGATTCGACCACCACCTCGTGAAGCCCGTCGACATGGACGCGCTGGCCGCCCTGCTGGCTCGGATTGAATCGTAGGGTGGGCACACCGTGCCCACGCGGACGTTCGCGATGCGTCGACGTTACACGTGGGCTCGGGGAGCCCACTCTACATCGGATTGAATCGTAGGGTGGGCACACCGTGCGCACG
>JBJMVU010000038.1:0-9959 GCA_045810485.1 Massilia sp. | reverse complement strand
GACACCTTCTCGGACTTGATCGAGTCCAGCAGCCTGGTATCGGGGCACACCTCGTGTTTCGGTGCCTGCGGCAGGGCCAGCAGGGCTTCATCTTCCAGCAGATCGCGGATGTCGCAGGCGTTGCTGCCGACGATCACGTCGATACTCTCGTCGTCGAGGATTTCCTCGATCTCGTCCGCTTCCGCATCGTCCTTGCCCAGCACCAGCACGGTCGACGAATCGAGCGCGTAGCCGAACGGGGTCAGGCAGCGCTGGCAGACCAGTTGCACGGTACCGGAGACGGACAGCGTCAACATCGGATACCCCTGGCGGGTCTGGCCACCTTCGATGGTCCAGGCGATCTCGCCTGACTTGTCGGCGAGGTCAGCCGTCAGGCGGGTCATTTCCGCCACCGGCGTGACGCCTTCACGATGGCCGTTGCTCCGACAAAATTCAAAGGCGTCGATGACAAAAGCGCTCATTTGGAAAAACATCCCCGGAAAACCTGCGATAATAGCAGGCTTCGACCCGCGTAGTCAAAGACTTCGTCGAAAAGCGCTATCTTCCTGTTTTATTTGCATAAAATCGATGCCAAGCTCCACCGTTCCGCGTCTCATTCTCGCCTCCAGTTCCGCCTACCGGCGCGAGCTGCTGGGCCGCCTCCACCTGCCGTTCGCCACCGTTTCCCCCGACATCGACGAGACCCCGGATCCCGGCGAGACGCCGGAAGCGACGGCGCTGCGCCTGGCGCGCGAAAAAGCGGCGGCTGTTGCAGATAAGCATCCGGGGGCGCTCGTGATCGGCTCGGACCAGGTCGCCACGCTGGACGGCATCCAGATCGGCAAGCCGGGCGACCACGCCCGGGCCCTCGCCCAGCTGCAAATGATGCGCGGCCGCCGCGTCGTATTTCACACGGCCTTGTGCCTGTGGGATGGGCGCCTGCCCGCCGGGGAAGCCGCGCAGGTGGAGAATATCCAGGTGTTCGTGACGTTCCGCGACCTGCCGGACGCCGAACTGGACGCCTATCTGCGCATCGAACAGCCGTACGACTGCGCCGGCAGCGCCAAGAACGAAGGCCTCGGCATCGCCCTGCTCGAACGCATCGACAGCAGCGACCCGACCGCCCTCACCGGCCTGCCCCTGATCGCCCTGACGGGCATGCTGCGCCGCGCCGGCATGCCATTTTTTAATCTCCAACAATAACAACCATGCCCGGTACGCTCTACCTGATCCCGAACACCCTCGGTCCGACCGAGGCGGCGCCGCGCGCGCTGTCCCACATCCTGCCCGAGCAGGTGCAGGACATCGCCAGCAAACTCGATTACTTCGTGGCCGAGAACGCCAAGACGGCGCGCGCCTTCTTGAAACTCGTCGCGATCGACCATCCGCTGGCCCGTCCGCTGCAGGAGATCGAGATCGCCGAGCTGAACGTGAACACGCCGCCGCAGGCGCTGGCCGCCCTGCTCGCGCCGCTGCTGGAGGGCCGCGACGCGGGTCTGGTGTCGGAAGCGGGCGTGCCGGCCGTCGCAGACCCGGGCGCGGACCTCGTCCGGCTGGCGCACCAGCACGGCGTGCCCGTGCGCCCGCTCGTGGGACCGTCGTCGCTGCTGCTGGCCGTCATGGCGAGCGGCCTGAACGGCCAGAGCTTCGCGTTCAACGGCTATTTGCCGACCGACCCCGCCCAGCGCACCAAGCGCATCCAGCAACTGGAGCAGCGCGCGCGCAGCGAGAAGCAGACGCAATTGCTGATCGAGACGCCGTACCGCAACGGCGCAATGCTGGAAGCCCTCGTCGCGGCTTGCCAGCCGGGCACGCTCGTCTGCGTGGCCACCGATTTGTCGCTGGCGACGGAAACCGTGCGCACGCAGACGGCCGCGAAGTGGAAAGCGCAGCTGGCCGCCGGCAAGGCGCCGGATTTCCACAAGAAGCCGACCGTCTTCCTGTTTTTGGCGCAATAGCTCTTAATGCACTTCGGCGCCGAGTTCGCGCACCCAGCCGAACGCGGCCAGTTCGATGTCGCGCACCTGCTTGACCGATAGCCCGAGGCGGTCCAGCGCGGCCGCCAGGTTGCGCCCCGGTCCCGCATGCTCCAGCGATTCCGCCACGCTCAGCATGGCGCCGTAGTCGCCGTCACGCTCCAGCAGCGCGGTGCGGACGTCGCGCGAGAGTTCGACCTTGTCGAGAATCTCGCGCATGGGCAAGTCGAACAGCGCATCCATCAGCGACATGATGCCGACCGTAAAGGCCGTGTTGGCGCCCGCCACGTCGCCCGGGCGCAGCGTCAACGTCATCAGCTCGAGCAGGCGGCCGCGCGTCGTCGCCATCTGCAGCAGCGGCGAATTCAGCTCGACGTTCCCTTCCGGCCCGCTGTACAGCAAAATCTGCACCCAGCGCTGCAACTGGCTGCGGCCGAGCTGGACGAGGGCCTGCGAGATCGACTCGACCTGCGGCACGCCCGTGCCGGCCAGGTGACCGTTGACCAGGCGCAGCAGGTTCAGGCTCAGCAGCGGGTCGCGCTTGACGGCCGCTTCGATCGCGTCGTTGTCGGCATGCGAATGAATGAGATCGAACAGGCGCAGCAGGCCCAGCTCGGACGGCGTGATCTTCTTGCCGGACAGGATCGCGGGACGGGCAAAATAATAACCCTGGAAATACTCGAAACCGAGTTCCAGGCACAGCTCGAATTCCTCGATCGTCTCGACCTTTTCCGCCAACAGCTTCTGATGCGGTCCGCGCACAGCATGGACGAGCTCGGCGAGTTCGTCGCGCCCGACGCCCTGCAGGTCGATCTTGATGATGTCGACGAGCCCCATGAGCTTGCTTACCTGCTCGGAATGGCCTATAACATCGTCGAGTGCGAACTTGAATCCGAGCTCTTTCAATTCCCGCACGCGGGCCAGCAGTGGCGCGGTGGGACGGACGGTTTCCAGGATTTCCAGAATGACCTTATCGGGAGGCAGGAATCGAACGAAATCACTCATCAGCACGACCTCGTCGACATTGACGAAGGCAACCTGCTCGCCCACCACCTGCTTCATGCCCAGCTGCGACGCATGGGAGATCACGGCGGCGGTGGCGGCGGCATAATCGGTCAGCTGCGCGTCCTCATGCTCTGGCGCGGCGCGAAACAGCAACTCGAACGCCACCAGTTTCTGGTCGCGTCCGAGGATGGGCTGGCGCGCCAGAAAGAATTCGTCGGACGGCGTGGACGTGGCTGCCGTTGCTACCGCTTGCATGTAAAACTCCTGAAACGCACGGCGCGCACCATGCGCACCGGGTCCGGTCTGGCCGGAATACCGGTCCGACTATACTACAGACGGGAAGTCTTTACATTTCGACATCGTATCAAAACGTTTCAGACATAGATGTGCTTGCCAGAAACGATTCATGCACCGGGGTCAGGAACGGCCCGATCCGTTGCGTTTGGCCGGCGCGCGCGGCGCCGGTTTGGCCTCCGTGCGGGGCGTGCGCGGACGGCCTTCGGCGCCCTCGCCTTCCTTGCGCTTACGCGGATCGTCGCCGAACGGCTGGCCCGGCAGGCGCAAGCTGCCGCCGCCGGACAGCGGGCTTGCGCGGCGCGCATTGCCCACCGGCTTGCGCGCACCGCCTTGCGTCGGCACGGTACCCGAGACCTGCGTTCCCTTTTCGATACGAAACGTCGCACCGTCATCCTGGCCCAGCACCTGCACGAGATACGGCATCGTCTCGCGCAACGTCGCTTCCAGCGTATACGGCGGATTCAGGATGAACATGCCGCTGCTGTGCAGGCCGTTGCCGTCGGCGCGCGGACCGGCCACGCTCAAGGTCACGTGCAGCCATTCCTTGGCCGGCAGGCGCTTCAGGCGGTCGGCGAACTCGCGCGATTCCATGCGCTGCAGCACCGGATACCAGACGGCGTACATGCCCGCCGGGAAACGCTTCAGCGCTTCCTCGAGCGCGTCGCGCACATGCTTGTAGTCGAGCTTGACTTCGTACGGCGGATCGACGAGCACCAGCGCCCGGCGCGACGGCGGCGGCAGCAGCGTCTTCAGGCCGTGGAAACCGTCCGCGTGCTCGACGAGGATGCGGCGGCCGCGCGCACGCTCGCCCTGCTCCGCGTGATGCGCCTCCAGCTTGCGGACGTTCTCCGCCAGCACCCTGATGTCGGCCGGATGCAGTTCGAACAGGCGCAGGCGATCTTCCAGGCGTGCCTCGGCATCGGCCACCCACGGCGAGCCGGGATACCAGCGCAGCTTGCCGCTCGGGTTCAACTTGCCGATGAGATCCACGTACTCGGCCAGCGCCGGCGGCAGGTCGTCGCGGCCCCACAGGCGTCCGATACCGTCGATGTATTCGCCGCTCCTGACCGCCTGCGCACTGTCGAGCGCGTACACGCCGGCACCGGCATGGGTGTCGATATACGTGTAGGCCGTGTCTTTCTGGTTCATGTATTTGTGCAACTGAACCTGAATAAAGTGCTTCAGGACATCGGCGTGGTTACCCGCGTGGAAGGCGTGGCGGTAGCTGAACATAAGGATTCCAATCTGGTTGATGCGGCGCCCGCCATGCGATCGCGCGCGGGCCAACCGCCATTATCCCTCAGATACGTCTTCGTCCCAACAAACACCGGGGTCAGACCCCATTTTTAGGAAATTGCCCAAAAAAGGGGTCTGACCCCGAAGTTTGGAAATAAAAATGCCGCAGCGGCTTGTGGCCACTGCGGCAGACCATCACGAGGATGGGTGGAGGATTGTTTCAGCTCAGGCGACTTTCTTCTCGTCGAAGAATTGTTCATCCTCAGTCGAGCCGTGCAGCGCCGTCGTCGAGCTCTGGTGCTGCTGGATGGTCTGTGTCACGGCGTCGAAATAGCCCGTACCGACTTCGCGCTGGTGCTTGACGGCCGTGAAGCCCTTGTCGGCGGCGGAGAATTCCGCTTCCTGCAGCTCGACGAAGGCCGACATGCCGCGGCGCGCATAGCCGTGCGCCAGGTTGAACATGCTGTAGTTCAGCGCATGGAAGCCGGCCAGCGTGATGAACTGGAATTTGTAGCCCATCGCGCCCAGCTCTTTCTGGAACTTGGCGATCGTCGCGTCGTCCAGGTTTTTCTTCCAGTTGAACGACGGCGAGCAGTTATACGCAAGCATCTTGCCCGGGAATTTCGCATGGATGGCGTCGGCGAAGCGCTTGGCGAATTCCAGGTCCGGCTTGCCCGTCTCGCACCACACGAGGTCGGCATACGGCGCATACGCCAGGCCGCGCGCGATCGCCTGGTCGACACCCGGCTTGACGCGGAAGAAGCCCTCCACCGTGCGCTCGCCGGTGCAGAACGGCTGGTCGTTCGCGTCGACGTCGGCCGTCAGCAAATCGGCCGCTTCGGCATCCGTGCGGGCGACGAGGATCGTCGGCGTGCCCATCACGTCAGCCGCGAGGCGGGCCGCCGTCAGCTTTTCCACGGCTTCGCGCGTCGGCACGAGTACCTTGCCGCCCATGTGACCGCATTTCTTGACGGAAGCCAGCTGGTCCTCGAAGTGCACGCCCGACGCGCCCGCTTCGATCATGGATTTCATCAACTCGAAGGCGTTCAGCACGCCGCCGAAACCCGCTTCCGCATCGGCCACGATCGGCGCGAAGTAATCGATGTCGTCCTTGCCCTCCGACCACTGGATCTGGTCGGCGCGCTGGAACGTGTTGTTGATGCGCCTGACGACCATCGGCACCGAATTGGCCGGGTACAGCGACTGGTCCGGATACATTTCGCCGGCCAGGTTGGCATCGCCGGCGACCTGCCAGCCCGACAGGTAGATGGCTTTCAGGCCGGCCTTGACCTGTTGCATCGCCTGGTTGCCCGTCAGCGCGCCCAGGGCGTTCACGTATGGCTCGTTATTGATCAGGTTCCACAGCTTCTCGGCGCCGCGCCGCGCGAGCGTATGTTCGATCTGCACGGAGCCCCGCAGGCGCACGACATCCTCCGCGGTGTAATTGCGGACGACACCTTTCCAGCGCGGGTTGGACTCCCAATCCTGTTGCAGGGCGGCGATTTGCTGTTCACGAGTTGCCATGGCGTTCTCCTGATTGAAAAGACGGGTTGGACAGTGATTCCGTTAGAAACATGATAGCGCCGGTTGTGCGCAGCACCAATACTCTTATATAAGACATATGACGATTTTTATTCTCTTTAAAATCATATACTTAGAGTTTCATTTTCATGATACGAAAGCATATTTCTCAAAATGGAAACTGCCGGGCGAGCGCGTCTCGTGCGCTTTTCACATCTGCGAACAAGTTTTCATAATGTGAGATGCTTGACTTTGTTTCCATAAAGTATTTCGTAAATACTGCCGCAAATCTGACAATTTTGTCTGATTAAACAACAGTGTTCCCGCAATAAATAATCACAAATTGACGATTTACATCAAATTGAGTGAAAATAATTTCCTAACACCATCAATACATTCCAAAAAGCAATTTTCGCCGCATTCCCGAAAGAGACAACCGATGACACTGCGATTGACCGCACTGGCCGCCCTGCTGGGCGTAATGACGATGACGGCCCACGCCGGCGTCCTGACCCTGGATGGCGTGACGTTCACCTCGAGCTGGAGCGGCAATGTGCTCTCGCTGGAAATCGACGCCGCCAGGCGCAGCGGCGGGTGGAGCGGCGCCACGGGCCTGGCCGCGCTGGCGATCAAGGGCGTAGGCACCTACACCAGCGTGAGCGTGAGCGGCGGCCCCGGCGGGACCGGTGCGTGGAAACTGTCGACCTCCGAGCTGAAAGCATCCGGCTGTTCCGGCACGAGCAACGGCGCGGCCGGCAGCCGCATGTGCTTCTACGGCCAGCAGATCGCGCTGGCCGACGACATGGTGTTCAAATTCACGTTCAACGGCGCCAACGTCGCGACGGACGAGCCGCACCTGAAGGTCGAGTTCGTCGACGCGAGGGGCAACAAGGTCGGCTCGCTGCTGTCGCAGGTCCTCCCAAAAGCGACCACGACCACGACGCCATCCACCCCGACGGCGCCCGCCACGCCGGTCACCCCGGTGATTCCCGTCACGCCGGTCGTTCCGGTGATCCCTGACACCCCGACCACGTCCACCGGCACGCAAACCAACACGACGGCCGACACGACCACGCCAGTATCCACGCTGCCCCAGACCGACACGAAAACGCCGACCGGCACGCTCGACGTCGCCTCCCCATCCGGCACCCCTGCCGCCCTGCCCCCGCAGGAAGACCTGCCGTCGACACTGCCCGTGAAGGGTCCCGACGTCGTGCAAACACCCGCCGGCGGCGCCGCCGCCTCGACGAACGTGCCGGAGCCGGAGAGCATCGCCCTGTTGCTGGGGGGCCTGGGCCTGATGGGCCTCGTGCTGCGCCGCCGCCCGCGCTGAACGCGGTCTTCCCCAAACGCCCCGCCCGGCCAAGCGCCCGGCGGGGCGTTGTTGTTACAACCGATGAGTTAGTCGGCTAACAGAACCATATCGGTCCCCCTTCTACCCTTGCGGCACGGATCTGATCCGTATGTGCCCGACGGTCTCGCAGGACGCGAGCCGCCGGGTCCTTGTAGTCAGAAGAAGGAGAGAACATGACATCACACATCCGCACTACCCTGCTGGCAACGCTGCTGGGCGCAGGCGCGCTCGCGTCGGCCCAGGCCGGCACAATCGAGTACCAGGGCGTCGACTTTACGTCGTCCTGGTTCGGTAATGTGCTGACCCTCGAGATCGACGCCGCCAACCCGACCGGCGGCTGGGCCGGCGCCACCTCCCTCGGCGCCCTGCAGTTGAAAGACCTCGGCAGCTTCGACAACGTGTCGCTCACGGCCGCGCCGGGAGGCGCAACGAACTGGAGCCTGTCGAGCAACGAGCTGAACGCGAACGGCTGCTCGGGCGGCGGCCACGCCGGCGCCTCGCTGTGCTATTCGGGCGCGCACGTCGCCCTGGCGGACGACATGGTGTTCCAGTTCACCTTCTCCGGCGGCAATTTCGACCCGACGTCGCCCCAGCTCAAGGTGAACATGTTCGGCGCGGACGGCGATAAAAAGGTCGGCAGCCTCATGGGCGAGCACCTCGTCGTCTCGGCCGTGCCCGAGCCGCAGACGTATGCGCTGATGCTGGGCGGCCTGGGCCTGCTCGGCGTCATGGCGCGCCGCAAGCGCTCGTAAAAAAAACGCCCTGCCGGCACTGGCCGACAGGGCGTTCCATTTCCAACTCCAACAATCGCTTACTTCGCCAGCTCGACCGCCGGTTCCTGGCCGAACACCAGCTGGCCGCCGCGCACGCCGACCCGGATCGTGTCCTTCGGCCCGAAGCGGCCCGCCAGGATGTCCTTCGACAGCGGATTCTCGATCTGTTGCTGGATCGCACGCTTGAGCGGACGCGCGCCATACACCGGATCGAAGCCCGCTTCCGCGATCTTCTGCAAAGCCTCGTCGCTGATGTCGAGCGCCATTTCCATCTTCCCGAGGCGCTGCTCCAGGTTCTTCAGCTGGATCTTCGCGATCGCGCCGATGTTCTTCTCATCGAGCGCGTGGAAAACGACGATCTCGTCGATCCGGTTGATGAACTCGGGGCGGAAGTGCCCGCGCACCTCGGCCATCACCGCCAGTTTCACGACGGCCGGATCGTCGCTGTCCATCGACTGGATCTTGTGCGACCCCAGGTTCGACGTCATCACGATCACGGTGTTCTTGAAGTCCACCGTGCGGCCCTGGCCGTCCGTCATGCGGCCGTCGTCGAGCACCTGCAGCAGGACGTTGAACACGTCCGGATGCGCCTTCTCGATCTCGTCCAGCAGGATCACGCTGTACGGCTTGCGGCGCACGGCTTCCGTCAGGTAGCCGCCCTCCTCGTAGCCGACATAGCCCGGCGGCGCGCCGATCAGGCGGGCCACGGAATGCTTCTCCATGAACTCGCTCATGTCGATGCGGATCAGTGCATCTGCCGTATCGAACAGGAAGTTCGCCAGCGCCTTGCACAGCTCGGTTTTACCGACGCCCGTCGGGCCCAGGAACATGAACGAGCCGTACGGCCGGTTCGGATCCGCGAGACCCGCACGCGAGCGGCGGATCGCATCGGACACGGCCTCGATCGCCTCGTCCTGCCCCACGACGCGCTCATGCAGCTTCTCTTCGATGTGCAGGAGCTTGTCGCGTTCGCCCTGCATCATGCGGGACACGGGGATGCCGGTTGCGCGCGACACGACTTCCGCGATTTCCTCGGCGCCCACCTGCGTGCGCAGCAGGCGCGGCTTGCCACTGGCGTCCTCCGGTTGCTCGCCGGCCGCTTCCGCATCCTTCAGCTGCTTCTCCAGCTCGGGCAGGCGACCATACTGCAGCTCCGACACCTTCTGCCAGTTGCTCTGGCGCTTCGCTTCTTCCATCTGCAGGCGGATGCGCTCGATCTCTTCCTTGATGTGCGTGGTGCCCTGCACGGCGGCTTTCTCGGACTTGAGGATTTCCTCGTAGTCGTTGTACTCGCGCTCCAGGCGAGCGATCTCGTCGTTGATCAGCTCCAGGCGGCGCTGCGACGCCTCGTCCGTTTCCTTCTTGACGGCTTCGCGCTCGATCTTCAGCTGGATCAGCCGGCGCTCGAGCTTGTCCATGACTTCCGGCTTGGAGTCGATCTCGATCTTGATCTTCGAAGCAGCCTCGTCGATCAGGTCGATGGCCTTGTCCGGCAGGAAGCGGTCCGTGATGTAGCGATTCGAGAGGGTTGCGGCGGCCACCAGGGCGGAGTCGGCGATGCGCACGCCGTGGTGCTGCTCGTACTTCTCCTTGATGCCACGCAGGATCGACACCGTGTCCTCGACGGTGGGCTCATTCACGAAGACGGGCTGGAACCGGCGCGCGAGCGCCGCGTCCTTCTCCACGTGCTTGCGGTACTCGTCGAGCGTGGTCGCGCCGACGCAGTGCAGCTCGCCGCGGGCCAGCGCGGGCTTCAGCAGGTTCGACGCATCCATCGCACCGTCGGCCTTGCCGGCCCCGACCAGCGTATGCATCTCG
>JBJMVU010000037.1:0-20174 GCA_045810485.1 Massilia sp. | reverse complement strand
GATTTGCGCCGGGGGCATCGCGCCCATCGTCAGCCACGCGAGCGGCGCGACGAACAGGCCGAGAATAAACGTGACGCGCCACGCGATATCGCCGCGGGAGGCCACGGCGGGCCGGAGCAGGCCGCCGAGGATGCCGCTGATGCCGGCGACGCGGCCGTTGGCCAGCAGCAGCAGGGCCGTCGCCAGCCCGATGAGGATGCCGCCGGCGAGCGACGCCCACGGCGTGAAATGGAGCCAGTCGATGTTCATGCTCGATCCTCCCAATGTCATTTTCCGGGCGGCTGGCTGTCCGCGACGCCCGGGATATCCTGCGTCTGGCGCGGGAACTTGCCCTTCAGCGCGTCCACGCCGCCCTGCGGATGCGCGAGCGGCTTCAGGTCGGCGCGCGCCTTGCGCCGCCCGCCCGTGTGGACCTTCGTGCGCGTGTCGCGTTCCTCGAGCAGATTGGGCAGCAGCTCGCCGTCGCGGTTGAACGACCACGCGAGCATCGGCGCGCCCAGCGGCAGGGCGTCGCCGGGCTTGCCGTTGGCGCCCGTGTTCCACACGTGCCAGGTCTTGCCGTAGCTGTTCATTTTTTTCTTCATCAGCGCATGCTCGGCCGCCTCGGGCAGGCCCGGCGCGATCAGCTGGCCGCTCAGGATCTCGCCGTTGTGCGGGTGCCAGTACTGGCGTTCTTCCGCCGGCAACGTCGCGTACAGCTTTTCCGAGATGATGTATTCGATGCCGTTCAGGTTCGCCGCGCGCGTATTCCCGTCGAACAGGGCGCATTGCGCGAGGTCTTCGTTCACCTGGCGGCAGAAATGATGGGCCTCGACCTGCATCTCAGGGTGCTCCTTCATTGGATGGAAACCGTTCAGGTAGATGTCGAAGCCGGCCAGCGGCGCATTGCCCTGCAAGAGTTTCGCGCCTGTTTCGAGCGCGCGCGTGTCGCCGGCTTTCGGGGCGCCGGCGGGCTGCGGACGCTGGCCGGACGCCACGGCGGCGATCAGGCAGCCGGCCAGGCCGGCCGCGATACGTAACGTAGTCATGCAACCTCCTTGGTGGATAGGATCATGAAACGGGCGGACGGTTCCGCCAGCGTCAGGGTCGTACCTGCGGCGCGGACAGCGGCGCGGCCAGCAGCCGGTCGATGCGGTTGCCGTCCATGTCGGCGACTTCGAACCGCCAGCCTTCCCAGTCCAGCCTGTCGCCCGCGCGCGGGATCACGGCCAACTGGTACAGCATGAAGCCGGCCAGCGTGTGGTACGCGCCGCTGTCCTCGTCGGGAAAACCGATGTCGGCGCCGGTGAGATAACGAAAGCGGTCGAGCACCATCCCGCCGTCGACGAACCAGCTGCCGTCCTCGCGCCGGACGGCGTCCGGCTGGCCGTGGTCGCTCGTCGGCGTGACGTCGCCCACCAGCGCGCTCATCACGTCGGTCAGGGTGATCATGCCCTGGATGTCGCCGTATTCGTCCACGACCATCGCCAGTTCCGCGTGATGCTGCTTGAGCTGCTCCAGCAGGTCGATGGCGCTGCTGGACTCGGGCACGTACAGAATCGGTTCGAGCACCGCGCCGATGTCGATGCCGGCCAGCGACTGCGCGCGAATCGCCTGGCCGAACAGGTTGCGCGCGCGCACGATGCCGAGCACCTGCGAGCGGTCGCCGCGGTAGACCGGGAAGCGGCTGTACGGCGACTCGGCGATGCGGGCGAGGTTGCGGTCGAGCGGCTGGTCGAGGTCGACGAATTCCAGGTCGACCCGCGGCGTCATCAGCGCGCGCAGATGCCAGTCGTCGAGCCGGAGGGCGCGCGCGGCGATGTCGTACTCGGCTTTCTCGAAGACGCCCGCGTCGGCGCTTTCCTTGATCATGCCCGTCACGTCGTCTTCGGTCGGCGTCTCGTCTTTGTGGTGGTGCATGCCGAGCAGGCGCATGATGCCGTCCGTCGTCATCGCGAGCAGCCGCACCACCGGGTGCGCGAGGCGCGCCATGAATTGCAGCGGGCGCGCGATCATGGCCGCCATCGTTTCCGGGTACAGCATCGCGATGCGCTTGGGCACCAGTTCGCCGAGCACGATCGACACGAACGTGATGCCGGCGACGACGATCGCCAGCGCGACGGGCCGTGAATAGCCGTCCGGCACGCCGACGCTGGCAAGCAGGGGCGTCAGGCGCGCCGTCAGCGACGCTTCGCCGAACGCGCCATTGAAAATGCTGATGAGGGTGATGCCCACCTGCACGGTGGAGAGGAAGCGGCTCGGGTCGTCGTGCAGGCCGAGCGCGGAGCCGGCCCCGCGCCGGCCCTCGTCCGCCATCTTTTCCAGCCGCAGGCGCTTGGCCGACACGACGGCGAGTTCCGACATGGCGAACACGCCGTTGAGCAGGACGAGGGCAAGGATGATGACGACGTCGGCCATGCGGTTCCCGTGCGAGGTGACGGGTCAATCATCGCATGAGGGAATTGGGGAAGGTCGCACAGCACGTGCCCCCGTCGTTCCCGCGGAGGCGGGAACCCGGTTTTGCGTGCGCTACCGGTCTGCCGGCAAAATCAGGCCCCTGCCTTCGCAGGGGCGACGGTGCAAGGGTATCGGTTACGGCTTTGCCGGATTGAAATGCTTCGCAATCCCCGCCCAGCACGCCTGGTAATCGCCCTGCAACTGAGGCGACTGCAGCGCATACGGCGTCGCCACGAGCGGATTGCGCGTCTCGAACATGAACGCCATGGTGTCCGTGACCTTGTGCGGCCGGCTCGTGTCGGCGCTGCCCGCCTTGTCGAACGTGGCGGCGTCCGGCCCGTGCCCGCTCATGCAGTTGTGCAGGCTCGCGCCGCCCGGCACGAAACCATCCGCCTTCGCATCGTAGGCGCCGTGCACGAGGCCCATGAATTCGCTCGCGACGTTGCGGTGGAACCAGGGCGGGCGGAACGTGTCTTCGCCGGCCAGCCAGCGGGGCGGGAAGATGACGAAGTCGAGCGTGTCGACGCCGGGCGTGTCCGACGGCGCCTGCAGCACGAGGAAGATCGACGGGTCCGGGTGGTCGTAGCTGATCGAGCCCATCGTGTTGAAGTGGCGCAGGTCGTACTTGTACGGCGCATAGTTGCCGTGCCAGGCGACGACGTCCAGCGGCGAGTGCCGGATGCTTGCCCGCCACAGGTTGCCGCCGAATTTCGCGACCAGTTCGAAATCGCCCTCGACGTCTTCGTAGCGGGCGACCGGCGTGAGGAAATCGCGTGGGTTGGCCAGGCCGTTCGAACCGATCGGGCCCAGGTCCGGCAGGCGGAGCAGGGCGCCGAAGTTTTCGCAGACATAGCCCCGCGCTTCGCCGTCCGGCAAGTCGACCTGGAACCGCACACCGCGCGGGATGACGGCGATTTCCTGCGGCCCGACCTCGACCAGGCCGAACTCCGTGCCGATGGCCAGGCGCCCCTGCTGCGGCACGATCAGCATCTCGCCGTCGGCCGAATAAAAGTAACGTCCGCGCATCGCCCGGTTCGCGGCGTACAGGTGGATCGCGCAGCCGGACATCGCGGCCGGCGAACCGTTGCCCGCCATCGTCACGAGGCCGTCGATGAAGTCGGTGGGCGCATCCGGCATGGGCAGCGGACTCCAGCGCATCTGGTTCGGCGACGGCGCCACGCCGTCGAAGCCGGCGGCGATATGCCCATTGCCCATCGGCTCGAACGGGCCGTGCATCGCGGCCGGGCGGATGCGGTACAGCCACGAGCGGCGGTTGTGGCTGCGCGGCGCCGTGAAGGCCGTGCCGGATAATTGCTCGGCGTACAGACCGTAGGCGACGCGCTGCGGCGAATTGCGGTGCGCCGGCAGGGCGCCGGGCAGGGCTTCCGTCGCGAATTCGTTGGCGAAGCCGGACAGGTAGCCGTCGGTTGAAGCAGTCAAGGGTGTCTCCAGAATGCGTGGCGTTTACGACACTGTAGAGGAGTGCGGCGAGTTTTACGAGATGAATACAAAAATGTAGACTATTCAGATCATCAATAAGACTATCGAGCGCATGATCGAACCCTCTAGCATCGACCTGAATCTGTTATCGGTATTCCAGGAGGTCTATCGCGAACGCCAGATCTCGGCCGCCGCAAGGCGTCTGGGCCTGACGCAATCGGCCGTGAGCAACGCGCTGGCGCGCCTGCGGCGCACGTTCGGCGACGAGCTGTTCGTGCGCACGGCGCACGGCATGCAGCCCACGCCGCTCGCGCAGCAGATGGCCGAGCCGATCGGCGCCGCGATGGTCCAGGTGGCGCTGGCCCTGTCGCAGCGCAGCCGCTTCGACCCGGCCACGAGCGGCCGCCGCTTCACGCTGGCGATGACTGACGTGGGCGAGGTGTACTTCATGCCGGTGCTGATCGAGCGTTGCCGCACGGTCGCGCCGAACGTGGAAATCGCGTCGATCCGCGCGAACGGCCTGACGTTGAAGGACGACATGGAGACGGGCAGGGTGGACCTGGCCATCGGCGCGTTCGAGGACGTGTCGGAAGCGTTGTACCACCGCGCGCTGTTCCGCCAGCCGTTCGTGAGCATGTTCCGCAAGGACCATCCGCTGGCGAAAGGCAAGGTGGACCTGGAACGGTTCGTGGCGGCGCCGCATTTGATCGTCGATGCGGCGCAGAGTCCCTACGACCGCATCAATGGATTACTGGAAAAGGCCGGGGTGACGGCCGGGGCCCGGTTCCGGGTGCCGCATTTCACCGCGGTGCCGTACATCGTCAGCACGAGCGAGCTGGTGGTGACGGTGCCGCAAAAACTGGCCGAAAGCGCGGCAAGCCCGTTCGGCCTGAAGTGGATAGCGCCGCCGCTCGCCCTGCCGACGTTGCAGACCAACGTGTTCTGGCACCGGCGCTTCAACCACGATCCCGGCATCCAGTGGCTGCGGGGACTGATTGCCGACGTGTTCGCGGAATGACAATTTAATCGATAGAGGAATAGACAATGGCCGACCTGTTTGACAATCCGATGGGGCTGATGGGCTTCGAATTCGTGGAATTCGCGTCGCCGACGCCGGGCGTGCTGGAGCCCGTGTTCGAAGCGCTCGGCTTCACGAAAGTGGCCGTGCACCGCTCGAAGGACGTCGTGCTGTACCGTCAGGGCGACATCAACTTCATCGTCAACAACGAGCCGAAGAGCGCCGCCTATTATTTCGCGGCCGAGCACGGCCCGTCGGCCTGCGGCATGGCCTTCCGCGTCCAGAACGCCCATAAAGCCTATGCGCGTGCGCTCGAGCTGGGCGCCCAGCCGCTGGACATCCCGACCGGCCCGATGGAACTGCGCCTGCCCGCCATCAAGGGCATCGGCGGCGCGCCGCTGTACCTGATCGACCGTTTCGAAGATGGCAAGTCCATCTACGACATCGACTTCGAATGGATCGCCGGCACCGAACGCCATCCGGTCGGCCACGGCCTCAAGATCATCGACCACCTGACCCATAACGTCTACCGCGGCCGCATGAGCTACTGGGCCGGCTTCTACGAGAAACTCTTCAACTTCCGCGAAATCCGCTACTTCGACATCAAGGGCGAGTACACGGGCCTCACGTCGAAGGCGATGACCGCGCCGGACGGCATGATCCGCATTCCGCTGAACGAGGAAGGCAAGGCGGGCGGGGGCCAGATCGAGGAATTCCTGCTCCAGTACAACGGCGAAGGCATCCAGCACATCGCGCTGCTGACGAACGACATCTTCGCCACGGTCGACGCCCTGCGCGCCGCGGGCGTGCCGCTGATGAGCGCACCGCCGGCCACCTATTACGAGATGCTGGAAGGCCGCCTGCCGGGCCATGGCGAGGACATCGAGGCTTTGACGTCGCGCGGCCTGCTCGTCGACGGCACGGTGGAAGATGGTAACCGGCGGTTGCTGCTGCAGATCTTCTCCGAGACGCAGCTGGGGCCCGTGTTCTTCGAATTCATCCAGCGCAAGGGTGACGAGGGCTTTGGCGAAGGTAACTTCAAGGCGCTGTTCGAGTCGATCGAGCGCGACCAGCTGCGCCGCGGGGCGCTCAAGACCGCCGCGTAAGTCGATGTAACCGGCATGGCGGGCTCGGGGAGCCCACCCTACGATTCGCCGGCGCAGGGTGGGCAACCACGAGCATGCAACACCGCCGGCGTAGGGTGGGCAACCCACGCGCATACAACGCCGCCGGCGTAGGGTGGGCAACCCACGCGCATACAACGCCGCCGGCGTAGGGTGGGCAACCCACGCCCACGCAACGCCGCCGACGCAGGGTGGGCATTTGAGGCCGGGGGGATTGATGCCGGGGGCATCAATCCAATGAAGCATGCCCACGCGTGGCAACGACAATAATCGCCAATCTTTTCAAGGTGTTAAGCGTTTTTTGCGAACACCTGTGCACTTCATTTCCAGACAAATATCGGAGTGTTGCGTGCATGTCTCATTCTCGCGTTTCCCGCAAATTTTCCCACCGATTTGTAACCAAAAGCCACTGAGTCGGCACTAGAATTTCCGTGCGGCATCACCGCCTACCGAAATTCAACATCGGCCACCTCCGCCGAACACAACCGACTCCAGACACCATGAGCCCGATCCGGCGCCTCGCCCCGTTGCCCTTTTTGCTGCTTGCCGCCGCGCCGTTCGCCCACGCCAACGAGGCCGACGCCCCGCTGAGCGCGACCGTCTCCGTCAGCTCGCAATACATCTCGCGCGGCATCCGCCAGACGTGGGGCCGGCCGGCCGCCATGGCCGGCGTCGACTATGCGCATCCGGACGGCTGGTCGGCGGGCACGTCCGTCATCAACGTCAGCGACCGCTTCATCGAAAACGGGTCCGTGGAATGGGACCTGTACGGCGGCTACAGCGGCAACGCGGGCCCCATCGGCTGGTCGGCGATGGTCTACTGGTACAAATACCCGGGCGCGCGCATCAGCGCGACGAACACGTCGTTCGACTACGGCGAACTGTCCGCGGGCTTCAGCTGGAAGTCGCTGTACGCACGCTACAACTACACGTTCAGCCGCGACTTCTTCGGCATCGAAAACGCGCGCGGCACCGGCTACCTGGACATCGGCGCCGACCAGCCGCTGACGAAGTCGCTCACCTTGAACGTGCATGCCGGCGACGGCCGCGTGGCCGGCAGCGGCAACGGCGTCTGGGACTGGCGCGACCTGAAGGCCGGCCTCACGCACAAGCTCGAAGACGGCTGGACCGTCGCCCTGAACTACACGCGCGCCATCGGCGCCACCAGCGTCTACGACCGCTACACGACGGGCGTGCCGCGCGCCGACGGCCGCCTGGCCGTATCGAATGTCGCGCGCCGCGCCGTCGTGCTGTCGCTGACCCGCAAATTCTGATCGAGGAGAGAACATGAGTCGTATTTCCCTGCCGTCGCTGTCGCTGACGGCGAAAATCTGCGCGACGGCCACCACGCTCGTCGTACTGAGCCTCGCGATCACGTCCGCCGTCATCGCCGTACGCAGCAGCGACGCCGCCGAGGAAGCGAGCATGCACCTCGCGCGCACGTCCGTGCGCGAGGCCGCGGCCGCCGTGCAGGCGCAGATCGGCACCAAGCTGGGCGCCGTGACCAACCTCGCCGCCGGCATGAGCGCGCTGCGCGACGCCGACATCGCGCCGTCGCGGCCGCAGGTCGCCGCCATGACGCAGGCCACGCTGCGCGGCTCCGGCGACTTCATCGGCAGCGCTGTCACGTTCGAACCGGATGCGCTGGACGGCAAGGACGCCGATTTCGCCGGCAAGGCCCCCGAATACGACGCAACGGGCCGCTACATGCCGTACTACACCCGCAACACGGACGGCACCGTGCACGTGGAGCCGATCTTGTTCCCGGCCACGCCGGGCGCCAACGACTGGTACGACATCCCGAAGGCCACGCGCAAGGTGTACTTCACGGAGCCGTACTCGTATCCCGTCAACGGCAAGGACATCATGATGGCGTCGCTGGTGGCGCCGATCCTGGTCAAGGGCGAATTCCGCGGCACGGCCAGCGCCGACTTCCAGCTCACGCACCTGGGCGAGATCCTCGCCAGGATCAGGGTCCTCGACGGCGGCAAGCTGTCGCTCGTGTCGAACGGCGGCCTGTATGCCAGCCACCCGGACGCCGGAAAGAACGGCAAGAAGGCCGACGACCTGCCGCCGGCCGCGCTGGCGGCCGTGCGCGCGGGCGAGACCTATGAATACGTCGACGCGGCCGGCATCGTGCACCTGCTGCAGCCGCTGCGCCTGCACGCAGACATCGCGCCTTGGGCCGTCAAGCTGTCGTTCCCGCACGCCGTCGCGACGGCCAGCGCGCGCCAGCTGATGGGCTATTCGCTGTTCGCGTCGCTGGTCTGCGCGATCGTCGCGGCCATCGTGATGGTCACCGTGCAGCGCCGCCTCACCCGCCCGCTGCGCACCCTCGGCGCCACCATGACGGACCTCGCCAGCGGCAATGCCGACCTGTCGGCCCGCCTGGAGGCGAAGGGCCGCGACGAGCTGGCGCTGATCGCCGCCGGCTTCAACGGCTTCGTCACCAAGATCCAGCAGGTGCTGGTGCAGGTGCGCGAGAGCGCCGGCAGCGTCGCCGCCGCGAGCGTCGAGATCAGCCAGGGCAATATGGACCTGTCCGGCCGCACGGAACAGCAGGCCGGCGCGCTGGAAGAGACGGCGGCGTCGATGGAACAGCTGACGTCGACCGTCAAGCAGAACGCCGACAATGCGCGCCAGGCCAACCAGCTCGCGCTGTCCGCGTCCGACACGGCCCGCCGCGGCGGCGCCGTCGTGGCCGAAGTCGTGGAGACGATGGCCGCCATCGACACCGCGTCGCGCAAGGTCGTCGACATCATCGGCGTCATCGACAGCATCGCGTTCCAGACCAATATCCTGGCGCTGAACGCGGCCGTCGAAGCGGCGCGCGCCGGCGAACAGGGACGCGGGTTCGCCGTCGTCGCGTCGGAAGTGCGGGCGCTGGCCCAGCGCAGCGCGGCCGCCGCGAAGGAGATCAAGTCCCTGATCGGGGACGCGTCCGGCAAGGTGGAAGCGGGCAGCGCCCTCGTGCAGGACGCGGGCCGCACGATGGAGGCCGTCGTCACCAGCGTGCGCCAGGTGAGCGACATCGTGGCCGAGATCACGGCCGCCAGCGCGGAACAGAGCACCGGCATCGGCCAGGTCAACCAGGCCATCGTGCAGATGGACGGCACGACCCAGCAGAACGCGGCCCTCGTCGAAGAAGCGGCCGCCGCGGCGGACAGCCTGCAGCACCAGGCCGACCTGCTCGTGTCGCTGGTGGGCCAGTTCCGTCTCGAAGGCTCGGCCGACACGCCGGCGCGTCCGGCCGTCGTCTCGCGGGCGCCGATGAAGGTGCTCGCCGCGGCGTAAACCACAAAGCTGGGCTACACTTCCGATCCACGATCCGGAAGGGAGCCCAGCACATGCAAGCAGCGCACCTCCTGGCCGCACTCGCATGCGGCCTTGCCTTTTCGGGCGGCGCCTCCGCCGCCCCGCCGGCCGTATCGAAGGCCGGCATCCCCGCCTTCGACGAGGCGATGCTGTCCCCCGACTACTGGATCCGCCGCGCACCGCAGCCCGACGCCGTGCTGCTGGACGCCCGCGCGACCGCCGCGCAACGCGCCGCGGCGTATGCGCCCGGCGGCGGCTTCGTCGACGTCCGCAAACTGCCCGCGACGCTCGCGCGCGACCAGGTCCTCGACTGGATCCGCGGCGCAGCGCAGCAGACACCCGTCAAGCTCGCGGTCGACGCCGCCGGCCGCCCCGTCGGCCCGGACACGGTGCAGGCCCTGCGCGCCGCCACGGCCGCCGACCGGGTCCCGGCCACGGCGCCGGCCCGCCACGGCCTCGCCGTGCGCCGCGCGGCGCTGCACATCTACCCGAGCGACCGCGTGTTCTACGCGGCCGCCGACCAAACCGACTTCGACAGCCTGACTGCCGGCACGCTGTTCCCGGGCGAACCGGTGCTCGTCGCGCACACCAGCGCCGACGGCCGCTGGCTGCTCGCGGTGACGACGCAGGGGCCCGCGTGGGTGCGCGCCGACGACATCGCGATCGGACCGGCGGACACCGTGTTCGGCTACGCGGCGCAGCCGCCGGGGCGCGTGGTCACGGGCGATCACGTGTTCACCGTCCACACCCGCGAGCTGCCCGCCGTGTCGCAGCTCGACCTCGACATGGGCGTGGCCCTGCCGCGCGCCGACGTGCCGCCCGACCAGCCGGTCAACGGCGCGAGCCCGTATGCGTCGTGGGCGGTGCAGCTGCCCGTGCGCCAGGCCGACGGCGCGCTGGCGATCCGGCCGGCGCTGATTCGCCGCGGCGCCGACACGGCGCCGGGCTTTCTGCCGCTCACGCGCGCCAACATCATCCGGCAATCGTTCAAGCTGCTCGGCGAGCGCTACGGGTGGGGCCACCAGTACGACGCGCGCGACTGCAGCGGCCTGGTCGCCGAAACCTACCGCAGCATGGGCCTCCTGCTGCAGCACAGTTCCGGCCTGCAGGGCGCGTCGACGGCGCTGCGGCACCGCACCTTCACCGCGGCCGACTCCCACGCGGCGCGCGTAACAGCGGTGCGGGAGGCGCAGGTGGGCGACCTCGTCGTCGTGCCGGGCCACGTGCTGATGATCATCGGCCACTTGAACGGCGAGCCGTACGTGATCCAGGACGTGCCGTATGCCGTGTTCAAGGATCCGGCGACCGGCGCGCTGCGCAGGACGAAGCTGAACCAGGTGTCGGTGACGCCGCTGCTGCCGCTGTATGCGGACGATACGACGCTGTACGTGGATGCGATGACCAGTCTGGTGCAGCCGACATCCTCTGCGCAGTAGACACTTGCCCAACACCCTAGTGAGACGACACCGACCATGAAACCAGCATGCATGACGCTCCTGATCTCCGCATTCCTGGCGTTCTCGCAGGCAAGCGCAGCCGGTCTGGAGAAACCCGCCACGACGGCGTCGTCCGCGCCGCACGACGGCCAGCACGATTTCGACTGGGAGATCGGCGCCTGGGATACGCATTTGAAGCGCTTGCGCGAACCGCTCAGCGGCAAGACCGACTGGATCGAGTACAAGGGCACGTCGGTGGTCAAGGCCATCATGGGCGGACGGGCCAACGTCGTCGAGCTGGATGTGCACGGAAGCGTCGGCCGGATCGCGGGCGTGTCGCTGCGGCTGTACCAGCCTGCGAGCGGCCAGTGGACCCTGCATTTCGCGAACCTGGCCAATGGGTTGATGACCGACCCGATGCAGGGCGCCTTCAAGGATGGCCAGGGCGCCTTTTACGGCAAGGACACGGTGAACGGACGCGCGGTGCTGGTGCGGTTCCTGGTCGTGCCGATGGGCGCCGGCCAGTGGCGCTTCGAGCAGGCTTATTCGGCGGATGGCGGGCGGCGTTGGGAGACCAACTGGATCGCCGTCGATACCCGGCGCAAGCCATAGCGCAGCCACGAGGCAGGCGGTCACACCTGTTATCCTTCAGCCGTGGCGGCCCGCCGGGCCGCGTGCCATCGAAGGAGGTCGCTTGCTGCTCGCGTTTGCCGTACTGCTCGTTTTCCAGTGCCTGGGAGAGGGGCTCGTATTCCTGTTCGGATTGCCGGTGCCGGGCCCCGTGGCCGGGATGCTGCTGTTATTGGTGGCGCTCGTCGCGTTCCCGCGCCTGCACGAGACCGTGGAGGCGGGCGCGAACGAGCTGCTGCGCCATCTGTCGCTGCTGTTCGTGCCGGCGGGCGTCGGCATCATCGTGGCCGCGGCCAGCGGCAGCGGGCACTGGCTCGCGATCTGCGCGGCGGTCGTCGGCAGCACCTTGCTGACCCTCGCCGTCACCGCCCTCGTGCTGCAGGCGCTGACACCCGCCCACCAGAAGACGGAGGGGGGCGGCGATGTTTAATGTCGAGGAGCTCACCCACTTCTGGGTCTACCTGTCCGCGTCGCCGCTGCTCGGCCTCACGGTCACGTTGTGCGCGTACGTGTTCGCGCAATGGGTCTACGCGCGCTGCGGCTTTTCGCCGCTGGCCAATCCGGTCGCCATCGCGATCGCGCTCGTGAGCCTCGTGCTGGCGGCCAGCGGCATGTCGTATCAACGCTATTTCGCGGGCGCCCAGTTCGTGCACTTCCTGCTCGGCCCCGCCACCGTCGCACTCGCCGTACCGCTCGCGCGCCAGGTGCCGCGCCTGCGCCGCAGCCTGTTCCCGCTCGCGTGCGCGCTGGTGTCCGGGTGCGTGACGGCCATCGTCAGCGCCGTCGGCATCGCCGTGCTGATGGGCGCCTCGCCCGAACTGGCGCGCTCGCTGGGGCCGAAGTCGGCCACCACGCCCATCGCGATGGCGGTGTCGGAACACCTGGGCGGCGTGCCCGCGCTGACGGCCGTCCTCGTGATCTGCACGGGCATCTTCGGCGCGGTCACGGCGCGCTTCCTGATGAACGCCCTGCGCATCGAGTCGCATGCGGCGCGCGGCCTCGCGCTCGGTGTCGCGTCGCACGGCATCGGCACGGCGCGCGCGTTCCAGGTCAGTCCCGAGATGGGCGCCTATGCGGGCCTCGGCATGGGCATCAACGGGGTGCTGACGGCATTGCTGGCGCCCTGGCTGGTGCCGCTGCTGCTACGCTGGATGGGTCAATAAGGATGGGGCTTTAAAAGCGAAAAGCCCGCAACCACGCGCGGACGCGATTGCGGGCGGGGCAGGCACGCGAGCGCCATGCCGGGGGAGCGCAGGCGGCTCGCGCCGCTGCGGAAAACGCTCGGTACGTCTTGCCTTCAGGCATGCGACGGCTTGCGCGTGAAGGCGCGGGCCGCGAACAGGGCGCTGGCCACGCCGACGACGATGGCGGCCGTGCTGCCCGAGAAGCCGACGGCCGTGTTGGCGGCGATCTTGCCGGCTTTCGGCGTCACCAGTTCCAGGCGGCGCTTCGTCATCCGGGCGCCCAGTTCGGACAGGCGGTCCTTGCCGAGGGTCTGCTCGGCTTCCGGCAGCAGCACGGTTTCCTCGTCGGCCACGTGGTGCTGGACGTCGCGCATCAGTTCGAACACGAGTTCATCGTGGCGCGGCGATTTCGGATCGGTGCGGCGCAGCTCCGCGATCACGGCGCGCATCTCGTCGTGTTCCGGCTCGCTCTTGTCCATGACCTTCTGGTCGTGGGCGCGCGGGCGCATGACGGGATAGAAGATTTCCTCTTCAAGCGTCGCGTGGATTTCCAGCGCGTCGCAGATCGTTTCCGCCAGCGCTTTCTTGACGCTGGGGCGCTTGTCGCGGGTGTACTGGTGGAACGTCACCATCACGTGCGAGTGATCGAAGCGGATCATGTCGGTAATCGACGGACTCAGTTTGCTCAGGGAAAACATGATCGTCTCCTGTTGGCTGTGGGGTAGCAATAGATGCATGGTAGTGCCGACGCCAGAGCTGTCGCGTAGGAGGGCGCCGCACGGCCTTGTCGGCCGATGACGCACAGGCTGTCCGGCCCAGACTGGCAGTCTCTCGACCGTTTCCATCTGTTCAGAATCTCGCGCAGCTCGACAGGCCGTCGCCTTTTCTCCTACACAGACACGGCTTCGTTTCTGATTACTGTGCACTGCAACGCTGCGAAGATGGCAACCACTCCCCACGGTGACGCAGGACGCGTTCCGTGCGGGCTGTCCAACTACACACTGGAGGAATCGGCATGTTTGCACATAACAAACGCCTGCAGTACACCGTGCGTGTCAGTGAACCGAATCCGGGGCTGGCCAATCTGATGCTCGAACAGTTCGGCGGCCCGCAGGGCGAGCTGGCCGCGGCCATGCGCTACTTTACCCAGGCCGTCAGCGAAGACGATCCCGGCCGCAAGGACCTGCTGTTCGACATCGCGACGGAAGAGCTGAGCCACCTCGAGGTGATCGGCCACATCGTCGCCATGCTGAACAAGGGCGCGAAGGGCGAACTGGCCGAAGCGGTCGACAGCGAAGCGGACCTGTACAAGAAAATCCAGGGCGCGGGCAACGACAGCCACGTCACGCAGGTGCTGTACGGCGGCGGCACGCCGCTGGTCAATTCGGCCGGCGTGCCGTGGACGGCGGCCTACATCGACACGATCGGCGAGCCGACGGCCGACCTGCGCTCCAACATCGCCGCCGAGGCGCGCGCCAAGATCGTCTACGAACGCCTGATCGCGCTGACCGACGACCCGGGCGTGAAGGAGGCGCTGGGCTTCCTGATGACGCGCGAGATCGCGCACCAGAAGTCGTTCGAGAAGGCGCTGTACTCGATCCAGCCGAACTTCCCGTCCGGGAAAATGCCGGGCGACCCGCGCTTCGCCAACACCTACTTCAACATGTCGCAGGGTCCGGGCGAGGTGCGCGGCTCATGGAACCAGGGCGAGAACTGGGACTTCGTCACGGACCGCGAGAAGCAGATGGCCGTCGACGGCGGCTCGGGCGAAGCCGAGGTCAAGCTGCCGGCGAAGGACATCGACATCCTCAGGCAGATGGCCGAGCGCACCATGTCCGACCCGAACGTGGATCCGACGACCGGCGCGGAACTGGGCATGGGCAACCAGACGCTGGCTGACGGCATGACCGTGCAGCCGGGCGCGCAGCCGAGCCCCGGGGCGCCGAAGCTGCACTGAACCCTGCTGCGTCGTCCCCGCGCAGGCGGGGACCCAAGTTTCGCGGTTCTGCCGAGGAAACTGGGCTCCCGCCTGCGCGGGAGCGACGGTGCGAATTGTATCTGCACCCCGCATGGAATCACCCTTGATCAAACAACCCGCCCTGTCCTGGATCCTGCGCCCCCGTCGCCTCGCCGGCTGCGCCGTCTGCCTGCTTGGCTGCGCCGTGCTGGTTTTCACGGGCTTCGGCTATGTCGCCGGCCTGCTCGACGGCGTCCCGCACGTGCGCGGCGCGCTGGTCGGCGGGGCGACGGCCGCCGCCGCGACGGCCCTCGGCACGTTGCCCATCCTGCTTTCACAGAATTTTTCGAACCGCACCTACGACTGCTTCCTCGGCTTCGGCGGCGGCGTGATGCTCGGGGCGACCGCGTTCTCGCTCGTGATCCCCGCGCTGGCCGCCGCAAAGACGGGCGGCGCGGGCAACTGGGGCGCGAGCCTGTCCGTCGGCGCCGGCATCATGGCCGGCGCGGCGCTGCTGCTCGTGCTCGACCGCTGCATGTCGACCGACGGCATCCTCGCACGCGACGACCCACGCACGGCCCATTCGCTGAAGCGCGCCTGGATGTTCGTGTGGGCCGTCGCGCTGCACAACCTGCCGGAAGGCCTCGCGATCGGGGTCGCGTACGCGGGCGTCGACGTCGACAAGGCGAATTCGCTCGCGACCGGCATCTCGATCCAGGACGTGCCGGAAGGCCTCGTTGTCGCGCTGGCCCTGCGCACCGTCGGCTATGGGCGGGGGCTGTCGGCGGCGCTCGGCGTAGCGTCGGGCCTGATCGAACCCGTGGCCGCCGTCGCGGGCGCCATCCTGATCGGCGTCTCGGCCGGCCTGCTGCCGTTCGCGCTGGCCGCGGCGGCGGGCGCGATGCTGTTCGTGATCGTCAACGACGTCGTGCCGGAAGCGCAGCAGAACGGCAACGGCACGTGGGCCAGCGTGGCCCTCGTTGTCGGGTTCATCCTCATGACGGTGCTCGACACGGCGCTCGGCTGATACCGAAATCGCAATCGCCCGGCTGTTTTATTTCATTGGTGGCGGGCACCCGCTTTGCCTAAGCTGGTGTCGGGGCTAACCCATCCATACAAATAAAACACAGGAGACTCACATGTTCAAGAAGCTGCTGGCAGCCTGCTGCCTCGCGCTCGGCTGCGCCTCGGCAGGGGCCATCGACCTGCTCGGCGTGAACAACGCGCACGACCCGGGCACCATCACCAGGGACGGCGACACCTATTTCAACTTCACGACCGGCACCGGCATCTGGTATTCGACGTCGAAGGACCTCAAGACGTGGGCGGCCGGACCCGCGCCCGTGTTCGCGACACCGCCCGCCTGGGTCACGCAGAAAGTCCCGAATTTCTCGGGGTCGTACTGGGCGCCGGACGTCATCCAGATGAACGGCTATTACTACCTGTACTACTCGGTGTCGACGTTCGGCACGTCGTCGTCGGCGATCGGCGTCGCGCGGAGCGCGTCGCTGAAGAACCCGAGCTGGCAGGACCTCGGGATCGTCGTGCAGTCGTACGGCGGCAGCGCGGAGATCAACGCCATCGACCCCGCGCTGTTCCGCGACCATGACGGCAAGGTCTACCTGAGCTACGGCTCGTTCTTCGGCGGCATCGGCCTGGCCGAGATCGACCAGTCCACCGGCAAGCTGGCCGGCAGCGTGACGACCATCTGGGGCGGATCCGGCCGCGACATCGAGGCGCCGTACATCACGCGCGACGGCGGCTATTATTACCTGTTCGTGAACCGCGGCAGCTGCTGCCACGGCGTCGACTCGACCTATTACGTGGAAGTGCAGCGCGCGACGAACATCCGCGGGCCGTACTCGGGCACCCGCACGATCCTGCCGGTCACCGACGGCAAGTACCGCGGCCCCGGGCACATCGCCGACCTGCGCCAGGACGGCTGTCACTTCGTCTCCACGCACTACTACGACCTGTCGGACAACGGCAATGCGAAGCTCGACATCCAGCGCATGACGTACAGCGCCGGCTGGCCGGTCCTGACCCGCAACTTCACGGACTTCGCCGGCTGCGGCGGCATCAGCGACGGCGTCTATGCGTTCAAGTCGCGCCTGTCCGGCAAGGTGTCCGGCGTGGCGGGCGCGTCGACGGCGGACGGCGCGCTGGTCCAGCAGGCGACGGACGCGAACGGGCGCCACCAGCAGTGGTACGTGATCGGCCACGGCGACGGCTACTACAGCATCATCAACGCCAACAGCCTGAAGAGCCTGGACGACTACAACAATTCGACGACGGCCGGCACGAACATCGCGCAATGGGGCTACTGGGCGGGGCAGGGGCAGCAATGGCGGTTCGCCAGCCCCGCGTCCGGTTACTACACGGTCGCGAACCAGCTCTCCGGCATGGTGCTGGACGTGCAGAACAAGAGCACGGCGGACGGCGCGCAGATCATCCAGTATCCGTCCAACGGCGGGACCAACCAGCAGTGGTCGCTGATCCGGAAGTGATCGCGGGGTGATCGGCAGGGGCGCACGCGTGTGCCGTGCGCCCGATTCGCTGTGGTACATTGTTGCCAATCCGCACGGCATCCTTAATGACCACAGCACAATCCCTTTGTTCCTGGCCCGAGACGACGCGCCTCGCCGCGCTCGACCGCTACGGCATCCTCGACACGCCGACGGAGGCCGCCTTCGACGCCATCGTCCGCCTGCTCGCCGACCTGTTCGACGCACCGATCGCCGCCGTCAACCTGATCGCCGGCGATCGCCAGTGGTTCAAGGCGGAGGTCGGCCTGGGCGTGCGCCAGATGCCGCTCGACGACTCCATCTGCAAGTTCGCCCTGCTGGAAGATAACCTGATGGTCGTGCCGGACACGACCTGCGACAGCCGCTTCGCGTGCAATCCCCTCGTCACCGGGAAGCCGGGCCTGCGCTTCTACGCCGGCGCGCTGCTGCGCACGCCGGAAGGCATCCCGCTCGGCACCCTGTGCATCCTCGACCTGCGCCCGCGCCCGGACGGCATCACCGTGCAGCAGCGCCTCGCGCTGCGCACGCTGGGCGACCAGGTCATGGCCCTCATGGAACTGCGCCGCGCGGAACACGAGCGGCACACGGCCGAACAGGCGCTGCGCCGCACGCGCGCGGAACTGGACGAAACCCGCCACACGGCGCGCGCGCTGCGCAGCCGCCTCGACGCGCTGCTGGCCGCCGCGCCGGTCGGCATCAGTTACGCTGACCGCGACGGCAAGCTGGTGCTGTGCAACGACGAGCTGGAACGGATGTGGGGCGACTACCCGCGCTCGTCCAGCGTGGCCGACTACGCCGAGTGGAAAGGGTGGTGGGCCGATCACTCGGAACGTCATGGGCGGCCGGTGGCGCCGGACGAGTGGGCCCAGGCGCGGGCGCTGCGCGGCGAGCGGGCCGACGGCGACCTGATCGAGATCGAGCCGTTCCACACGCCCGGCCGGCGCCGCACCGTGATCCTGCGCTCGGCCCCCGTGCTCGGGCCGGACGGCGGCATTACCGGCTCCGTCACCGCCGTGATGGACGTGACGGACCAGGTGCGGACGGAAAGCGCGGCGCAGGCATGGCGCGCGCGCCTGGAAGCAATCCTCGAAGCGGGCGAGATCGGCACGTGGGTGCTGGACCTCGGGACGGGCCGCGTGCACGCCGACGCGAACGTCGCGGCCATGTTTTCCGTGACGACCGGCCTGGATGCGGACGGGGCCCCGCTCGACGACTACCTGCGGGCCATCCACCCGGACGACGTCGACGCGGTACGCGCGAGCCTGGAGCGCGCGCTGGCCGCGCGCGAGCCGCACCAGGTCGTGCACCGCGTACGGGCCCGCGACGGCGCCGACCGGACGGTCAACGCGCGCGGCCGCGTGGAGGTCGACGAGACCGGGACGCCCGTGCGCATGGCCGGCGTCGTGTTCGACATCACGCGCCAGGCCGCGGCGGAGGCCGACCTGCGGTCCAGCGAATCGGCGCGGCGCGCCGGCGAGCAGCGCTACCGCACGGTGCTCGAATCGATCGACGTGGGCTTCTGCATCATCGAGATGATGTTCGACGCGGCCGGCGAACCGTACGACTACCGCATGCTCGAGGTGAATCCCGCGTTCGAACGGCATACGGGGCTCGTCGACGCGGCCGGCCAGACGATCCGCGACCTGGTGCCCGGGCACGACATCCGCTGGTCGCGCATCTACGGACGCGTGGCGACGACGGGACTGCCCGTGCGCATCGAGCAATTCACGTCCAACCTCGGGCGCTGGCTGGACGTGTACGCGGCGCGCCTGGGCGATGCCGACAGCCGCCAGGTCGCCGTGTTCCTGCGCGACGTGACGGAGGAGCGCGCGCGCAGCGAGACCCTGCGCGAACTCGCGGACAATCTCGCGGAGGCGAACCGGCGCCAGTCCGAATTCCTTGCGACGCTCGCGCACGAGCTGCGCAACCCGCTCGCGCCCGTGCGCACGGGCCTGGACCTGCTGCGCATCGGCGGCGACAAGCCGGACGTGCTGGCGCGCGTGCGGCCGATGATGGAACGCCAGGTCAACCACCTCGTGCACCTCGTCGACGACCTGCTGGACCTGGCGCGCATCAGCAGCGGCAAGGTCGAACTGAAAAAGACCGTCGTGCCGCTGAAGGACGTCGTGCTGCGCGCGATCGAGATGACGCTGCCGTTGATCGAGGCGAAGCGCCACGAGTTCCACGTCGACGTGGGTGACGAACCGCTGGCCGTGCATGCCGACGCCACCCGTCTCTCCCAGGTGATCGGCAACCTGCTGACCAATGCGGCGAAATACACGCCGGAGGGCGGCAGCGTGGGGCTGGGCGTGCGCCGTGCGGGCGGCCGCGTGCGCATCGAGGTGGCGGACAGCGGCGTCGGCATCCCGCGGGCCGCGCTGCCGCGCATCTTCGACATGTTCACGCAGGTCGGACGTCATCCCGAGCAGGAATCCGGCGGCCTGGGCATCGGCCTGCACCTCGTGCGCCAGATGACGGAACTGCATGGCGGCGCCGTGCGGGCACACAGCGCGGGGCCGGGGAAGGGCAGCACGTTCGTGGTCGAGTTGCCGCTGGCGTCGATGCCCCATTCCGCGCCGCCGCAGCCGGACGCCGGCGCGGCGGAGGCGGCGGCCGGCCTGCGGATCCTCGTCGCGGACGACAACGCGGATGTGGCCGAACTGCTGCGCGACCTGCTGGCGCGGCACGGTCACACGGTGGACGTCGTCGGCAACGGCCACGCCGCACTCGAAGCGGCGGCGCGCGTGAAGCCGGACGTCGCGCTGCTGGACATCGGCATGCCGGGCCTGAACGGCCACGACGTCGCCCGCCGCCTGCGCGCGCAGCCCGACACCCGCGCGACCCGGCTCGTGGCGCTGTCCGGCTGGGGCACGGACGCCGACCGCGCGCGCTCGGCCGACGCCGGCTTCGACTGCCATCTCACCAAGCCAGTCGAACTGCAGGCGCTGCTCGACATCGTGTCCGGCCGCCGCTAGAAATTCGGGGTCAGAGTGAGATGCACCGGTATGGTGGACAGGTTAAATCAGGTACACCTGTGCATTTTTTCGACTTCGGCCGGCGTACGATAGCCAAGCGTCTGATGAAGTCGTCGCTGATTGTAGTACACGTC
>JBJMVU010000036.1:0-3482 GCA_045810485.1 Massilia sp. | reverse complement strand
GCGTCTCGCACGCTTCAACGAACTGTCCGAATACGAATACCAGAAGCGCAACGAGACCCAGGAGATCTTTATTCCGGTGGCCGAGCGCCTGGGCAACGACGTCATCGAATTCAAGAACGTGTCGAAGGCCTTCGGCGACCGCCTGTTGATGGACAACGTCTCCTTCGTCGTGCCGCCCGGCGCCATCGTCGGCATCATCGGCCCGAACGGCGCCGGTAAGTCGACCCTGTTCAAAATGATCGCCGGCAAAGAGCAGCCGGACAGCGGCGAAGTCGTCATCGGCAAGACCGCGCAGGTCTCGCTCGTCGACCAGTCGCGCGACAGCCTCGCCGCCGCCAAGACCGTGTTCGAAGACGTGTCCGGTGGCGCCGACATGCTGTCCGTCGGCCGCTTCGAGATGCCGTCGCGCGCCTACCTGGGCCGCTTCAACTTCAAGGGCGCCGACCAGCAGAAACTCGTCGGCAACCTGTCCGGTGGTGAGCGCGGCCGCCTGCACCTGGCCAAGACGCTGCTCAAGGGCGGCAACGTCCTGCTGCTGGACGAACCGTCGAACGACCTGGACGTCGAAACCCTGCGCGCGCTGGAAGACGCGCTGCTGGAATTCGCGGGCAGCGTGATGGTCATCTCGCACGACCGCTGGTTCCTCGACCGGATCGCCACCCACATCCTCGCGTTCGAAGGCGAGTCGCAGGTCACCTTCTTCAACGGTAACTACCAGGAGTACGAAGCCGACAAGAAGAAGCGCCTCGGCGAAGAAGGCGCCAAGCCGAAGCGGATCCGCTACAAGCCGCTCACCACCTGAGCCGCGTCACTCCTCCAGATAGCGCTGGGCATCCAGCGCCGCCATGCACCCGCTGGCGGCGCTGGTGATCGCCTGCCGGTAGATGTGGTCCTGCACATCGCCGGCCGCGAACACGCCGGGAACGCTCGTGGCGGTCGCCAGGCCGTTGCGTCCCGCGCGCGTCACGATGTATCCGTTTTCCATCTCCAGCTGACCCGCGAAGATGGCCGTATTCGGCTGGTGGCCGATGGCCACGAACACGCCGTGCACGGGCAGCACGCTGATGCCGCCGCGCGCACCGCGCAGCCGCAGCGTGTGCACACCAGACGTATCCCCCAGCACCTCGTCCAGCACGTGGTTCCACAGGACGTCCACCTTGCCCTCCTCCACGCGCGCCAGCAGGCGCTCCACGAGAATCGCTTCCGCGCGCAGATGGTCGCGCCGGTGCACCAGCGTGACCTTCGATGCGATGTTCGCCAGGTACAGCGCCTCTTCCACGGCCGTGTTGCCGCCGCCGATCACGGCGACTTCCTTCCCGCGATAAAAAAAGCCGTCGCACGTGGCGCAGGCCGAGACGCCGCGGCCCATGAACGCCTGCTCGGACGGCAATCCCAGATAGCGCGCGGACGCGCCGGTGGCGACGATCAGCGCGTCGCACGTGTAGTCGCCCTGGTCGCCGGACAGGCGCAATGGCCGTTCGCGCAGGTGCGCCGTGTGGATGTGGTCGAACACGATCTGCGTCTCGAAGCGGCGCATCAGGTCCGGCCCCTGCACGCCGTCCGGATCGGCGGACCAGTTCTCGACGTCGGTCGTCGTCATCAGTTGGCCGCCCTGCGCGACGCCGGTGACGAGCAGGGGATTCAGGTTGGCGCGCGCGGCGTAGACGGCGGCGGAATAGCCTGCCGGGCCGGAACCCAGGATCAGGACCTTGGCGTGTCGTTTCATAAGTTTTATCAAGACGCGAAGTGGCGGGACAGGTGCTGCGCGAACCGGTCGGGCGCCATGAAGCCGATGACGCGGCTTGCCGGCACCTCCTTGCCCTGCTTGAACAGGATGATGCCGGGTGGCCCGAACAGGCCGAACTTCTTCATCAGCGCGCGGTCTTCCTCGTTGTTGGCGGTGACGTCGACCTGCAGCAGGCGCACCTGCTGCATCCGCGCTTCGACCTTCGGTTCGGAAAACGTAAAACGCTCCATCTCCTTGCACGACACGCACCAGTCGGCATAAAAATCGAGCATCACGGGCGTGGGCGACGACGCGAGCACGCGATCGAGTTCGGCGAGCGTGCGGATGCGTTCGAAGCGTGTTTCCCTATCCTGCCTGCCGTCGGACGCGGCCGCGACCGAAGTGCCGCGCAGGTGCGCCAGCGGCTGCAGCACGTCCTGGCCCGCGCTCGCGGCGCCCACCAGTTCGAGCAGGCCGCCCGTCAGCAGCACGAGGCCCAGCGTCTTGCCGGCATAGCGGCCCAGGCCCGCACCGGCGACGACGGGTTCGAACACGCGCAGGAACACGGCGCACAGCACGGCGAACGCGCCCCACAGCAGCATCCCCACCGTGACGGGAAACACGGGCGTCACCATCCAGATGGCCACCGCGATCAGCAGCAGGCCGAACACGCGCTTGACGTGGTTCATCCACCCGCCGGCGCGCGGCAGCAGGCTGCCCGCCGAGACGCCCGTCAGCAGCAGCGGCACGCTCATGCCGGCCGCCATCGAGAACAGCGCCCAGCCGCCCGTCCACACGTTGCGCGTCTGGCTGATGTACAGCAGCGCGCCCGCCAGCGGACCGGCCACGCACGGCCCCACGATCAGCGCGGACAGCGCGCCCATCACGAACACGCCGGCAAAGCGGCCGCCGCTCATGCGGCCGCTCGTCGTGCTCAAGCGGCTCTGCAGGCTGCTGGGCAGCTGCAACTGGTAGACGTCGAACATCGACAACGCCAGCACCACGAGCAGCGCGCCGAACGTCAGCAGCACCCACGGCTTCTGCAGCGCGCCCGCGAGACCTTCACCGGCCAGGCCCGCCGCGACGCCGAGCGCCGTGTAGACGAGCGCCATGCCCAGGCTGTAGGCCAGTGCGAGGATAAAACCTTTGCTGCGCGAGACGTTGCCCTCGCCGACGATGATCGACGACAGGATCGGCACCATCGGCAGCACGCACGGCGTGAACGACAGCAGCAGGCCGAACGCGAGGAACGCGAGGCCGATGCGCCAGGCGCTGCCCGATTGCAGCGTGCGCTGGGCGAGCGAACTGTCGTCTTCCTGCGCGGGTGGGGGCGCGGGCGCGGCCTGCGGCGCCGGCGCGACATCGGCTGCAGCGAGTTTCAGCACGCCCGGCGCCGCCGGATCCACCGTGAACGCCACCTCGGCGGGCGGATAGCACAGGCCCGCATCCGCGCAGCCCTGATAACCCACGCGCAGCACGAAGGGCGCCTTCGCATCCGCTTTTACCGGCAGGTCGGCGGCCAGCTGGCCCGCATACGTCTCCATCTCCTTGTTGAAATTGCTGTCGAACTTGCGCACGCCGTCCGGCAACGTGGGCTGGCCCACCTGCGGACCGTCGAACACGAGGCGGTCGCGGTACAGGTGGTAGCCGGGCGCGATGGCCCACGTGAGGTGCACGGCGCCGCCGTTACGCAGTTCCGCGTTCAGCCTGAAGGCCTGTTCGGGCGGCAGGAAGTCGTCGGCCGCAAGCGCTGGCT